>JBKQMH010000014.1:0-17207 GCA_052146795.1 Verrucomicrobiia bacterium
GTTTGAATGTTCCAGCCGCAACACGACCGTTTGAGCACCAACGTTGTTTTGATTTTCTACGAACCGGCGGTTCATCGCGTCCGCAGATCCGACGATCAAGACGTTCCCTATACGGTGCACTTGGACCGCTGCGGATGTTGAGAAGGCCCTCCATGTGACGATGCGCGTGTACGAGCACCCGACGGAAGCGCGCACGTTCTATGCGCCAGATACGGAACCATCCTTAGACTTGGTGATTCCGATTTTGCATATCGGCGGTCTGGATAACTACTCGATTCCGCGCCCGAATTTCAGATTGAAGCACCCCGGCAGCGTGCCCAACATAGCCCCAAATGCCGGTTCGGGACCGAGTAGTAACTACGTGGGGAGCGATTTCCGAGCAGCCTACGTTCCGGGCACAACTCTCACCGGCTCCGGGCTGAATGTGGGGCTGTTACAGTTTGACGGTTATACCGCAAGTGACATCACGTACTACGAGACGCTGGCAGGGTTGCCGAATGTCACACTGACGAATATCTTGATCGATGGAGCCACTGGAGGCCCTAGTGGCGACGGAGGAGAAATCGAAGTGTCCCTGGACATTGAGATGGTCATCTCCATGGCGCCGGGAGTATCCAACGTGATCCTCTATATCGCACCCAACCCCAGCCCGTGGGAAGACCTGATGCAACGGATGGCCAACGACAATTATGCCAAGCAAATCAGTTGTTCTTGGGGTGGCGGCGGTCCCGACCCGACCGCCGAGGCGGCTCTTGTACAAATGGCCACGCAGGGCCAGTCGTTCTTCTGCGCTTCCGGCGATTCCGATGCATTTACTGGGGCGATCTCATTCCCAGCGGATAGCACGAACCTCACGGCGGTCGGCGGGACAACGCTAACCACGGCCGGTCCCACCAATATTTGGGTTTCGGAAACGACTTGGAACTGGGATGTCGAATTTGGTTCGTCGGATGATGGTGTGGGCAGCAGCGGCGGGGTCAGCACCTACTATTCGATCCCGCCGTGGCAACAAGGCGTCGCCACGACCACCAATCACGGTTCGAGCACCATGCGTAACGTTCCCGATGTGGCTCTGACAGCTGACAATGTGTACGTTCGGGCTGACGGTACCGATTATGACGGCGTTGGCGGCACCAGTTGCGCGGCGCCGCTTTGGGCGGCTTTCACGGCGCTGGTGAATCAGCTGGCAGCCGGGACCGGCCTGGGGCCGGTCGGCTTCCTCAACCCCGCCCTCTATACGATCGGCAAAGGCGCCAACTACACCAACTGTTTTCACGATATCACCACCGGCAACAATGAATGGAGCGGCAGCACAACCCAATATACCGCCGTGGCCGGTTACGACCTCTGTACTGGTTGGGGCACGCCAACGGGAACAAACCTCATCTATGCGCTGGCCCGCGCCGGTCAGCAGCCGATTCTGTTCCCGGCCGGTGAGGTCATCAGCGGCGGCAACGGCGATGGTGTGGTTGATCCCAATGAATGCGTACAAATCAGGCTCCTGGTCCAAAACCTCGGGGCCACCGCGAGCAACATCACCGCCTCAATCACCACCCCCGCCGTTGGCGTGACCGTCACCCAGCCGTTGTCGGGTTATCCAAACATTAGTACGGGCGGCACGGTGACCAATACCACCCCGTTCCAAATCTGCACCACCAACAGCGCGTACGTATGCGGCACGCCGGTCGCGATCACATTTCACGTCAGGTACACCGGCGGATCCAATACGCTCAGCTATACCCTCACCAACGGTTTCTGTCCGCCCATTGCGAGTTTCACGGCCACACCCACCAATGGCCCGAGGCCGGTGGTGGTGAATTTCACCGACACCTCGGGGGGAACGATTACCAATCGTTTCTGGAATTTCGGCGATGGCGCGACCACCAACACGTTGGCCGTCAACGTGCAGCACACTTACACTGCGGTCGGGTCGGACACGGTCACGCTGATTGTGGGTGGGCCGCTGGGATCCAGCACGGATGTCCAGACGAACCTCATCACGGTCCAGTTGGGCCCACTGGACCATTTCGCTTGGGGCGCCATCGCCTCCACGCAATACCAAAACACGCCATTTCCCGTGAGCGTCACCGCCCAGGATGCCGGCAACGACACCATCACCAGTTTCAACGGAACCGTGGCGCTGAGCGCCACGTCGGGTGGCACAGGGGGGCAGAACGTCGTGCAGAACGGCGGATTCGAAACGGGGGATTTCACAGACTGGGCGTTGTTCGGGACAGACACCGCGGACGATTTTGTGGACGATGGTTCGTCTTCTGGAATCTCGCCACACTCAGGGAATTATCTTGCGGCGTTGGGGTCCGTCGGTTCCCTCGGCTATCTTGCCCAGACACTCGATACGACAACGGGAACACCCTATGTGCTCTCCGTATGGTTGAATAGTCCTGATGGCTTAACTCCGAATGAGTTTCTGGTGTCTTGGAATGGAAACATCCTTTTCGATGAAACAAATATGCCCGCCCTCGGATGGACCAACCTGCAATTTTCAGTGTCGGCGACCGGGACCAGCGCGGTTTTAGAGTTTGGATTCCGCGATGACCCGTCCTACTTGGGACTCGATGACATCAGTGCCATGCCGATATCAACTCTCATAACCATGACGCCAACCAATTCAGGCGATTTCGTCAGCGGCGTCTGGCCTGGCACCGTCACGGTGCTGCAAGCCGCCACCAACGTGGTCCTCATCGCCCAAGATGACTACGGCCACTCCGGCACCAGCACTGTCTTCGCGGTCAATCCACCACTGCCGGCATATCAGACGTGGCAGCTTGAATACTTCGGCTGCACCAGTTGTCCGCGGGCCGCCCCGGGGGCGGACCCGTTGGGCGACGGCATGAGTAACACCAACAAGTTCCTGGCGGGCTTCAATCCGACCGACGCCGCGGCGTACCTGCACATCATCAGCCTCGCGAGACAGGGTGCCAACATGAACGTGACGTATCTCGGGGCCAACGGCGACAGCACATGGTCCCCGGGCGTCGCGTCGCGCACCAACGTGCTGGAATTCACCACGGGCACGGCCAGTGGCAGCTACTCCAATGACTTCACGAGCACTGGCCAGACCAACATCCTCAGCGGCGGGACTGGATTGGGCATTGTCACCAACATGGTGGACCGCGGCGGCGCCACCAATCAACCGGCCCGGTATTACCGCATCGAAGTCATTGCGCCGTAATCTTCGTGAGTTGTCTGAGGACACGTGGTGTCTTCGCAAGTTCTAGACGGTGTTGCCGAACGCCGTCCCGTTTCACCGCTTGCGCAAGCGGCACCGCCGCCGTACTATCTTCCCCGAGGAAATCGATCCCATTTATGGAAAACGAAATCATGACGCTCCGCGAGGTTGCCGAGTACCTCAAGCTGAGCGAAAAAACCGTCAGCCGCATGGCGCAGGAAGGCCGCATCCCCGCACAAAAACTCGCCCGCCAGTGGCGCTTCCAGCGCGACCTGGTCAACTCGTGGCTGGCCGATCCCAACAGCGTGCCCGTCGACCAGCAGCAGTTGCCGCCCGAATCCACCGGCCTGCGGCCACCCCTGACCGTGGCCAATGTCATCACCCCTGCGCGCATCAGCCTCAGCCTCACCGCGACCGACAAGAACGGCGTGCTGCGCGAATTGTGCGCGCTCGTCATCGACCCGCGTGAGGAACGCCTGTTCGAGACGCTCTTCCAGGCGCTCAAATCCCGCGAAGACCTCTGCCCCACTTGCGTGAGTGAAGGCGTCGCCATCCCCCACGCCCGCAACGCCCTCATCGGGCTGGTTGATAACCCCGTGCTCGCCTATGGCCGGCACAACAAGGGCGTGGACTTCGGGGCGCTCGATGGCAAGCCCGTGTACCATTTCTTCCTGCTCTGCGCCCCCAACGTGCGCCAGCACCTGCAACTGCTCTCGCGCCTGTCCCGGCTGGTCAACAACACCGGCTTCCGCGCCCGGCTCATGGCGGCGCAGCAACCCGATGACATCATCGCGCTGATCAACGAAGTCGAACCCACCATCCCCGGGGCCTGACCCATGCGCTTTCCGATCTATCGCCCGCGCCGCCTCCGCCAAAACGCCAAACTCCGCGCGCTCATCCGCGAAACCGAATTGTCTGTCAGCGACCTGGTGATGCCGTTGTTCGTGCGCGAAGGGACGCGCCTTCGCAAACCCATCAGCTCCATGCCCGGACAATTCCAGCTTTCCGTCGACGAACTTGTGAAAGAGGCCAGTCGGACGGCGAAACTCGGCGTGCCCGCGGTCATCCTGTTCGGCATCCCGGACAAGAAGGACGAGAAAGCGAGCGGGGCTCATGCGCCCAACGGCATCGTGCCGAAAGCGGTTCGCGCCCTGAAAAAGGCGTTGCCCGAACTCATCGTCATCTGCGACGTCTGCCTCTGCGAATACATGAGCCACGGCCATTGCGGCGTCGTGAGAACGGAGCCGTCGGCTGTCGGCGGCCGGGCGCGACCACCCGGCGCGCCGAAGACCTACGTTGTCGATAATGATGCGACTCTCCGCTTGCTCGCCAAATCCGCGCAGGCCTACGCCGAAGCCGGCGCCGATATCGTCGCCCCGAGCGACATGATGGACGGGCGCGTCGCCGCCATTCGCGCCGCTCTCGACGAAATCGGTTTTTCCAGCACGCCGATCATGAGCTACGCCGCGAAATTCGCGTCGTCCTACTACGGCCCGTTCCGTGAGGCTGCCGAATCGTTGCCGCAATTCGGCGACCGGCGCACCTATCAGATGGATTACGCCAATGCCGACGAAGCCCTGCGCGAAGTCGCTCTCGACATCGAGGAAGGCGCGGACATCGTGATGGTCAAGCCCGCGCTCGGCTACCAGGATCTGATCTGGCGCGTGAAAGAAAAGTTCCGTTATCCCGTGGCCTGCTACAACGTCAGCGGCGAATACGCGATGGTCAAAGCCGCCGCGCAAAACGGCTGGCTCGACGAAAAACAGGTCGTCCTCGAAATGCTCACCGGGTTCCGCCGCTCCGGCGCTGATATCATCCTCACCTACTGGGCCCAACAAGCCGCCCAGTGGCTGGCGGGGTAGAACACGTCTCAACGACGGGGCGCAGGTTGAGATTGTTGCTTGTGAACTCGCAATCAGTCCATAGACGCCGGTTTATCTGGCAGTAGGGAAGAAGGCCGACGTTGTCGCTCGGCGTATCGTTGACATGCTACTATCGGCTCGATGACAAGGCCGACGCCCATCGATGACGCTCCGCACCAAGAGGCGGCGATGTCGTCCCCGGCACCGGAAACTCACTTCGCCCGCCGCCCTTGGCTTCTGGCGTTGGTGTTGGTGATCGTCACGTTCGTAGCGTACCAGCCCACATGGCACGCCGGCTTCATCTGGGATGACGACGATCACCTAACCGCCAACCCGGCCATGACCGCACCTTATGGCCTGAAGATGATTTGGTCGTCGCTGGCCGTCGGCCGATACTACCCGTTGACCCTGACAACCTTCTGGTTCCAACGGCGGCTTTGGGGACTGCATCCGTTGCCGTATCACCTGGTGAATGTCCTGCTTCATGCGGCCAACGGTGTGTTGGTCTTTTTCATACTGCGGCGCCTGCGCGTGCCGGGAGCATGGCTGGCCGCGATGGTGTGGGCGCTCCACCCGGTCAACGTCGAATCGGTGGCGTGGATCACTGAACTCAAGAACACGCAATCGGGATTGTTCTTTTTTCTGGCTGTGTGGTGTTTTCTGCGGTTTGACGCCGGTGCGGCGCGGCGTCGGTGGTACGGGCTGGCGCTGCTGTGTGGGCTGGCGGCACTGCTCAGCAAGCCGTCAACGGTCGTGTTGCCCCTGGCGCTGCTGTTGTGTGTCTGGTGGCAGCGAGGATCCTGGAGGCGGGCGGACATCCTGCGAATCGCCCCGTTCTTGATGCTGGCGTTGGGGATGTCGGCGCTAACCGTGATCGAGCAACGCGGGCACATCCAGAGGGAAAGTACTGTGGAATGGAACCTGGGGATGGCCGAGCGCCTCGTCATCGCCGGTAAGGCGGTCTGGTTTTATGCGTCGAAAGTACTCTGGCCGGCGCGGTTGACGTTCGTGTATCCGCGCTGGAACCTGGACGCGGGCTCATTCTGGAGCTGGCTGCCAGTGGCGGGGCTGGTGGCCGGGGGCGCGCTCCTGTGGGCGAGGCGGCGACAGTCTTGGGCGCGGGCCGGGTTGTTTGGGTGTGGTTTCTTTGTGCTGGCGCTGTTGCCGGTGCTGGGATTCGTTGATGTCTATTACTTTCGGTACTCGTTTGTTGCCGACCACTTTCAATACCTGGCCAGCCTCGGGTTGATCTCTCTGGCCGCGAGCATGGGCACAGCCATCGGCAACCGAGCCGGCCCATGGGGTCGCAGTCTCGGAACGGTCGCCGCCGCCATCGTGCTGCTGACACTGGGTGTGTCCACCTGGAGGCAGGCCCGCATTTATCAAAATTCGGAAACACTCTGGGGCGATACCTTGGCGAAAAATCCCCGGTGTTGGATGGCCCACAACAATCTGGGAAACGTCCTCGTGCACGAGGGTAAGGGCAGCGATGCCATCGGGCATTTTGAACAGGCCGTGCAGATCAAGCCCGATGACGCCGAGGCGTACTCCAATCTGGGGAACGCATTGGAGCAAGCGGGCCAGATGGGGGAAGCCATCCCCCACTACGAACACGCCCTGCGGATCAGGCCCGATCTGGCCGAGGCCCACAACAACCTCGCGAGCGCTTTGTATCGGGCCGGCCAGCGTGAAGAGGCAATTGCCCAGTACGAGCAGAGCCTGCGTCTCAAGCCCGATTTCGCCCTGGCGCACTACAATCTGGGGAACGCTCTGACGCGGGCGGGCCGCGTACCGGAGGCGATCGAGCACTTCGAGCAGGCGCTGCGGATCAAACCCGATTACGCGGAAGCGCACGAGGGCCTCGGGACCGCTTTGGCGCAAACGGGCAAGGTCAAGGACGCCATCGAGTGCTACCGGCAGGCATTGCGACTCCAGCCCGATTACGTCGAGGCGCACTACAATCTGGGGATCGCCTTGTGGCAAACGGGCAGCAGTAAGGAAGCCATCGAGCACTTCGAGCAGGCCCTGCGGATCAAGCCGGATTATGCCGAGGCGCACTGCAATCTGGGGACCGCCCTGGCGCAGGCGGGCAGGATGCCGGAAGCGATCGAGCATCTGGAGCAGGCGTTGCGGATCAAGCCGGATTATGCCGAGGCGCACTACAATCTGGGGATCGCCCTCGCGCAGACGGCCAGGATACCGGAAGCGATCGATCATTTGGAGCAGGCCCTGCGGATCAAGCCCGATTTCGCCGAGGCGCGGACCGCGCTCGCGCGACTGCAATCTCGCCAATAGGTGGCGTATCGCTCACCCAACGTTTGAAATCGTCGTCCAAGGCGACGCGATTCAACGGACAAACACGGAATGACAGCTTGGCTGTGCCTCAGCTACACGATCACCACGTGCTGCCTTTGGGATTCCCACGCCGCGTCGATTGATATAGTATGCACCCTGTCGGAAGGTGAGGGAGTTTCGCATGGAAGAGCGTGTCTACTACCAAGATGAAGCGCTGCGAGTCACGGCGTCGGAGATTCGAGCGAAGCGACTGACAATCCGGACGAACTCGGTTATTTCCGTAAGCGTCGTCTCGGTTCGACCCGGACGGTGGTTTCCGGTGCTCGTGCTGATTCCCCTGGTCCCGATCTGGTATTTTTTCGCGCCGATTGTGCGAGTGTTTGGGCGCGCAAGCGTGTCGTTGCTGGCGCCGATGGTGATTCTAATCGCGATTGTCGTTGGGTTGTCATTCTTGCGGGTCTCGCGCATTTATCTGCGGACGTCCGGAGGCCCGGTGGTTCTGGCCGTCAAAACGGAATTTGGCGGCGCGTCGGCAACGCTGACCCGGTATCAAGGGATTCAGAATTCAATCGAGCAGGCCATGAGAGTCGCGTAGGGCGGGCCGACGGGGCGCCATTGCCCGAGTACATCCTGATCGCATTCTTCGATCACCACGTGCGGTCGGTTGGCTCTCGCTCCCGGACTTTGACAACGTGAAGTTGTGGCAGCGCGCCGCCTTCTTCATCTGGAAGTAGCTGTACGCGTTCCACGCGAGGACGAGCACGGCGACAAGTCCGAGGCCGAGCACCGCCCACACCGCTCCCTTCGAGCCGCCGTCGCCGCCTGTTTTCCGTCCAAACGGCGAAGCCGAACCGAACGTCGGGGGAGCACCTTCGCCCTTGCCCAACTCGGCGATGTCCACACCCGCCTGCGATGGCGGCAACGGCTGACTCGTCTTCTTGAGGTCGGATTCGAAGCGCATCTCGACGGACCCCATGCGGACCTGGTCACCGTTGGTCAGCTTCGTCTCGGTGATGCGCATGGTGTTGACGCGCGTGCCATTGGTGGAATTGAGATCGCGCAGCTTGTACGTGACGCCATCGAGCACAAACATCGCGTGATGATGCGAGACGGTGCTGTCCTCCAGACGAATCTGGTTGTCCAACGCGCGCCCAACGCCCACGCGCTCTTCCAACAGATCAAATACCTTCCCCTCCAATTGGCCCGACAAGATGTGCAATTTAGCCATTCCGCATTCTCCGTGATCGCTACCGCCTACGCGGCTCGCATGATGCGTGCTTGCCCCCGCCAAGTCAATTTTGATTTTTTGCGGTTGCGTTTTCGTCCCGCGCGTATCAGGTTTCGGAAGACAGACGGACACTTCGGCGGGAACAGGCCCGGGCGTTGGCTGTCGACCCGGAACATCGGCCAGAGCCGGATTGCCCAACTCGATGGAGGAGGAGGAGACTGCTATCGATTATGAAGATAAGATCATTCATTTCACTGAGTGCAGCGCTGGTGCTGCTGTCTCTGGCGGCCAGCGAATCGAGCGCGGGTGTCGGCTGGTCGGTCAGCATCTTCGACGGCCCGCTCGGAGCCTGCGGCCACTGGGTCAGCCGGCCGGGGTACGGACGCTGCTGGTACCCCGGTTATGTCTCATCCAATTGGTACCCGTACTGCGAGGGCTACTGGATGTGGACGGACTGCGGCTGGTACTGGGTCAGCAGCGAACCGTGGGCCTGGGCCACGTACCACTACGGTCGCTGGGCGTACGATCCGTATTACGGCTGGGTCTGGGTGCCGGACACCGAATGGGGCGCCTCCTGGGTCTGCTGGCGCGAAGGGGGCGGATACTGCGGTTGGGCGCCGCTCCCGCCCGGCGCGGTGTTTGGGCCGGGGGGCGAAATCGTCTACCGCAACGGCCCCGTTCCGGACCGGTTCTTTGTCTTCGTCGAACTCGGTCATTTCTCCGAACCCATCCATCGACGCGACGTCATTGTCAACAACACCGTCATCATCAACAAGACCGTCAACATCACCCGGATCAGCCGCGTCAACAACGTGGTCGTCAACGGCGGCCCGAGAGTAGACGAAATTCAAAAGTACAGCGCCCGCAAACTGACCGAGGCGCCACCGCGCGCCAGCCTCGACCGCGGCGCGACGGCCCGATCCAGGGGAACGTTGCCGCAAGTCATCAGACCAAACACCAGCGGGCCCGGCCGTGAACCGGTGCAAGCCGGGAAGGCCAACAAAGGTGAGCCAGAGGTCATTCGCGGCGGGACCGGTCAAGGCGTCTATGAGAACAAACAGCCCGGAAATCAACGCGTCGCACCCCGACCGACCGTGATCAAACCGCCGGTCGAAAAATCGGAACGTCCCGTGAAGGGATCTTCCCAGAATTTTGGTGCGCGCGGCTCGTCGCCGTATTCGCCCGCTGCGCCTGATTCCGTCCAGCCCCGTCAGCGTACCTCTCACGAGCTGGCTCCGAAGAGCCAGCCGTCCCGCGACGAACGGGCCACCGAGAAACGGGGCCAACCCAGTCCGGAACAGGGTCGGGAAGAAAGTCCCAAAAGAGGTCAGTCGGGCGGGAATTAGTTGACGTCGCTGGTCGCCTGCGGAGGAACCCCCGAATACCTCTTGCATTTGCCACGCCCCGACGTATAAGGAGGCCGGAGAGTCGAGCAGGGATTCTCGAAGGATTTTTTTAGGCGAGGTGCGCTAATTTCCGATGGGAAGAGGAATGGCTTGAACGTTCGAGCCTGAGTCTCGGCTCTCCAAATTCTTTTTCTGCCCAATCCCGCCGCCAAAACTGCCAACCGGATTCTGTCGGTAGCCGCTTCGACAACAGCGGGGCTTCTCCGGTCAACGACTACTGGAGAAGATCAAGGGGATCTATCTTCTCGAAGCTACGTCGATCCGGATGACGGCAGATGACGCCAAAACCAAAACGTACTCCATACTCGCAACCATCGAGGTTTTCCACCAGGCAATCTGAGAAGGGGAGAGATGGCCCCAGATACCTGGTCCTGCATTTTTCGGGATCCGGAAGACGCTTCCGATTGCTGGCTGTGTCGTCGGCCATGCTCCGAGCAATAGCATTCCGGCCAGGGAAAGTCGAGCGATAACAACGATAGGTGAGACATCAGCGCGGATCTGTCGCTTCAAAGCTACGGCGATCAGGATGACGACAATAGACGCCAGAAGTATAGCGTACCGAATACTCGCAAGCGTAGGGGCCTTTCACCAGGCAATCCGAGAAATCGAGGGTTTCTCCCAGATGCCGGGTCAGACATCGTTCCGGGTCTGGAAAACGGCTCTGATTGCTGACCTTATCGTCGGTCATCCCCCCGTTCCTCTCTCAGCCGTTGCCTCATTGGATCAGAATCCGAGCGACTCCCACCAATACGGGTTTAAGACTAGCATTCCGGACGTGGCAAGTCGAGCCGAATCCAGACCCGCTTCACGCCCAAACCAACCCTCACATAACCCTTGCATTTCCCACGCCCCAAGATCTTGCCGGCGTAGTCCTGCTTAATCCGGACCTGAAATTCTCAAATCGCTTTACGGAGCTTCTCGAACCTAAACCGATCCGGATGGTAACAATAGACGCTGAAACCAAAACGCACCCCATACTCGCAGGCGTCGGGGGCTTCCACCAGGCATTTCGAGAGATCGAGATATTGATCCACCCACACAGTCCGACATATTCTCGAATCCGGGAGACGGCCTTGATTGCTGTCCGTGTCGTCGATCACGCTACCAACCATACCGGTCCGGCCCTAGCAAATCGAGCCAAATCCAGCCGCCCAAGTCTAGGCCGCAAGCCGCCACGGTGCTGCCGCCTCAGCCCCCGCCATCCGACGCAACAATGTGACCCTCGCTGTGTGGCGGGTGGGGAAGTTCCTTTGCTTCTCGGAGACTCGGAATTCTCCCATCGTATCAGGTTTCAGTACTGCGTAGTTCCAGCCCATGTTCATCCCGCCAAATCCAATGGCGCCGATGATGGTTTCCGCCACGTCAGCAAACCATTCGATCTCTTCACCGACAGCGGTCTCAGGGACTGCATTCGCTGGCAGCAGTTGGTGGAATGCCTGTCTGCCGATGCTGTTGATGATTACCACGTTGGCCTTTTCCATTCTCATATAACTAGACGCCGTACCTCTTCGTTAGGTTACAAAAACCATTTTCCTCTGCATCTGAAAGAACATCGGCATGGATACAGGGTCGGCCCGCAGACACAACCAACCAGCCCGCCGCCAAAACCAGTTGCCATTCCGACGATTGGGCTTAGCTTGTAGTGGAGAGTCGAGAGCATTGCTAGCGTAGGGTCTTTCTTGGTGGAGAAAGCAAGGCGAAGGCGTATGAGACGAGCGTATCTGGGTATGCTGCTCGCGGTGGTATTGCCGGCGGTGTCGGTATATGCGCAGGGGATGAGGGGCGGCGGCTCGCGGGGCTCTGAAGGAGGCGGTGGGCACGGCGTTTCCGGCAGAGGCTACGGGCGCAGCTATTATTACAGGCACGGACATAGAGGCGTGGTGATTCTCTACGGGTACGGATACTATCCCTACGGCTACGATGTTCCGGTCGATACATCCGGCAGCGTCGTCTCCGACATGGCCGATGACGGCTACGTTCCGGCGGCGGACAGGAGTGCTGCCGACTCAGGCGCATCTCAAGGGACATCGGCATACAGCGACCTTGGTTGGAGTTGGGGACAGGACTTGCGCCGGGAGGTCGCGACTTGGGATCAGTTTGTCGCCTACTTGAAAGCGTCCATCGTGACGGCACCCGCGTGGGCTCAGGCGGATTTTCGTGAAGCGTTTATCAACGCCTACCGGCTCAACGGCGCTACGGCGTACGACAAGGCCGCTGCGGAAGCTGCCGGGATTTATCCTGCGCCGCCTCCCAGTCCGAAGATCATCACCTTTCCACCGCCGCCACCGCCAGCTGCGGCGCCAGGCCCACCGCCAGCCGCGCCGCCGCCATCACCACCACCGGCCGCGGCAGCTGCGCCACCACCGGCCCCTGAGCCACCCGCTCCGTGGTACGTGAGACTCTGGAAGTGGTTATGACTTCAACGCAGTGGCTACGCTCGCGCGATGATGCGAGTTTTACCAATTGCTCGTACATGCGGGCGCTGTCAACCGGGAGCCGGATGGAAACCTCACGGTTTCTCTTCATGGTACGGCTTCTTCCCTTCGTAGAGAGTGAGCCGCTGGCGGGCTTTGTCCCAGTCATCCTTCGACGAGTTGGATACCAGATATTCGTTCTGCCATTTAACCGCGTCGTCAAAGTGGCCGGCCTCAGCGTAGGCCGCCGCCAGCGTACTGAGATACGCCGGGGTTTTCCATTCGGACAGTTCACAGGCTTTCGTCGCATATGCGACGGCTTTCTCCCCATTCCGAACACGGGCATCGGGGCAGACTGCCAGTAGCGAGGCCAGATTGATATAGGCCTCCACGAAATCCGGCTTGAGACGGATGGCTTCGTTGTAATCGGCGAGGGCCTTGTCATAGCTGCCTTTGTGGTCGTAGAAGACTCCCCGGGTGTTGTAGGCCTCCAGGAAATGCGGATTCAGTCGAATGGCTTCGGTTTCGTCGGCGATGGCCTTGTCATCGTCGCCCTGTTGATGGTAGGCGAGTCCCCGATTGTTGTATGCCACCACATAATCCGGTTTGAGACGGATGGCGTCGTTGTAATCGGCGATGGCCCGGTCATAGTTGCCTTTGAGGTCGTAGGAAAGCCCCCGGTAGTAATAGGCGCCGAAATCATCCGGCTTGAGGCGGATGGCTTCGCTGAAATCGGCAATGGCGAGGTCGTAATTTTGCCTAAGACCTGCTTCCTGACCGTTCTCAAGGGCTGCCAAGAATTTGGCGGTCTTGTCTGCCGGTCCGTTCCCGCACCCTTGGCCCGCCCATAACAGGCAAAGGAAAAGCCCCAGCCATGATAGTCTTGCGATAAGCCGCTGGGTTGGTGGACTCGAATGCAGACCAGGTTCCGGGTTCATGCCCCTACAAATAGCATTTCGGCCAATAACAACCAGAACGAAAAGCATACTCGCAAGCATTGGGGGTTTTCACCACGCAACATGAGAAGCGGAGATAGCGCCCCAGAGACCCAGCCCGACATTTTTCTCGAACTGGGACACGCCCTTGCTTGCTGACGGTGTCGTCGATCATGACGGGCCGGCCTTCTCGAAGCTGCGCCGATCAGCATGGATGCAAAGCACGCCAAAACCAAAACGTAATGCATACTTGCAAGCGTCCGGGTTTTTCATCAGGCAATCGGGGAAGGGGAGAGATTCCGCCAGATACGTGGTCCGACATCGTTTCGGATCTGGAAGACGCCGTTGATGGCCGACCGGGTTCTCGATCATGCTCCTACGCATCATTCATTTCGGAGAACACCCGCTGTTCGCTCTTCTCCGCCTCCTTCATCGCCAGCACACAGTCAACACTTGCGGCCCGGAAGTTCCCAAAATTTGCCTTCAGGTCGCAGACTTGGAAGTCCCCCATCCAGTCCCGCCTCAAGATGGCGTAATTCCAACCCCGCTCCTCCTTGCTGAACGCGATTGTGCCGATGGTGTTCTCTGGATCATCGGCAAACCATTCCACCTCTTTGCCGATGACAATCCCCAGATGATTCCGGGTGGGGAGAAATCGATTGAACTGCCAACTGCTTATGCTTTTGACCGGCACAACCCCTCCACCGACAACATAAGCCCAATTTCAGAATAAGCCAGTAATACTGCCAACTATTTTTTCAGTCGAAATCAGGCGGTTCTTGCCGCCACCCAACGCGCGTCTACCCACGGACGCTCATCCCGAAGGCGCGCGCAGGTGCGCGGCTTGAACGCAGCATCGAAGGCTCGAGATTGCTCCACAAGCCAGGAATGATCGGCGGGTTTACGCAGATGCTTGACGCAGCCGGTCCTTCAACCGGCTGTATCGCGCGGCGGTCTTGTTGTTGCGGACGGCAATGGCCAGCGCCTTTTTCGAGCCGATGAGGATCACGAGCTTTTTGCCGCGCGTGATGGCGGTGTACAGCAGGTTCCGCTGCAGCAGCACAAAATGTTGCGTGAGCAGCGGCACGATGACGCACGGGTATTCGTTGCCCTGCGATTTGTGGACGCTGATGGCGTACGCGGGCAGCAGTTCGTCCATGTCCGTGAACTCGTAGGGAATCTCCCGGCTCGATTCCTTCGAGCCGAGTTCGTCAACCTCGACGATGACCTGCTGCTCGATCAGATCAATCTTCTTCACGCGGCCCAGGTCGCCGTTGAACACGTCCTTGTCGTAGTTGTTGCGAATCTGCATCACGCGGTCGCCGACGCGGTACGTGCGCCCCCATCGCTGCACATTCGGCCCGCTCGGATTCAGCGTCGATTGCAGCTCGCGGTTCAAATTCTCCGAGCCGCACAATCCCTTGTGCATCGGCGTCAACACCTGCACGTCGCGCATCGGGTCGAACCCGAACTTCTTCGGCACGCGTTCGCCGCACAACGTCTTGATCGTCGCCAGCACTTTTTCCGGCTGTTCCTCGGCAATGAAGAAAAAGTCGCTCTCCTGTTGCGCGTCCAGGACAGGCATCTGGCCTTCATTCACGCGGTGTGCGTTCGTAATGATGAAGCTGTTCTTCGCCTGGCGGAAAATCTCGGTCAGCCGCACCACGGGCACACGGTCGGAATCGATCACATCGCGCAGGAAATTGCCGGGACCCACCGACGGCAATTGGTCCACGTCGCCGACGAACACCACCGACGCCGTCAGCGGGATCGCCTTCAGCAGATGATAGGCGAGGGGAATGTCGAGCATCGATGTCTCGTCGATAATGATCATGTCGCCTTGGAGCGGACGCCGCTCGTTGTGCGTGAATCCGCCTTCGCGCGGCTCGTACTTCAGCAGGCGGTGGATCGTTTGCGCGGGCGCACCCGTCGCCTCGCTCATTCGTTTGGCCGCGCGTCCCGTTGGCGCGGCGAGCAATACCTTGCCGTTCTTGGCCCGCAAAATCTTGACGATGCTGTTGACGATGGTCGTCTTGCCCACGCCGGGGCCGCCGGTAATCACCGAAATCTTCGACGTGAGCGCCGTCTGGATGGCGTTCCGCTGCGCCGTGGCCAGATCCACGCTGGTTTTCTGTTGCACCCACGTGAGCGCCTTTTCAAAATCGATCGACGGCAGCGTCAATGGCGCCCCGCGCAGTTCGTGAATCTTCGTGGCGACCCCGCGCTCCGACTTGTATAACCGGGCCAGGTAGACGTAGTCGTCCTCGATGACCACCTCGCCGTCGACTAACAACTGATCAATGGCCTTCTCGATGGGCGCGATCTCGACTTCCAACAATTCGCGCGCAGCGTCGATCAATCGCTCCCGCGGCAGGCACGTGTGGCCCTCGTCGGTCGCCCGGTCGAGCGCGTGCACCACCCCCGCCTTCAATCGATGAATCGAATCCTTCTCGATCCCCATCTTCGAGGCGATGCCGTCCGCCGTGCGGAAACCGATGCCGGAAATGTCCTTGGCGAGCCGGTACGGATTTTCCTGCACGACGGCGATCGCGTTCTCGCCGTATTGCTTGTAAATCTTCGCCGCATGCGAGCTGCCAATGCCGTAGCCCTGCAGGAAAATCATGATGTCCCGCACGCTCTTCTGCGCCGTCCACGCTTCCTTGATCCGCTTCGCGCGTTCGGGACCGATCCCGTCCACTTCCCGCAGCCGCGCCGAGAACGTGTCGATCACTTCCAGCGTACGCTCGCCGAATTTCTCGACAATCCGGTCGGCGAACGTGTCGCCGATACCCTTGATCAGGCCGCTGCCGAGGTATTTCTTGATCCCAACAACCGAGCGCGGCAACACGGACTCGAACCGCTCGACCGCAAACTGTCGCCCGAATTGTTTGTGGTTCACCCAATGGCCCTGCGCGCGGACGGTCTCGCCGACATTCAGCGCGGCGAGATTGCCCACGATGATGATCGGCTCGGTGCGTCGCGTGCCGCCTTCCGGCAGAAGTTGCGCGACCGTATAGTGGTTCTCTTCGTTGGAGTAGATGACATGCTCCAGCGTGCCCTCAACGGTCTGCAATGGTTCCGGCGTGGTCATCGGTGTCTCTGCCCACGTCATGCTAGCAAATTCAGCCAACGTCCGCACCTCGGAACTGTTCTGCGACCGGACGATCCAACCTTGCCGACTGGCCACCTCAATCGGCCAGTAGTCAGGAAACGGTGCGGCCAAACTCTCGTCTCTCAGTCCCGGTTCATTTTCTCACGCAGTGTTCTCGATTGCGTGTGGGCGGGACGTGTGGTTGGATTCGTTCGCATGACTGTCAACCGGGCAAAGTTGGTCGGAATAGCTCTGGTGATCTTTGCGGCCACCATCTGGCTGTATTGGCCGAGCGTGCATGGCCAGTTTCTGAAAGTGGACGATGTGGAGTATTTGCAGCAATCGATGCGGTGGAACGGCCTGACGTGGAACGCGGTGAAATGGGCGTTTACAAGCACGGACCCGTACTATCACCCACTGCCTCGCTTGTCGCACGTTCTGGACTACCAGATCTCGGGAAGGAACGCGGCGGGACACCACACGACCAGCGTGTTCTTGCACGCACTCAATGCCGCGCTCGTGTTCGGGTTCCTCTGGACGCTCTTGGCCGCGGCATCCCTGACCCCTGGCGAGCGGTTGACGGTGGCCCTGTCGGTGGCGGTGGTGTTCGCGATTCATCCGTTACAAACGGAATCGGTCGCGTGGATGTCGGGGCGGACGCAATTGTTGTGCACGATGTTTTGCATCGGCAGCCTGTGGGCCTACGTTGCGGGCAGGCGGCGGTGGGTGGTGTGGGGATTGTTCGTGCTGGCTGTATTGAGCAAACCCATGGCGGTGTCGCTGCCC
>JBKQMH010000015.1:0-4928 GCA_052146795.1 Verrucomicrobiia bacterium
GTGGTTTGGGGTCACGTTGCGGCCGAACATGCAGAGGTTCGTATCGCCATTGGCGTTGGGGAGATCGCCGAGAAACTGGTCGTAGGTGCGGTTCTCCTTGATGATGTAAACCGCGTGATCAAAGACAGATGGCTCGCCGACGCGCGCGGGGACAGGGACGGGTTTCCTGCCCGTTTGCGCGCGCTCCCAGGCGCGGAGAGCTTCGGGGACGCGGGCGTTGGCCAGCGCGTTCGCGGTGTAGTTGGTGAGCTGATCGTCCGTGGGGATGCTGACACGACTGACGGCGCCAAGCGACCAGGATACGGCCCATTCGCGGCCGTTCTCGCGATCGAACCGCGAGCCGAATCCTTTCACGTTCGCGACGTAGAGCCGGTTGCTGTCGGCGGCCACGGCGCCCGGAAACCAGGCGGTGGGAATGAAACCGGTGACGAGGCTGTTGGTGCGAGACTCGCCGCGAAGCGACACGACAGCGATGGCGTTGTTCCCGCCATTGGCGACGTAGAGCGTCCGTCCATCCTGGCTCAACGCGAGCGCGTTCGGCTGGCTGCCAAATGGCAGGGACGGATCGGGACGGACCGAGATGGTGTCCGTGACGCGCAACGTTTCCGTGTCGATCACGCTGATCGTGTCGGAGTTGGCATTGGCCACGAACAAGGTGCGTCCATCCGTGCTCAGTGCCAGACCCGATGGATGTAGCCCGGTGGCGATTTCGCGGAGTTCGCGATTATCTCTCAAGTTGATGATCGAAACCGTGCCGGACAACGCGGCGCCGCGTTTGTCGACCAGCACAGGAGTGCCGTATGAATCCGCGGTGCGATCGGTCTTGCCCGGCGGACGTCCGCCCCAATTTGAAACGTAGGCTATATGACCGTTGGGTGAGACCACGACGTCATACGGCGCGACCCCGACTGCGATTTCCCGGATGACCTTGTCAGATTCCAGATCAACGAGGGCCAAACTGTTCTTGAGCGAGAGACAGACGAAGGCGGTTTTCTCGTCCGGCGAGAGAGCAATGCCGCAGGGGTTGGATAAGCCGCGCCCGCCCGGGCCAAGCAGTGTCGCTTTGCGGGTGAAGGTTAGCGAGCCGGTGGACGACACGTCACCGTCCCAGAGCGTGTTGTTATTCCCCGTGACGTATACGCGTGTGCCGTCCCGGCGGACAGCGATGCCGTGGATGGAACCCCCTTCCCCGATCCCGACCTGTTCGCGAATCTTCCACGTCTCGGGGTCAACCACGAGTACCCCTTGGTCGTATTTCACGAACACACTCTTGCCGTCTGGCGACAATGCCAAATCGATGGCCCGACCGCTGAAGGTGAGGGTATCGCCGGCCGGCTGGATGAGCTGCATCGTGGGGACCAGATACGTCCCGTTCGTCCTAGGCTCTACTTGGCCGACTTCTTGCGCTGAAGTCAAAGACGCAGAAAGAGATACGATGATGGCAACCGTAAGGTCATTTACAGTCATGTCCGCCTAGACTAGCGTGAGAACTCTGGAATTCAACGTCGAAGTTCACGGTTGCAATTTGTTATTGACAAGCTGCTTACATAATGATAACAACATTTAGTTTTTATTGAACGAATGATCGCTCCTTCGTCTCAACCTCTGGATGCCGCCCGTCGCAAGTTCATCGAGGCGGGCGGAAACACCACACAATCCTTCGGTTTTGGCCGGATTGCTGGCCAGTTATTTGCTCTTCTGTACTTGAGCGCCAAGCCTTTATGTCTGGATGACATCGTACGCGAATTGGGCGTGAGCAAGGCCAGCGTGAGCACGACGGTTCGCCAACTCGAACAATGGGCGGCCGTCAGGCGCGTATGGGTGAAAGGAGATCGCAAGGACTATTACGAGGCCGAGACGGATTTTGGCACGATGTTGCGCCAGGGGTTGCTGATGACTTTCCGCAAGAAGGTGGAGACGGCGGGCGCACAAATCGGGCAGGTGGAGAATTCGTTGAAGCGAGCGATGGAGAAAGTGGACGACGCGCAACGACAGGAAATGCAGGTGGTTGCTGATCGACTCCAACGAGCGAGGGATTTCCATGAAAAGATCCACGGGATGCTGAACAATCCCGTGATCGACCATTTGTTGTAGTAGCTACCGACGCGGGTCGGGAGCGGGCGCACCAAAAAAACAAGCATGCACCTTCGTCATTCGACGGGCGGAGGAAACAGGCGTTCCAAAGTTTCACGAGGAATGCACCTGTATGGCGGCAGCTTGCCCGGAAAAGTTCAAGACCGCCGATTTTAGATTCTCTCGACCAGATGGTAAATGAACACGGGAAACCCGAGGAACGTCTTGCCTGACCGCGATTCCAGCAGTTTCAAGCCGTCACGTCGGTAATAGCGCAGCAACCGGCCATGCGTTTGATAGAGTGTGTCACCCCAAAACCCGGACAGGCGGCGTCCCGTCACCCGGTAGTACCACGTATTGAGCATCGACCGCACACCGTAGAAGCGCATGCGGAAACTTGGCCCTGCTACCACATATCGCAGAAAATAACCGCTTCCATGGAAGCACAAATACCCGCGCGCGCCCCGCTTGAGGATGCGGCCGATTTCCTGCATCACTTGCGATTCATCGGTGTAGGGAATCGCCACATTACAAATCAACCCGTCAAACGCTTGCGCCCGCAATGGCATGTGCTCCGCCGGTGCCAAGACCACGGGCAGGTTGGCACGCCGGCAATCCGCCAGCGCGGTCGCGTCCACGTCAAGCCCGATGGCCACGCATCCATCTTTCGCGAGTTGCTTCAGTTCCTTGCCGTTGCCGCACCCAACGTCGATCACAATCGCCCCCGGCGCGAAATTGGCCTGTGCGTCGGGCCGAGTGTAAGCCTCCCAAGCGAATCGGTCTCCACTGGTCACGCGCCAATCTTTAGGCGAGGCACCCGCCAAAGGCAAGACTCCCGCCCATGAACCTCAAGCAACGCGTCTTCCGCAACAGCTCTCTGGAGATGGTCAGCAAGGTCGTGGGGATCGCCGCGGGCATTTTCCTGTCACCCTACCTCATTCAGAGCCTGACCAAGGAAACGTACGGGCTGTGGGTGTTGATTGGCTCGGTGGTGGGCTATTTCGGCTTCACCGATTTCGGCGTGCGCATTGCCACCGGGCGGCTTGTCGCCTATTACCGCGCCCGTCAGGATGCGACCAAGGTCAATCACACCATCAACACCTCCCTGGCGCTGCTCACCGCCTCGGGTCTCGTTGTCACGCTGCTGACCTTCCTGCTCTCGCCATACTTTGGCCGACTGTTTCATATCGGGCCCGACGTGCCCCATGTCCCCGCCGCCGTTTTCCTTTGCGGATTCGCCGTGGCGGTTGGCTTGCCGCTGACCGTGTTCGAAGGCTGTCTCGCGGGCTACGAGCGCTATGACCTCATCAACATCGTCGAGATCTTCATGATTATCGGCCGTGTCGGGTTGACCGTCTGGATGATACAAATGGGTTACGGCATCCTGGCGCTGGCAGCAATCAACTTCGCACTAACCGTAGTCGGCGGCAGCGTGAAATTCCTGTTGTGTTATCGCGTGTTCGAACCGTTGCACGTGGCCATGGAACATGTCGACCGTGTCACAATTCGCGAAACCTATGCCACCAGCATCTGGTTCCTCATACTGGCCGTCTCGGTGCGGATAAGTTTCTTCACCGACAATGTTGTGATTGGTTACTTTCGCACGACGGGTGAAGTGGCTGTCTATTCCATTGCCGGGCGCCTGGCGCAATACGCTTTGATCGCGGTACACGCATTTAACCTCGTGCTGATGCCGGTCGCCGCGGGATATGACGCCCGGGCGGACTCGTCCAAACAACGGCAATTGTTGCTGCTGGGAACGCGGGCCTCTTTTGCCGCTGCCATTTTCATGGCCACGATCTTCCTCGCCTACGGCGGACGAATCATCCACATCTGGGTGGGATCAGGTTTTGAGCAGGCTGCCGTCGTCCTGGCAATCCTCACGCTGCCGCTGGTGACCCAGTCGTCGCAAATGACAACCCTGATGGTCTTACAGGGGATGGCCAAACACAAGAACTTGAGCTTGATCTACCTCGTGGAAGCCCTGGCGAACCTGATCCTCAGCCTGATTCTTGTGCGACCATTGGGAATGATCGGCGTGGCGCTGGGGACGGCCCTGACCAGCACGTTCAGCAGCCTGATTGCGCAACCCATTTACGTCTGCCGCGTGCTCTCGTTGGGGCTCGCCGATTACTACCGCAAAGCGTTTCTCCCGGTGCTGGTCGCCACCGCGCCGCTGGTCGCGATGATCGTCGGCTTCCAATACGTGTGGCTACCGCAGAAATTCTTCACCATGGCCGTCTTCTGTATCGTATCCGCCGCGCTCTACTTCGGCGCGGTGTACTTGATTTTCTTCACCAAACGCGGCCTGACGCGCGTGAGTTTCGCCTCGTGACACAACTTAATCCCTTCGTTTGTCCGCATTGTCTTGGCCACTTGACCGAGACGCCGACGGCCTTGTCTTGCCAGGGTTGCGGCCAGACCTTTCCGCTGTCGCACGGCGTTCCCAACTTCGGCGCAAGGTCCGATTACTACTACGGCGAATTCCCGCAGCCCGAAATGCGATCCATTGTCGAAACCGCCGTCCGCGAGGGCAGCGCAAAGGCGTTCGAGAACGCGCTCCAAGGCAAGACCGAAGAGTGGCGACAGTACTTCCGCCATTATGCGACCGACGAGACACGTGCCGCCTGGCAATTTCTGCTTCACTTGCCCGAGAACGCCAGCGCCCTCGACATCGGCTGCGGCTGGGGCAACATTTCCCTCTCACTGGCCCGTAACTTCGCCGCCGTGTACGCGCTCGATGTCGTGCCGGAACGTGCCATGATGGCTTCCATCCGCGCGCGGGAAGCCGGTTTTGCCAACGTGACGGCCCTCGCGGGAGGCAATGCAACCCACCTGCCATTTCCCGACGTGTC
>JBKQMH010000016.1:0-10481 GCA_052146795.1 Verrucomicrobiia bacterium
AGCTGCTTGGGTTGGCCCATGCGCCGCGATTCGCCCGCCGCCAGGATGATCGCGACGTTCATTCGGCTTCGTCAGCGGGCTTGCCGAGCATCTTATCGGCAATCTGATTGGTCACGGACAACGAGACGTAATTCTGCGCGCCGCGGCGCACGGCAATCAATTCCGACACGACGCTGACGGCGATCTCTTCGACGGTCAGTGAATGGATCGCCAGTCCCATCGGCGTGCGGACCCGCCGGAAATCCTCGGCGGTGGCCGCGCCCTCGTTGATGAAGCCTTTCATGACCGTGCGCACCTTGCGTTTGCTGCCGATCATCCCGATATAGCCCGCCTTGGTGTGGATGACTTCCTTCAGGATCACCGCGTCATGCCGATGTCCGCGCGTGACGATGCACACATACGAGTCCGCATCCAACGGAAAATCCTTCATCACTTTTGCGGGATCATCGACGATGATTTTCGAGGCATCGGGAAACCGCTCCTTGTTCGCGAACGACGCGCGGTCGTCAATGGCGACCACGTCGAAGCCGCTCCACGCGGCGAGTTTGCCAACCGCGCAACCAACATGTCCGCCGCCGCAGATGACCAACACCGGCTTTGGCAAGATCGGCTCGAAGTAGACGGAGAAGCCCGATGGCTGATGGCTGATGGTCAATGGTTCAGGCTCAGGCTCCTTAAGCAGGGCGTCGCAATTGCTTGAGAGTTCGGTAAGCAAGTCTGCCGGCAAATCATCGGAGACGATCAATTGTTGGGCGGAGAACAGGGCGCGTTTGCCGGCATGATCGCCGGTCGTGATCGTCACCAGCACGCGGCGTTGACGCGTCGATGGGTCGGCCAGCAATGCCTGCCAGACCTTGCTACTCGGGGGATTCGGTTGCACGAACGTCTGGACCGATCCGCCGCAAATTAGTCCGTCGTCCCAACCGAAATCGTCATCGAGCACGGCCTTGAACGTGAAGGATTCGCCGGTTTCGAGCGCCCGCAGCGCTTTCTGGCGCGTCTCGGCTTCGAGACAACCGCCGCCGAGCGTGCCGATCACGCGTCCATCGGGCAGGAAGATGGCCTTCGCGCCGCACTTCTGCGGGGTCGAACCTTTGGTCTCGACCAGCACCGCAAACGCCAGCGGTTCCTTGCGTTCCAACAGCCCGGCCAGTTCATGATAAATGGGGTCCACACGCCTAGGCTAACGGCAGATGCGGGGCGAATCAAGTCTGGGGAGCAATCCACTTTCCTACGGCGTGATGGCGAACCGGTAGAAGCCTTGCGGCCCGACGGCCCCGCCGAAGTTGGTCAATGTCAGCAGAGCCCCGATGCTGTTGGTGACTGAGACGCCGGGGACATTGACCCAGTTGGTGGGGTTCATCGAACTGCTGAACTGCAATTGGTACGTCTCGTAGGCTACGGACGGGATGCCGATGGCGACATCGTTGCCTGCAACCTGGACTGCTGAAATCTGATTGGCGGGCGGGCTGAGAGGGACAGATATTCTGAAGATGGTGCCATTACTGTAACTACCCCCGCCCTCGGTTACCCCATAGAAATTGCCATCACTGCCCTGCACGAGTCCGCCACTCGGATTCTGCCCATCGTTGGGATAACCAGCAAAGGTGTAAAGATTCGTCAGGCTACCGCCGGGACTGATCCGAAACACGATGCCATTCCCGTTCGTCCCGCCAGATACGGTCGCCCCGTAGAAATTGCCGTCACTGCCCAGCACCAGCTCGCCGCTCGGATTCTGCCCATCGTTGGGATAGCCGGCAAAGGAGTAAAGATTTGTGAAATTACCGTTAGGACTGATCCGGAACAGCGTGCCGTTGCTGCTCGTTCCGCCTTGAAGAGTTGTCCCGTAGAAATTGCCATCGTTCCCTTGGACAAGGCTATCTTGCGGCCCTGCCCCATCATTGCCGCTGAACGTATAAAGATTCGTGAAAGTACCGTTCGGACTGATCCGAAATACCGTGCCGTCCTGGTTCGCTCCTCCGATTTCCGTCGTCCCGTAGAAATTGCTGTCGCTGCCCTGCACCAGCCCACCCGATGGCAAGCAAGGAAGGTTGAATGCCCAAAGATTTGTGAGGCTCCCGATTGGTGTGATCCGAAACACCGTGCCGCCGAGTAGCGGCCCGCCGCTGAGAGTCGTCCCATAATAATTGCCATCATTGCCTTGCACGAGCCGACCGTTTGGGCTCGCCCCACTTGCACCAACATGACTGAACGAGTGCAGATTCGTCAAATTGCCGTCGGGACTGATCCGAAACACGGTACCGGCATTGCTAACTCCGCCTCCGGAGGTCGTCCCGTAGAAGTTGCCGTCGCTGCCCTCTATTACCCCACCAAATGGGCCGGAACCATCGGCGGGTGAGTTGCCAAAGGAATAAAGATTTGTGAAGCTGCCACTGGGGCTGATCCGAAAGACGGTGCCACTTTCGTTTACCCCACCGAAGGCGGTCGTCCCATAAAAGTTCCCATCGCTGCCCTGAACAAGCCCGCCATGTGAATTGTTATTGCCCCCACCGCTGAACGAGTAAAGATTCGTTTCCGTCTGCGCGCTGGCATTGAACACAT
The DNA here is from genome assembly GCA_052146795.1 of Verrucomicrobiia bacterium. Classification (GTDB taxonomy): domain Bacteria; phylum Verrucomicrobiota; class Verrucomicrobiia; order Palsa-1439; family Palsa-1439; genus Palsa-1439. Next base: position 2,563 of record JBKQMH010000016.1, read on the forward strand.
ACCCAGCCAAAACTGACACGACACTTGCAACGAGAATGCGAACTACCCTCGCCTTAGCCAGCCCGGCCGCAATCGGTTTGTTCATACCCGACACAACTCTCTGAGACGTTACCAAGCGCGCTTATAAGCGAGGTTGAGCTTAGCATTCCGGCCATGCCAGGTCAAGCCAAATCCAGCTGCAATCCACCCGCCTTGCCAGCCGATTCCCGACGCCGGGACTGCCGGCAAGGCCAGTTGCAATTTCCGCAAACAGGCTTATGTTGAAGTGGAGAGTCGAGGGCGAGTTGTAGGCGAGTGGACGATGTAGGAAAGAGTAATCGCGGTTTGGGACTCGACTCTCCAATCGTTTCCCGCCGTTAAGCGTCTAAGAACCGAAGGCCATCCACCGAGGTCACGTCATGGTTAGGGAGCTTATTCGGACACGTCGTACTCATAGCGCGAGACGATGTAGGGGCCGACCTTGCGGTCGCTGTGGTGGATGAATCCAAACCGCTCGTAGATCGCGCGCAGCCGGGGACGGGATGCCTCGCAGTCAAGGCGAACGTAGCGTCGGCCCAGGGACCGGGCGCGCTCGATGGCCCACTGCAGCAGGGCCGTTGAAACGTCGCCTCCCGCAAATTTTCTCCGGACCGCCAGCCGATGGATGTAGGTGGAATTATGCCGGTACACATCGGGCCAGAACTGCGGGTCTTCGAGTTGGAATCTCACGGTGCCAGCGGCTTCGCCGTCGCATTCCGCGAGAAAAAACGCACCGGCCACCACGTCCGACGCGATGCGTTCGGGCTCGAGTTCGTCATCGCGCCACATGGGCTTGCCGGTGTCGTTGAGCCACTGAGCGGCTTCGAGCAGAATGCCGGACACGACCTCAAGATCACAGGGCGCTGCCTGACGAATCGATATGTCCATGGCTTGGCTGTAGGCTAATGGTTACAAGGGGCGGAAGCAAGCTCCGGTACAGACGGATTGGGCGATGGAGCGGGATAGCGGTCAAAGACTACAGGAGAGACAACATGGTCGGTTTGTCATCTGGAAGCTGCGCCGATCCGGATGAGGGCGAGGCGGGAGATACGGATGGCGCACGGATTGCGTCCTGCACCTTCTGGGTGAGGTCAGCCACCTTGAACGGCTTTTTCAGGTAGCCCCGCAGACCTCTCTGAAACATCCTGTCGGCCACGGGTTCGTCAAAGCCCGTCAGCAGAACGACCCGCACATCCGGATTGAGGCGTTGGAGTTCATCGAAGACGAAATCGCCCGACAACGGGGGTAGCAAGAAGTCCAATAGCACCGCGTCAATCTCTCGCCATCTCTCCTCGTAAAGCCAGATGGCTGACTGGGGGGTGGCGGCGGTCAACACTCTGTAGCCTCGGGATTCCAACTCCGCCGTGAGGTACCCCAGAAGGACCTCGTCATCGTCGATGGCGAGGATGCACGGTTTTGGGCTGCCATTACGTGAAGCCATGCTTCGACAAGGAGCACATGGCTTGCCAGCCGAATTCGATTCGCGGCGCCAGTTCCCCCTTGAAACCCGCCCCCAATTCTCCATCCCCCCTGCGGATAAAACCTCACGGCTTTTCTTCATGGTACGGCTTTTTCTGTTCGTAGAGACTGAGCCGCTGACGAGCTTTTTCCCAGGCATCGTTCGATGGGTTGGATGCCAGATATTTGTTCTCCCATTTGACGGCACTGACAAAGTCGCCAGCCTCGGCGTAGGCCGCGGCCAAGGTGTCGACCCAATCCAGATTTTTCCATTCTGACAGTTCACAGGCCTTTGTTGCGTACTCAACGGCTTTTTTTCCGTTCCTAACATTGGCATTGGGGCAAGCGGCCAACGTCCAAGCGAGGTTGTTGCAGGCAATGGCATTTGTCGGGCCCAGCCGGATGGCCTCGTTGAGATCGGCAATAGATTTTTCGTCGTCTCCCCTGCGGTGGTAGGCACATCCTCGGTTGTAATACGCATCGACATAATCCGGCTGAAGTCGGATGGCCTCGGTGTAATCGGCAATGGCCTTGTCCCAGTTGCCCTTGTGGTAGTAGGCAACTCCCCTGCAGTCGTAGGCCAACATATACTTTGGATTGAGCCGGATGGCCTCATTGCAATCGGCGATGGCGTTGTCGTAGTCGCGTTTGTGTTCGTAGGCGACGCTGCGGCCGTAATACGCTGTGGAGTCATACGGATTGCGTTGGATCGCTTTGCTGAACTCCACGATTGCGGCATCCGATTGCTGCCGATCTCTCTCAGTGGTTGCCGTCTGGCCCCCGGCACTGAACGCCGAGCCAGACATGACTGGCACGAAACTGGCAACAAGGATCTTGGACAACCTCGCCGTCATCAGCCCGACCCTAATCCGCTTGCTCATGCCCGACCTCCTTCTTTCAGTCATTGAGTGACTGCGATCAGAACCCGAGCGACTCCCGCCAATGCGGGAGTTAGATTAGCACTCCGGCCATGGCAGATCGAGCAGTTTTCAGTCGTCGTGTGCCGTCGTCGCCCGTTGTCTGACGGTTGATCGTGTCGCTAGTTTTTGATTTGAATCGCTATCCTTTTGTGATATACTCCTACGCCATGGAGAAGTTTGTAATTGGCGTCGGGGTCGGCGAGAGGATGGCGACGGGGGATCGACCGCACGATTTCGATCATCCGGTTGTCCGGGAGACCTTTGGTCGGGAATTGTGCGGGGCCGGGAGACCCGCGCACAACAGCGTTGCATCTTGGGGGCTCGGCTCTCGCACAACAGAGGGTGGGCGTGGGGGCCCACCCCTACGAAGGAGGGCCAACGCGGCCACAGGGGGCCGGTTGTGCGGGCCTGGTGTCGCGCAAAAAATAAAAAATACAAACGAACCTAAGTTTATTCAAGCCGGCGTGGAAAATTTGGAAAAACGAACCCAAATTGGGGGGTGGAAATTGCGCTCCGGGGAGCGTTTGGAGGGCTTTTACGACCCAAAACACGACGGTCGCGCCTGCGGTCGGCACACACTCGGCGCATCTTGTCGGGTTCAATTTGCGTTGCGGGGGGAGGGTTTCGGGTGTATAAATGCTTCCCTGCCAAGACATCCGTGTCCTTGGAAGGAATGAAACTCCGATGAGCAAACAACAGGCAAATGCCGCGGCCAAGAGCCGGGCGAAGAGCGAAGCGCCGATTGTCGAACTCGGCGCGGAACCGCACACATCCATGCGCGGATGCGACATTGTCGTGAAATGTCTCGAGCGCGAGGGTGTGGACACGGTATTTGCCTATCCGGGCGGGGCGAGCATGGAATTGCACCAGGGGCTGACCCGGTCGAAGCACATTCGCACGATTTTGCCGCGCCACGAACAGGGGGGCGCGTTTGCCGCCGACGGTTATGCGCGCGCCAGCGGAAAGACGGGCGTCGCCATTGCCACCAGCGGCCCGGGCGCGACGAACCTCGTCACGGGCGTTGCCGATGCGTACATGGATTCGATTCCGCTGATCCTGATCACGGGACAGGTCCCGCGGGCGATGATCGGCAAAGGCGCGTTCCAGGAAACGGACGTGTTCGGCCTGGCGTTGCCCATCGTCAAGCACAGCTACCTCGTCATGAACGTCGAGGACATCCCGCGCGTGTTCAAAGAGGCGTTTTACATCGCCAATACGGGCCGGCCTGGACCCGTCTGGATCGACATCCCGAAGGACGTCCAGCAGAGCACGTGCAAGCCGGCGTTCCCCGACAAGATCAATCTGCGCGGTTACAATCCCGACAAGCGGATCAGCGACATTGCGGTCAATGAGATCGCGGGGTTGATCGAGAAGAGCGAGCGGCCGGTCATCTACGCGGGCGGCGGCATTATTTCGTCCAACGCCGGCAAGGAACTCCTCGAGTTCGCCGAGAAAGCCAATATCCCCGTCGCGACGACGCTGATGGGCATCGGCGCGATTCCGTCCGATCATCGGTTGTCCATGCGCTGGCTCGGGATGCACGGCACGGTCTACGCGAATTACGCGGTCGACAAATCCGACCTGCTGTTGGCGCTCGGCGTCCGGTTCGATGACCGGGTCACGGGCAAGGTCAGCGAATTTGCCAAGCACGGCACGATTGTCCACATCGACGTCGATCCGAGCGAGCTCAACAAGAACAAGGTCGCGCATTTGCCGATCGTCAGCGACATCAAGTACGCGCTCCAGCAGCTCAACAAGGTCGTCAAGGGCAAGAAGTTCACCGAATGGCACGCGCAGATCGACGAGTGGAAGAAGCAGTTCCCCTTTCGTTACCGCGTGACGGATGAGGTGTTGAAATCGCAATACGTCCGCGAATTTCTCAAGGGCGATGTCAACGAGATCATCATGCCGCAGTACGTCATTGAGTTGCTCGATGAACTGACCAAGGGCGAGGCGATCGTCACGACGGGCGTCGGCCAGCACCAGATGTGGGCGGGGCAGTATTACAAATTCAAACACCCGCGCACGTTCCTGACCTCGGCAGGGCTCGGCGCGATGGGGTACGGTTACCCCGCCGCCATGGGCGCGAAGGTCGCGTTCCCCGACAAGCAGGTTGTTGACATCGATGGGGATGGCTCGTTTTTGATGAACATTCAGGAACTCGCCACCGCGCACATCGAGCGGATCGCCGCGAAGGCGCTGGTTCTCAACAACCAGCACCTCGGTATGGTCGTCCAGTGGGAAGACAAGTTTTACAATTCCAACCGCGGCCACACGTATCTCGGCGACCCGCAGAACCCGCACAAGATTTATCCCGATTACGTCGCGGTCGCGAAGGGCTTCAACGTTCCCGCCGAACGCGTCACGCGCAAGAGCGAATTGCGGGCGGCGATGCAGCGGATGCTCGATTCGAAGGAGCCGTACGTCCTCGATGTCATCGTCCCGTACACCGAGCACGTGCTGCCGATGATTCCCGCCGGCAAAACGGTCAGGGAAATCATCATCGAAAAAGACACCAAGCCCGTCCTCGGCACGAATCTCGGGCTGTAGTCGATGGTCACGGGATTTGGCCACAGGAGGTTGGGTCATCCAATCCATGTCTCCAACACAGGCAGACAAAGCACGACTGTTTCAATCGCTGCATCAGCGAACGAATCCGCTGTTGATCCCGAATCCGTGGGACATCGGTTCCGCGCGCATCCTCACCCAACTCGGCTTTGAAGCGCTCGCGACATCCAGCGCCGCGTCGGCTGCCGCTCTGGGACGGCGCGACGGCCGGATCACCCGTGACGGAGCCCTCGCACACGCTCGCAGCATCGTCAACGCGACCGACCTTCCCGTTTCCGCCGATTTGGAAAATGGGTTCGGCCACGAACCTTCCGTGGTCGCCCAAACAATCCTCCTGGCCGCCGAAACCGGGCTGGCCGGCGCTTCCATCGAAGACTCGACGGGTAATAAGGACAAGCCGCTCTACGATATCGGTGAGGCGACCGAGCGCATCGCCGCCGCCGCAGAAGCGGCGCGATCGCTGCCCTTCCCGTTTACGCTGACCGCCCGAGCCGAGAACTTCCTTCACGGGAACACCAACCTCGACGACACGATCCGGCGGCTGGTGGCGTATGAGATGGCCGGCGCCGACGTCTTGTTTGCACCCGCGCTGCCCGATCTTGCTGCCGTGCGCGCCGTCTGCGACGCCGTTTCCAAACCCGTCAATTTCATGGTCGCGATCCGGGGGAAATCATTCACCGTCGCCGAACTGGCGGAGGCCGGCGTCAAGCGGATCAGTTTCGGAGCGTCATTCCATCGTGCTGCCATGACGGGTCTGGTCGATGCCGCGCGCGAAGTGAAGGAACGCGGCACGTTCCACTATCTCGATCACACCCTGACGAAACTGGAGTTGAACCGTTTCCTTCCGGAGTAGAATCATCAATCGCCGAATGCTTCCAAACCACCACAGGGTTTTCATGGTCGCGATGGCAATCGCCCGCTACAATTTAAACTTGTGAACCGATCCGATTGGATTCGAACAGGCGCCGTCCTGATGCTGTTCGCCGTCGTCTTCGAATTTCTCACCATCCATAGTTATCGGCGTCTTTCGGCGACCATCGATGAGCCCCAACACCTCACCGATGGTTATGTCGCGTGGAAACTGCAGGATTACCGCGTCGACCCGGATCACCCGCCGCTGCTGCGGATGTGGGCCGCGCTGCCGCTGTTAGTGACGCCCGGGATCAAGCTTGATATCCACAGCCGTTACTGGCTCCCCTTCGATGAGTGGCGCTTCTGCCATCAATTCCTTTATCAGGACAACGACGCGGATCGCTTGCTCTACCCCGCTCGCTTTATGATCAGTCTGCTCGGCGTGCTTCTCGGCATCCTGGTTTTCAGTTGGGCCAGGGAGTTGGTCGGTTTCTGGCCCGCCGCAATCGTGCTGGGATTGTTCTGTGTCGAACCGAATCTGGTGGCCCATTCCGGTTTGGTCACGACCGATTTGGGTGCGACCTGCTTTATCTTCGGCTCGGTCTACTTCGCGTGGCGCATGGCGCGCAATTTCAGCATCGGCAACGCCATCGGGCTCACCGTTTTCTTCGTGCTCGCCCAACTGAGCAAGTATTCCGCGCTCCTACTCGTGCCCATTCTTCTGGGCTTGTGGCTCGTGCGGGCGCTCACACGAACGCCATGGCCGTGCCATCTTCGTCGCGCCACACTTCTTTCGTCGCGAGCGCGCAAAACCATGCTGGTTCTGGTTTCCATCGGCTGTCTGGTGCTGGTTTCTTACGCGACGCTGTGGGCGATCTACTCGTTTCGCTATGCGCCGACCGCGGCGGGAACCGAGCAGGCGCAGTTCGCCACCGATGTGGAGGCACAGCATCGCCTGCCCCGGCTCACCAGCTTGATGCAATGGGTCGATGAGCATCACCTGTTGCCCAACGTCTGTGCCCAGGGATTTCTCTCTGTGACCGCGAAAGCCCAGTTGCGGCCTGCGTATTTGTTCGGGGAATTCAGCGAGCGGGGATGGTGGTACTACTTTCCCGTGGCATTTCTCATCAAGACACCCATTGCGCTGCTCTTCCTGTCGTTCATCGGGCTGATACTCTGGGCCGCCGACGGGACGGAGAACTGGCTGAATGGTTTGTTCGTCGTGGGACCACCGGCGGCTTATTTTATCGTGGCGATGTCCGGTCACTTGGATATCGGAGTGCGACACATCCTGATCGTCTATCCGTTCCTCTTGCTGCTGGCCGGGCGGACCATCGCCGCGCTCGTGCCATCTTCCACGGTCGGCCCGAAAAGTCGTTGGCGAACCATCGCGCTTGCTGGCTTGTGTCTGGCCCAGGTCGTGGAATTCGCTGCCGTCTATCCGGACTGCCTCGCGTTTTTCAATATGAGCGTTGGCGGGCCGCAGCACGGCGCCGACTATCTGGTTGATTCCAATCTCGATTGGGGCCAGGGTCTGAAACTGCTCAAACAGTGGATGACGGAGCATCAGGTGACACGCATCAATTTGAGTTACTTCGGCTACGCCGACCCGGCCTACTACGGAATCGAGTACAACCCGTTGCCCGGTTCGCCATTCTTTGACTACGGTCGGATTGGCAAACCGCAGGTGCCTGGCTACGTCGCGGTCAGCGCCACCAACCTGCGCGGCCTGTACCTGAGCGATTTCGCCGGGGGCCTGTACGCCAGCCTCCAGAAACGGCAACCCGTCGCCGTCCTCGGCCACTGCATCTACATATATTGGGTCGACCAGCCGTGGTGGTAGGTAAGCCAACAGGTTTTTATGGTCGCAATCACCACGACTCGGTACAATCCGCGACCATGGAGGGTAGCTCTTGGGTTCGGACATCGGTCGTACTTTGCGCATTCACGGTGGCTTTCATCGCGCTCACCGTTGGCAGTTACACGCAGAAATCCGCGACCGTGGACGAGCCGCAGCACCTGACCGCCGGCTATGCGGCACTGCGGTTGCACGAATACCGCATCGACCCCGAACACCCACCGTTCCTGCGCATGTGGGCGGCG
>JBKQMH010000017.1:0-39924 GCA_052146795.1 Verrucomicrobiia bacterium
TTCACCACCGACTGGTGCGCCCCTCACCGCCCCCATGCACCAGCCAGCAATGAGTCAATGTCTACTTGTTACTGGACACCGACATCAATGGTGTTAAGAGCGTGGTCAACAACATGACCATTGGGACGACGGTGTCCAGTAACAAGTAGACATTGACTCATTGCTGGCTGGTGCATGGGGGCGGTGAGGGGCGCACCAGTCGGTGGTGAATCCAAATCAAACAAAAGGGAGAATCATATGTTGTACACAATCGCGATGGTACTAATTGTTCTGTGGCTGCTGGGACTGGTGACCAGTTACACGATGGGCGGGTTCGTCCACGTCCTACTGGTGATCGCCGTGATCATGATCCTGGTCAATATCATCCAGGGCCGACGACCGGTGTAAGAAGTGGTTAATCGAAGGAAGAAAACTGGAGGTTCGAAATGAATTCAAGAACGATTGCAGTCATACTGGTCGCACTAGGCATCGTGGTGCTCGCTTACCAGGGCATCACGTTCAAGAGCCGTGGAAAGCCGGTCGATGTCCTGGGGGTGCACGTGGAGACGACCAAGACCAATTATGTTCCCCCCGTGGCCGGGGCGTTCGCCCTGATCGGCGGGATCGTATTGTTCGCCGTGAGTGCCAAAGCGCCTGAGTCAAGATGGAGATGACACGTCATCCACGAATTGCTGGATACATTCAACAATTACAGTGTGGAGTCCGCGCCGTCGGCGTCCACGGTCACTATCTGACAATTGCCTCAAGCCGTCCGTAGGGTGAAGCCCTGCCCCGGGAATTCCGAGGTAGGGTTTTACCTTATTCGCAAGGTGACGGAACATGGCGCACACTGCGGTGGACAAATTTGTGGACAAACCATCTCAAATCCGAAAAATTGCATTTCTCGGCGATTACCTGCCGCGCAAGTGCGGGATCGCTACGTTTACGACCGACGTGCTTTCCGCTGTGGCGGCCGAGCACCCGCAAACGCAGTGTTTCGCCGTACCGGTCAATGACATCCCGGGCGGCTATGAGTATTCCGACGTGGTCCACTTCGAGATCGAAGAGCAGGATTTGTCGTCTTACCAGCGCGCGGCCGATTTCCTCAACATCAGCAACGTCGACATTGTCTGTTTGCAACACGAGTTCGGGATTTTTGGCGGACCGGCGGGCAGCCATTTGTTGGCGTTATTGCGCGAATTGAGAATGCCGGTCGTCACGACGCTGCACACGGTGCTGCGCGAGCCCAACGCCGATCAGCGGCGTGTGATGCAGGAACTCATCACGCGATCGACGCGGCTGCTGGTGATGGCGGAGCGCGGACGGCAACTGTTGCAGGACGTCTACCAGGTGCCGTCGGCCAAAATCGATTTCATCCCGCATGGCATTCCCGACATTCCGTTTGTCGATCCCAATTATTACAAGGACCAGTTCGGCGTGGCGGGGAGGGTGGTATTGCTGACGTTCGGGCTGCTGTCGCCGAACAAGGGGATTGAGCACGTGCTCAACGCGCTGCCGCAGATCCTGGCGGAGTTTCCCGACGTGGTGTACCTCGTGCTGGGAGCCACGCACCCGAACGAGCTACGCGAGCAGGGGGAGGCCTATCGTCTGCGCCTCGAACGCCTTGCCAAGAAGAACAAAGTCCAGAAGAACGTTATTTTTTACAATCGGTTTGTTGCGCTCGATGAGCTCAAGGAGTTCATCGGCGCGGCGGACCTGTATATTACGCCGTACCTCAACGAAGCGCAGATCACCTCGGGCACGTTGGCCTACACGTTTGGCGCGGGCAAAGCCGTGATTTCGACTCCCTACTGGCACGCGGCCGAATTACTGGCCGACGGGCGCGGCGTGCTGGTGCCGTTCGGCGACGCGAAGGCCATTGCCCACGAGGTCATCGGCTTGCTGCGCGACGACACACGGTGGCACGCCATGCGCAAGAACGCGTACAAGCTCGGACGCGAGATGGTCTGGAGCAACGTGGCCCGGCTCTACATGCGCTCGTTCGAGTTGGCGCGGATCGAGCGGGCGGTGCTGTCCCGAAAATCATTTGCCACGAAGACGCTGGACCAGCAGGCACGAGAGTTGCCCGAGTTGAAACTGGATCATCTGGCGCGGATGACCGATTCCACGGGGCTATTTCAACACGCCATTTTTACCGTTCCGAATTTCTCCGAGGGCTACTGCACGGATGACAACGCCCGCGCCTTCATACTGGCCGTGCTGCTGGACGAGTTGGGAGAGGGGACGGAGCGCGTGCGGACGGTGGCGACGATCTACGCGGCGTTTCTGCATCACGCATTCGATTCGAAGACAAAGCGGTTCCATAATCACCTGAGTTTCGACCGTCGCTGGCTCGATGACCAGGGCTCGGAGGACTCGCACGCGCGGGCGCTGTGGGCGCTGGGCACGGGCGTGGGACGCTCGCCCTACCGGAGTTTCCAGGTCATGTCGGGACAGATCTTCGCCCAGGCGCTGCCGGCGGCGATCGAGTTTACATCCCCGCGGGCGTGGGCGTTCAGCCTGCTCGGCATTCATGAATATTTGCAGCGGTTGAGCGGCGACCGAACCGCCAGCCAGGTTCGCGACACACTGACCACGCGGCTCATGGAGCTGTTCCATCGGACCGAGCAGCCGGACTGGCCGTGGTTTGAAGACGTGCTTTCCTACGACAACGCGAAGCTCGCGCAGGCCTTGATTGTGAGCGGAAGGGCGACGGGGCAGAAGGCGGTATTTGAGCGGGGCCTGCAGACGTTGCGCTGGCTGGCGGAAATGCAAACCGCGGAGAGTGGCGACTTCCGCCCGATCGGCAGCAACGGATTTCATCAGCGCGGCGGACTGCGCGCGACGTTCGATCAGCAACCCATCGAAGCGCAGGCCATGGTGTCGGCCTGTCTCGAAGCCTATCGGGCCACGTCGGACGCGTGGTGGTACGCGGAGGCCCAGCGCGCTTTCGATTGGTTTCTCGGCTGGAATGACCTGGGTTTGGAAGTGTACTCGCCCAGTACCGGCGGCTGCCGCGATGCGTTGCACGTGGATCGCGTCAACCAAAACCAGGGCGCGGAGTCCACCCTGGCCTTTCTGCTCTCCCTGGCGGAAATGCAGCTCATGCAGAACGCCGTCACTGCGTTCAACCAGCCGGTTTCGTAGGCGCGATTACAACTTATGTGGGCACCAAACATCCGACGCACCAATGTTATCCTGCATCCGGACCGCACACGGGTGCTGCTCCGTCCATTTCTTCTGACGAACGACCGGCGCGCGATCAATCTTTGCGCCCAGGTCATGGCCCTTCCCGAAAGCGACGTTCACACGCTGCTGCAGCAGGTGCGGGCCGAGTTTGGGGAGCGCCACGTGAAGATCGACGAGTTCCTGAGACGGCGGTTCGAGCAGGTCCGTCCCAGTCTAGAGAGCAACGAGGAACCATCGGAAGAGAGGAAGTTGCTGCTCGGCGCGTATTTCAGTCATGAGTACTCGCTCGAAGCGGCGGCGCTGTTCAATCCCTCGATCGTGCCGCACCCGGACCAGTCGGATCTTCCGCCGGGCTCGTTGCGATTTATTCTCAGCCTGCGGGCCACCGGCGAAGGTCACATTTCCTCGATCACCTTTCGCACGGGATTCCTGGATGCAACTGGCAATATCACGATCAACGCACCCACGCGATACTGCCTCGAGCCGGCACAGGTGCCCAACGCATCGTACGAGAAAGGGCTGTTCGATCGGAAACTTCATGAACTGGGCCTAGCGGGCGACTTCAGCCGCGAGGTGCTGCAAGGCCTGGGCGACTCGTTCACACTGCCGGAGCTGCGCAACAGCGTCCTGGCGACTCTGAAACACCTTCGTGCCCGAGATGAGGAACGACAATCCGCGGCCCGGAAAATCCTGATGCTGGCCCAATCGAATTACGAGGTACAATTTGCGGCGGACACGCGTCTGTCCGAACGCGTGCTCTTTCCCACCACACCGTCGCAGAGCAACGGGATCGAGGACGCCCGCTTTGTTCTGTTTCAGAACGAGGACGGCACGAAGACCTATTACGCCACCTATACCGCGTACGACGGCAAATTGATCCTGCCACAATTTATTGAGACGCCCGACTTTCTCCACTTCAAATTCATCACGCTGAACGGTCCGGCCGTGCAGAACAAGGGGATGGCGCTGTTTCCGCGAAAGATCAATGGCCGCTACGCGATGCTCGGGCGGCAGGATTCCGAAAACCTGTACATGATGTACTCCGACCATTTGCATTTTTGGCACAAGACGCAACTGCTGTTGAAGCCGAAGTTTCCCTGGGAATTCATCCAATTGGGCAACTGCGGTTCCCCGATCGAGACCGACGCGGGCTGGCTCGTGCTGAGCCACGGGGTGGGGCCGATGCGGAAGTACTGTATCGGCGCGTTCCTGCTCGACCGGGACGACCCGACCAAGGTCATTGGCCGGTTGCGCGAGCCACTGATCAAGCCCAACGAGAACGAGCGGGAAGGCTATGTGCCCAACGTGGTGTATTCTTGTGGGAGCCTCCTACGCGGCCGGCAGCTCATCATCCCGTACGCGATGTCCGACTACGCCACCACATTCGCCACGCTGCCGCTCGATGAAGTACTGGCCGCGATGGAATAAACGCCGCGCCGTGGACGATCGGGACAGGTAGGGTTCTACCCCATGGCACACGACTGGTCCATCGCGTACCGTGCCTTTGTCCCATGATGACACCAAGGAAACGACATAAAGTAAGCAGGGTCGCCTTAACCGGTCTGGTGGGCGGATTTCTGGCAGCGGCCGCGGTCGCAACGGCGTCCGATCCACTGGAAGATGTGAGACAGTTCAGTGATTTTCCCGCAACCGACCTCCGTCATGTGCTCGACGGTGACATTCTCGGCACCCGCGGTTCGCTGATGAACTTTCCCAACGGGCTCTCCGCGCAGACCTGTTTCGTGACGCCGGAGGCGGCGGGGGAGACAGCGCGGCGATTGCTGGTTTGGGACCCGTTGCCGCACGATGCGCTGAACGTGTACGCGTATCAAGCGATGCGCGGGCCGTGCGAGATCACGGATTTTCAAAGCCTGAACCTGAAATCGAACCAGGGCGCCATCCGCTGGTTGCTGGACAAGACGCTGGCGACCACGGCGGACAAATCCGATCTCAATTTGACACGCGCCGAGGCGCAGCAACTGGCGAACTGTGCCCGGAACAATCCTGATCCGCAAGAGATCGGGGCCTGTTGGGGGGAATTGTTGCACGACCGCGCCACGGCGTTCCAGCGGGAGGGGTTCGACGGGCTGCCGCCCTACGAATCCAACGGAGTCACGGTGTCGCCGGGGACGCAACTCCGCGAGATGTTGCGCGATCAGCCGGCTGTGGCCCGGCAGTTTGCCACACTGCTGCGGGAGAGCGGGCTGCTGGGGAGCGACCGGACCGGGTTGCTCACGCCAACGCTGTACTGGACCCTGTTTGAGGCCAACCATCACGCCACGTTGAGCCTCGGAGCCATCTACTTGTTGCCACTAGGCGATCACTACCAGGTCATGGACGTGCAGTATTACGTCAGCGGCAAGTACTACGCGGCGGCGACACTGAGCGAGATCTGGCCGATCCGCATCGGCGAAAAATCGGAGGCGCTCGTGTGGCGGGGTGATTTCGTTGCCGCGCCGACGCTGCCGTTCATCAAGGGGGCCGACCGGATCATCTACGGCGCGATCCTGCTTCAGGAAATCAAGAAGGTGGTTCACTGCTTCCAAGATGACATGAAGCTGAAACACTAGGCGGGCCGAAGCGATTGTTTGCGAAATAATTAGGTTATTGCCCGGTTGGGGGTATGGTGGATCAGTTTTAGCGAGCTGCTTCACTTCGACCAGACTTCGCAGCACTGCGGCGCAGGCAGGCAGCACGGCGCAACAGGAAATATCGCTGCCAGAGGAGATTCTTGTGGCCATCAGCCAGATCAGCCGAGAGGGATTCAATCAGTTCTTCAACGAGAAATATACGCTCGCCTGTGGATTACTGGATTGCGAGGCGTTCCAATCGTGGCACACGCCGTCCAAGAGCGAGTGGCGGGACGTGCTGACCACGATCACCAAGATGCTTAAGAAATGCGACTGGCCGTTGTACGAAGTCACGCCCATCGGCGATGACGCGGCATCCAAGTATGTCACGAACACCGGCTTGATGATGAACGCCGTCCACAACCTGTTGGATGCGTTGAACGGTTACGGTGTGGCGTCGGTGCCGTCGTCGGGGCAGTGGGGTGACATCATGCGGGTGGTGGATGAAACCACGGAGCGCCGCGACGTGATTGACCAGACGGGAGCGAAGGGAATCAAATGACCAATGAAACCAATGTCGTCGTCAGTGAACCGGTTGTCCGTGAAACAACTTTCCGCTTCACGGCAACCGGCGGAGGCTTGCTGATTCATCGAATTGCGGAGCTTGAAAAGCTGGCACTGAGCAATTTGCAAAGCGGGAAGTCGCTCGACCGTACCGTCACCGAAGCGTTGGCGTCGTTACGAGATGCCTGTCGGGATGCGCGGGTCGCCGTTTCGTAAGCACGGGCCACGCGATCAAAGCACTCCCAACCTCTCCAGCGTCGCCTGCAGGCGTTCGGTTGGGAACCCCATAACGTTGTTGTAGCTGCCCTCAATCCGTTCGACGATGCCCTCGCCGTGTTCCTGGATGGCGTATGCCCCGGCTTTATCGAGCGGGTCGATCTTGTCGTGGTACTCGGCGATTTGCGCGGGCAGTAGCGGGCGCATCCACACGCGGGTGGTATCGGCGAAGACCAATTCCGTGTCGAGCGAGCGGTGCACGAGACAGACGCCCGTGATGACCTCGTGGCGACGGCCGGCGAGTTGGCCGAGCATGCGTCGGGCATCGTCGCGGTCGCGCGGTTTGCCGAAGATTTTTCCGTCAAGGACGACGATGGTGTCCGCGCCGATAACCATCGAGTGGGGATGCCGGCCCGCGATGGCGCGGGCCTTGCGTTGGGCGTTCTGCATGGCCACCACGTCGGGCGCCGCGCCGCCATCCAGTTCTTCGATACCGTCCGGGCAAACGACGAGGAAGCGCAACCCCAACTCGCGCAGCAGGCGCTCGCGCCGCGGGGACGCGCTGGCGAGGATCATTTGGGGTTTGTCTGTTGCCATGTATGGGGGTATGATGACCTGAGAAGCATGGGAATTCAACAGGCCAAAGTCGAGCACCTGTACGTCCACGTTCCCTTCTGCGCGGCGAAGTGCAATTACTGCGCGTTTTACTCCGAAGCCGGCAGCGCGGCGAAGATGGACGATTATATTGACGCGCTGCTGCTGGAACTCGACCGATACGCCTCGGAACTCGCACCCAAGACCATTTTCTTTGGCGGCGGCACGCCGAGCCTGTTGCCCACGCCGTTGATGCGGCGCATTCTGGAGGCCATTGGCGGGCGGAATTCCTCCCGCGACGTTTCGGAATGGACCATTGAATGCAATCCGTCCACCGTATCGGCCGACAAGGCGACGCTCTTCCGCGAATTCGGGGTGAATCGCATATCGATGGGAGTCCAGGCGCTCGATGACGGGTTGTTGGACAAGATTGGGCGGGTGCATTCAGTGACGGGCGCCGTCAAGTCCTACGAGAGACTGCGCGAGGCTGGGTTTCAGAACATCAACCTCGATTTGATGTTCGGGTTGCCGGGCCAGACGATGGAGCATTGGAAGAAGACGTTGGCCAAGGCCATCGAGCTTCAGCCGGAACATCTCTCGACGTATTGCCTGATTTTGGAAGAGGACACACCTTTCTGGTCGTTGTTGCAGCAGGGATTAATCAAGCCCGACGAGGAGCTGGAACTGGCGATGTACGAGACTGCCATGGAGCTGTTGGCGGCGGCGGGTTATCGTCAATACGAGATCAGCAATTTCGCCAAACCCGACCGCGAGTGCGCCCACAACATCGCGTATTGGGAAGGCAAGGACTACATCGGGCTCGGCCCGAGCGCGTGTTCGACCGTGGGCGACAAACGCTGGCAGAACGCGCCCGACACGGACCGGTACATCGCCGCGATGCGCACCGGGGAACGCGCGCTGGCCTACGAAGAACCGCTTACGCCCGAGTTGCGGGCGGCGGAGCGCGCGGCGTTCGGGATGCGAATGAACGCCGGTGTGCCGGCCGAACTACTGCGCGGGCGCTGGGACAAACAGGTTGCCGAGTTGCTGTCCGCCGATTTGGTCCAGTGGAGTCACGACCGACTGCAGCCCACCAAGCGCGGGATCCTCTTCGCCGACGAAGTCGCGTCGCAGTTTATGTGAGTCCGCGTTTTCTGGCGTCCCGTCAGCGCGGAGTCCGCTCGAAGTCGTCCACGATCTTTCGCTCGCGCCGGTAATGGACGGCGATGGAGGCGGAGGACACGGCGACCAGGAGAATCAGGGTCAAGATGTCGGCGAAGGAAAAGAAGATGAGCAGTCCGGCCAGGGCGGCGATCTCCGAAAAGGCGAATCCGATGAAGAACCGCCGCTGAAGTTCGGCAGCGAGTGCGGAGAAATTGCTGCCGGGAGGTTGTCGTCGCGCCAGGATATTGACGGCAGGGAAGGACGCGATCACGCCCAAGATGCCGAATGCGAACGCGCCGATGGTGAACGGCACTCGCGATGGCGCATCCGTGGGAGCGGTGAACCCGCTGTACAACAGGTAGAGTCCCAGCGCGAGGTAGAGCGCCTGCGCCGCGATGAGTTGAACGGCCAGGACTCCGAGCCGATGGCGGAACGCGGCGGGCCTGGCCGTCGCCGATTGGGATGGTTGATACGGCATCCGTGGAATTATACTGCGGTAGACGCGATGGTACAATGACCAAGGGGAAGACGGGGGGGTGCGAAGTGCGGCGCAGCGTGGCGCAGGTGAACCGCCGTGCCCCGTCCTCAATCTCATCCCCCCTTGCGCGAGATTGCAGGCCCTGCCGCCGCTGGCGTCAAACCAGTGGCTCGACTGGCGCTGTGATTGACTCGATTCGATTCGGTGGTATCATGGCCGCATGAGTACGCCAACATTAAGATACGATCCCGGTAGACGCGGCATCGAAATAACTGGCGACGATGGCGTCACGCTTGATTTCAGCAATGAGGTCCATGTCTTAGTATCGCCAGCGGTTGCCAACCACGTCCGCGGCGTTGACGTGGCTAGGAGATTTGCTTTGGAGGCGATTGCGGAAGGCAAGCCGACCAGCAAGCTTGTTTTGTCAGACGACAGGTTCAAGCAGATGCTTGGTGCTTAATACCCCGCCATCACGTCCGGCCGACGCGAGCAGGTCGCCCCACCCTAGCAGCCCTTATTCGATCAAGGTCGTCTCGACCGGCTGTGCGGGCTGGCTTGCTCTCTCGGCTTCTTCGTCTTTCTCGCCTTGCTTCATGGCAACGTACAATCCGAACATCCGCGCCCCAACGACAAGCACGCCCACTAACAGGAGTTCTGCCGCGATGCCCCACTCCCCGGCAATCGCTGACGCAATGATGGCGACTGGTATGATGCCAATCCCTGCAAAGCACAGCCCGACTATGAGCCAGAATGTGCTGTGAGAGCTGAGGGCAAGCAGTGAATAAAGCCAGAGGGAGAATCCCATAAAGAAGGAGAGTAGGTACAGGACGATTCCTCCAAGCGACCGCGACTTTCGAAACATTAACAGGAATATCGTTAGCGGAATGAGACTGAACGTGGTCAGGGCGACTGCGGGCGAGACGATGGGCTGATACAAATGCTCAAAGACCCACTCCCAGTCCTTCACAAAAACCATAACGACGACAGTTGCGCCGAGCAGGAAGCACACAAGGAACATTAGGTTACTGATGGCACTTATTAGGGGCATCACCGTCATGAAGATTTTCATCGCCGTGTGCTTTCCGACGATGACGCCTGCAATGATTGAGGACACCACTCCGCCGACCACACGGATGATTGTCGTCCACGTCTCCGTGTCGGGGATACCGAATGCTTGAGCGGCGATGCTAAGACCCATGACGACCGCGAGCCACATCAAGAACGCGACAAGTAGAAACTTGGCGGTTGTCTTTAACATCGCCGGACAGGATAGCAGACCCGGTGTGCGTAGCAATCTGAATATGCGAGGTCAGGTGCTACTTGTCGAATGAATCGATGTATTCTTCAATCATTTGTACGCCCCGCTCTGCTTGTTCCGATTGCTCCCTAATCAGTCTCATAAGGTCTGCGTCCCGATGACCCGCTACGTTGCAATCTGACAAGAGTTGGCAAGCCCGAACGCTCCGATAGAACTGGTAGCGCATCGCTTTGGGCAGATACAGCCCATTCTCATTTAGCCAGTTGTCGCACTCCATTGCCACCATGCCGCATCGCGCCGCATCATGCCGCACACTGTTGATCTTGAACATCAGCACGCGCGCTTGAACCACTGCCGCAAGACGAACGTCTCGCGGCACCAACTGGTTGCCCTCAATCTTTGCTTCGTCGGCTTTCGCCCTGTCCTTACGCACTATCTCGTAGGGAATCCGTTGCAATACCCACTTCGACCAGGAAGCGAGCCTGCCGCCGATCCAGACCAACACCTCATTGTGCATCGTCGTTCCTCCAGTTCTTCGGAACAACATGACACAGCACGCCCGAAAATCAATACACATGACGCGTGAATTGGAGGTCGCCCCGCCCACTGCGCGCCGAACGATAGGGATGCACTCCCTCGTCGGCTGTATGACGCTCCGCTGTTTCCCCGGCATCCGGTCCCGTTGGGTCAGTTCGTCGCATGAGGCGTGCGCGTGGCTGATGTCAAGGCTCGGCAGGCGGTGGACGGGAATGGCGAACGACAGAGATGCTTCGACAGGCTCAGCATGACAGCCGGTGGGCGGCAAGACTCCTTACCTTAGATCCTTTGCCGTAGACGACGGCGCCATCTCGCGAGTTGGTTCACCTCAAAGGGCAAGAAGATTTGGCGGCCACGACGAAGCGTGGCCCTCCGAGCAACGGGGCGCGCCCCGACAGAGCGGGGCGGCTACAGGGAAGGGCGCGGCGCTGGCTGCGGCGCAGGATGTGGAATCGCGGTTTGGGTTTGGATTTGATATCCAAATGTGATATCCTATGCCGCTATGGATAAGGTGTTACTCGGTGTTGGGGTCGGGGTGGTGATGGCAACGGCAGAGATCCCTCGACAAGCTCGGGATGACAGACGGGGAGACACAACGCGCGTCGACGATGCTCGGTTGGCGAGGGAAGCGTTCGGTCGGCACGGCGACGGAGCCGCGCCAGAGGCGGGCAAGCGCTGTGGCTACAAACGGCAGGTGTTCAGAGGACGCGCGGCAGCGCGTCCCTACCACAGAGGAGACAGGCTGCGAAAAAAATAAAAATTGCAAACGAACCCAAATTTTGGCACCAATTTTTTTCTTTCTAAGTAGCTAATGATTTGTAGGTTACAAACGAAATCCTCAAAAACAAGTGAGACGTTTTGGCACAGTTTCGAATGAAAACGAACCCAAGTTTTTGGCTAGAACTACCGGGAGTGGTCGGGGGCAAGGTGCGAGGTCCTCGATAGATTATTGAGGTGAAATGGAGGGGATTCGCGGGTAAATTGGATGGGTTATGGCAAAGAAGCTGGCGCAGATAGTCGATGGGCTGGTTGATTCGTTCCACAAGTACGGAGGGATCAATCATCTGGACGGTGTGAACCTGCCGTCGCGGGACGCGGTGGTGGAGATTGCGCGGGATTTGCTGCGGCTGGTGTTCCCCGGATTTTACGACAAGGACCCGATTCATTCCAAACAACTGGCCGAGTACGCCTCGGAGTTGGTGTCGTCGCTGGCGCGGCGGCTGGAGAACGAGATTCAGCGGAGCCTGGAGTATCGTCCGTGCGACGGGTGCGACAAGAACGATCTGGCGGGGACGGCGGCGCGGGTGACGCAGGAGTTCCTGGGCGAGCTGGCGGGTGTGCGGTCGATTTTGCAGACGGACGTGACGGCGGCGTACGAGGGCGATCCGGCGGCGATCAGCAACGAGGAGATCATACTGGCGTATCCGGGGATTGAAGCGATCGCGGTGCAGCGGATGGCGCATCTGCTGTATCGTCGGCACGTGGCGTTGATACCGCGGATTATGACGGAATGGGCGCACAACAAGACGGGGATCGACATTCATCCGGGCGCCGTCATTGGGCCGCATTTTTTCATCGATCACGGCACGGGGGTGGTCATCGGCGAGACGACGGTGATCGGGCAGCGCGTGAAGATTTACCAGGGCGTCACGCTCGGGGCGAAAAGTTTCCCCAAGGACGCCAAGGGACGGGTCGTGAAGGGCGTCAAGCGCCATCCGAACATCGAGGATGACGTGACGATTTACGCCGGCGCGACGATTTTGGGCGATGTGACCATCGGCCAAGGGTCGATTATTGGCGGCAATGTGTGGTTGCTGGACCCGGTGCCGCCGCGGACGACGGTGTATCAGGAAGGCGGCAAGACGCTGATGAAGACGGCGGCCGCCGACCGCGACCGGATGATCGGCCACTCACACGGCGCGGGGATTTGAGTTTCGTAGTTGTCGGGCTGGCAGCCCGAAGGGTTGCCAGCCGATCATGTTGACCGGTCACGGCGCGAAACCCTGCGGGCTTCGCGCCCTACAATTTGGTTGTCCATGAAACGCATCTACGCCGACCACAACGCGACCACGCCGCTGGAGCCAGCGGTGTTGGAAGCGATGTTGCCCTATCTGCGGGAACATTTCGGCAACGCCAGCAGCGTGCATATATATGGACGCGAGGCGCGGGCAGCGGTGGATGATGCGCGGGTGCGCGTGGCGAAATTGTTGGGAGCGCAGGAGGGGGAGATCGTCTTCACGGGAGGCGGCACCGAAGCCGACAACATGGCGGTGTTTGGCGTGGCGCGGGCGTTGTGGAAGAAGGGTCGCCACATTGTCACCAGCAGCATCGAACACCACGCAGTGCTGCACGCGTGCCAGCATCTCGAAAAGATGGGCGAGTGCAATGTCACGTATCTGCCCGTGAGCCGTGAGTGCCTGGTTGATCCCGGTGATCTGCGAAAAGCGATCCGGGGCGATACGGTGTTGGTGTCGGTGATGTCGGCCAACAACGAGACCGGCACGGTCCAGCCGATTCCAGAACTGGCGGCGATCAGCCGCGAGCGGGGCGTGGCGTTTCACACGGATGCAGTGCAATCGTTCGGGAAGGTTCCGGTGAATGTCAACGATTGGGGAGTGGATTTGCTATCGATTGCGGCGCACAAGTTTTACGGGCCGAAGGGCGTCGGTGTGTTGTACGTGCGGCGCGGGACGAAGGTGGACCCGTTGCTGTTCGGCGGCAGCCACGAGAACGAGCGGCGGGCGGGCACGGAGAACGTGGCGGCGATCGTCGGGTTGGCGAAGGCCGCGGAGTTGGCGACGGCGAAGATGGAGGGCGAGCAACGCCGGTTGTTCGGGTTGACCGAGAAACTTGGCGAGGAGATTGTGGAACGGGTTTCTGGTTCGCATCGCAACGGTCACGCGAAACGGCGCATCGGCAATACGATCAATTTCAGTTTTGAAGGCTGCGAGGAGGAGGGACTGTTGCTCGGGCTCGATCTGGAAGGCGTGGCCGTTTCGAGCGGGTCGGCGTGCGCGGTCGGTTCCCTCGAACCGTCGCATGTGCTCAAGGCGATGGGGCTGTCGCACGAATTGTCGCGGGCGGCGGTGCGATTTTCGTTCGGCACGAACAATACGGTCGCGGATGTCGAAAAAATTGCCGAAGCGGTGGGGAAGGTCGTCGACCGACTCCGACAATTTGCGCGTACGTAGAGTGGAGGAAAGTTTGGTGGTTCGGCTGCCGTTGTTACTCGAAGAACCGGTAGCGGAAGATGAACCAGAGGGCGGCGAAGCCGTCTTTCCAGCCGATTTTTTTGCCTTCGGCGTAATCGCGGCCGGAATAGTTGATGCCGGTTTCGTAGAAGCGGTACCGTCGGCGCGCCAGCTTGGCGGTCAATTCTGGTTCGATGCCGAAGCGGTCGGACGTCAGCTTGATCCCCTCGACGCATTGACGGCGGAAGACCTTGTAGCCGGTTTCCATGTCGGTGAGGTTGAGATTGCAGACCATGTTCGACAGCAGGGTGAGGAAACGGTTGGCCATGTAATGCCAGAACAGCAACACGCGGTGGGTGCCGCCCGCGAACCGCGAGCCATAGACCACGTCCGCGCGATGATCGAGGATCGGTCGCAGGAGGTTTGGATAATCCGACGGATCGTATTCGAGGTCGGCATCCTGAATGAGAATGATGTCGCCCGTGGCGTGTTCGAGAGCCGTGCGGAGGGCCGCGCCCTTGCCGCGGTTGAACGGATGGGAAACGACCTTGACCCCGGCGCCCGGCGGAAGTTTCTTGAGGACATCGCTGGTGCCGTCGGTGGAGGCATCGTCCACGAGAACGATCTCCTTTTCCAAGCCGCAGGAATCCGCGGCGCGGACGCGGCGAAGAATCTCCCCGACCGTGTTGGCCTCGTTAAAGACGGGAATCAGGATCGACAGACGCTGGAAGGTATCAGCCATTCGGGCAGAGAGTATAGAAGATGCACCGTGCCGCCGTCACCAGCTTTTTTTCCAGTGGCCACAAGCCGCCGGGCGTGGTATTCTGGCTGAGTTGAGGGAGGGCGGGTTAGCCAAGTGGTAAGGCGGGAGTCTGCAAAACTCCTATCGTGAGTTCGATTCTCCCACCCGCCTCCAATCCCTTTTCCTGGCAAAGCGGTATGACCCATTGTTTGTGACGACGCGAGATCGACCCTTTTGGGTGAGGCAATGTGTCGCGCGCAGGTTTTTGGTCCCCGCACACCAGTTCGGCGGGATTTCTGTTCGTGGAACGGGCGACGAAACCGGAGCAGTCTAGTTCTGTGGTTTGCAACCGACCAAGGAATCGATCATGGCGACCAGCTCGTTGGCGTCCAATGGTTTCTTGAGGAATTTGTCAACCCCGTCCCGGAAGCTCGACGCCACTTGATCGGGGTCCGACGATGTGGCGGCCACGACTTTGATCGACGGGTTGAGCTTTCGCAAATGCTGGAGTGTTTCGTTCCCATCGAGCATCGGCATGGTGTAATCGAGGAGCACGAGCCGAATGTCGCTGGGGGCATAGGTGAACATGGTGAGGCCTTTGACGCCCGAGGACGCGTTTAGAACGTTGAAACCGTGCTTGCGCAACACGGAACTCACCAGATGCAGGAACGACGCATCGTCATCGACGACGAGGATGGTGAACTCGTTGCGATAGACGGGATCACGCGATTTTTTTTCGTCCTGCCCTGTGGGCGGTTGTCGGAAGGTGTCCACCATTCCTTCGACAAATGATTCAGAGGCCTGTGTCATGCCTTGGGAAAGTTGCATATCGTGTGCCAAAATCGAAGATTACATGCGGCGTGGAAGTATCGACGTTGGAAGATGTTAGTTAGCCGCGCCCTCCACGAACGGGATTTCAACTGTCGCTGTTCGTGGATGGCAAAAGACGGTGAGCCGTTGCCGGAGCACCAAATAAACAGTCTCTTGACGTTCCCTCCGGCGCCGGATATTGCTCGTGTTGGATGGAACAGAAAGGTACCCGCCACATCAAGGTCGTTGCCGGCCGCGTTTCGCAAATCAGCAGGGGCGGCACGCCATTACATCCGAAACCTGAAGTGGTTTTGCCTGACTCGCGTGGGGGGAGAGACGTGCGGCGCGAGCCACCATCGACCATCGCGTTTGTTTGCGATCTGGTGATTGGAACGTCGCCGTGAGCGTCCCTCGGGAAAGCGATCGAGTCGGACGTCGGGCCGTTCTCTTTGGGCTATTCCTGCTGTTTTGGCTGGTGCTAATCAACCTGCCGACTCAACGCTTCCTTCCCGAACTGGACACGTCGTGGCAGGGGGCGCTGAGCCACTTTGTTTTCAAAGGCCTGCAATTCGGGAGGGACGTGATCTTCACCTATGGTCCGCTGGGATATATCACGGCGGACACGTATTCGGGCCATCTTCTTGCAAGCCGGATTGGTTTTGACCTGGCGCTGAAGGGTGTCTTTGCGTTGCTCATGGCCGCGCTGGCGGTGCGACTGCGCCCCGTGTTGCGGTGGTGGTTTGCCGTGAACATCGTTTTCTTCTCCGCGGTTTCTCCCGACGCGGTGTATGTGTTTGCCATTGCCCTGTCAGCCTGTTTGGTGATTGAGTCTTCATTATCCCCGGGACGTGCCCTTGGCGTCGGAGTTCTCTTTGCGTTTGTTTCGCTCACAAAGTTCACATGTTTTCTGCAAAGCGGGGCAAGTTTGCTGGTCGTTGTCGCGTACGCGCTGTCGAAACGGAAATGGCGTCGGGCGAGTGGACTGGCGATAATGTATCTCGTTTGCCTGTTGTCGCTTTGGTGTGTCGCCGGACAGCCGGTGTCGGGGTTTCCGCCTTTTTTGCGCGGGGCCTACGAGGTGGCGTCTGGGTACGCGGAGGCGATGGCGTTCCACGAGCCGCGGGCGGCATTCTGGGGCGGATTGGGCGCACTCCTGTTGGGCGGAGCCATATTCGTCGGTCTCGCGCACGGCGGCAAGGACAAGGGCCGCGACCTGGCCATGCTGAGTACCCTTCTCGTCGGCTTGTTCGTCGCCTGGAAGGAAGGTTTTGTACGTGCCGACCATCGCCACATCTACACGCTGTTCGCGTTTCTGTTGTTGGCCGAGCCGGCGGCATGGGCCGTTTTCCAGCCGCCCGGCAGACACCGACGACTTTTGCTGGGGATGACGCTGCTGGCACTGGTGTCGCCCTACGTCTTCTTGTTCCTGACCCGCCCGGGGTACTTCGCGGAGTTGCTCCCGCGAGTCCGGGACCGGGTTGTCGAAACCGGTGCGGCTTTCGTGCATCCGAGAGATTTTCGCGCGGCGCTGGATGGCACGCTGTCACGAGTCAAGGAACAGAACGCCCTGCCCACGATCAAACGTTTGGTTGGCCAGGAATCCGTCGACGTATTTGGTGACGAGCAGGCGATCGCGCTGTTGAACGACCTCGACTATCGGCCGCGCCCCGTGTTTCAAGGGTACTCGGCCTATACTCCGTTTCTCGCCGCCTGCAATCGCCGCTTTTATCTTGGGCCCACGGCTCCTGCCTTTGTGATTCTCAAGTATCAGACCGTTGATGACCGTTTCGCGGCCGAGGATGACGCGGGGGCGCTGGAAGTGATCCTGCGGGACTATGAGCCGGTCGCCACGGAGAAGGAGTATATGCTGTGGAAGCGGAAGGCGGTGAGTCAGCCGCTCATGCCCCACCGGCTGGTTCGTGAAGGAACGGCCATGTGGGGCGAGCCGCTGCCGCTGTTGTCCGACCAGTGTCCCGTGTGGATCGAAGTCGAGATTGGGAGCACCTGGCTGGGGAAACTGCGCGAGTTTCTGTACAAGCCCGCGAAGATTACCATGACGTTGGAGTCCATTGATCACGAGACCCGGCGTTACCGGCTCGTTCGTCCACTTGGCAGGAGCGGGTTTATGGTCAATCCGGCGGTTTGCAACCTGAGCGACCTGATGGAAATGTACAAGAATCCGGGCAAAGGAAATACCGCGTCAGTTACTTTCGACGTAGCGAATTCAGCGCGTTGGCTGTATTCGCCAAAGTATCATTACCGAATCTATGTAGAAGGCATGAATTGAACTCGACTGGAGGAGGGCGGACCTACTCCGCCAGCCGGACGCGGTAGAAGAGAATTCTTCCGGGGAGGTAACTCAATCTGGCCGTGTCGCTGAATGTATACGTCTCCCCTCCCAAGACGAGGTTGATCGTCAGTGGACCGCCTTGCGCACCGATGGTGAAGTCGGTCACATCGTCGAGATCGATGTCGATCTGGCATCCGTCGGCGGGGAAGATCCACGACGGCGCGGTGAAAACTCCAAGATGATTCGCCGCCGCCAAGGTTGGAGCATCGACCGCCAGCAAATAAATCTGCTGACCAGCAAAGCCCGCCGCGCTCAACGAAACATCCCAACTTGCCGGTTGGCTGGTGCCGTCGCCGACCTTGAAGGGCGTGCTGTACGGAGTGAAGTTCGACATGATTGCGCTGAGGTTGCCCGCCGTGAAATTCGACTGAATGGTTGGCTCGGTGATGCTGAAGGTCCCGAGCATGAGCAGGCTGCCAATCGGCAACGCGTTGCCCAACGAATCCGTAATGCCGCGTGTCCACACCGCCGAGCAGCCAACGGTCGATGGCACGGTGGAGATTGTGACCATGGTGCCGCCGGGCGCTGTCACCACTGGAGCGTACGCGGCTCCCACGTCGAGGTAGTTGGTAGTGGATGGGCCAAGACCAGACGCAAGAATCGTCGGGCTGGCATCAGCAAAGTTCGTGCTGTACTCGGCAATCATCGCCGTACTTCGGGTGTTTTGCAGGACGTAACTATGGCCACCCACGCAGGTCCAGGTCACCGCGACATCGTTGCTTTCGCGGGCGATAGCCGTGATTCCAAAGATCGACGACGGGTTGGTTGGATCAAGCCCTGCCAGGAACTTGAACAGGTTGTCCTGGCCGGTGCCATCAGCATCGCAGGTGGCACAGGACAGGCCGTTAGTCATCGTGCCGTTGACGTTGTCCGTTGGCTGGTTGGGGAAGTACTGCGCGCGCCACGAATCCGGAATTCCGTCGCAGAGATCCTCTCCCGGACAAACGAAGACGAATTCGAATGCCCCGATGTCGCAGGCCGCGCCTTGAGGGCGTAGAACACCACGCTGATCGTACGGCGGGGCACCCACGCAGGTACCCGCATCAATCGCGGGACTGCCGGGAAGCAGGGCACAGGTGAAAGTGGGCCCGCCGTTATCCGTGAGTGGACCCAGTAGCGGATTCACGTTCAGCAGATCGCCGGTAGCTCCGAACCCACTGCTGCTGCTGTCCGTAGTTCCAATCAGGTTGTACCCCAGTGAAGTGAAACTGCCGGAGACATCGGGTCCGCTACCAGCAGTGGAATTGGAGGCGATGAGCGAGTTGAGAAGTTGTCCTGAGCCGTCAATCCCGCCGCCGCTTCCCGGGCTCCCAGGGTTGCCGTTGTTGGCCACCCCGTATCCACCGCCCGCCGAACCACCTTGGGCTACAGAATTACTGCTAATGGTGCAATTGACCAGCGTTCCCGCCCCGGAAATGCCTCCGCCACTGCCACCGTTGCCGCCATTGCCGCCGTTCACGGTTTCGTAACCCGGTCCGCCATCGCCGCCGCTGCCGGTGGAGTTGCCGTAAACAGTGCAATTGATCAGCGTTCCTCCGCCCGAGATCCCACCGCCGCTGCCGCCGGTGCCACCCTCGCCACCGGAGACAGTGTCTTCGAACCCATATGCACCTGAGCCGCCGCTGCCGGTGGAGTTGCCGTAGACGGTGCAATTGACTGCGGTTAGGACTCCAGAGTTCGCAATCCCACCACCACTTCCTCCGTTACCCCCATCGGCAGCAGAGCCGAAGAAGCCACCGACAGCGTCACCTCCACCGCCAGAGACGTTGCCCACAATCGTACAATTGGTCAACGCCAGGGTGCCAAGGTTGTAAACTCCCCCCCCACTACCACCGTCTCCCCCAAATTGTTGATAGTCATATGAGGTGCCCTCGCCGCCGGCACCTGCGGAGTTGCTACAGACGGTGCAACCGGTCATAAACAGACTGCCTTCATTCCAAAACCCACCACCGTTTCCACCGTCGCCACCGGAATATAAGTTACACAACCCGCTCCCTCCAGCACCTGCTGAGTTTCCGTTGGCGGTTGAGTTCATGATTGTCACCGTGCCAGTATTGTAGACACCTCCTCCGACGCCACCAGGTCCGCCTGGACCCGAGCAGCCGGGGCTTCCCTCGGCAACACTGTTATTATTTATGCTGCAATTATTGACCATTAGCGCGTTCGCGTTGTAAATGCCTCCTCCGGAGCTAGGCGAGACCTGGCCTTCGAAGTAGTCAAGAATTTCACAGCTGTTGCCGCTAATCGCGCACGAATCGAGCGTCAGCACACCCGCATTGTAGATTCCCCCACCAAGAGCACCATAATCAAAGAGGCTGCTGCTAGCGAAGTTATTGGTGACCGTGCAATCCACCAAGGCCATCGTCCCGCCGTTGTAGATACCGCCCCCGATGCCGGGGTAAACAAAATTGTTGCCGAGGGATGAATTCCCCGTGATGATGCAGTTACTTAACACGAGGCTACCGAGGTTGTACAAGGCTCCGCCCGGCGCATTCGTCGATCCGTTCTGGATTGTCAGGTCTGAGATGTTGGCCGTGGCGTTGGACACGGTGAACACACGGCCGGCGCTGTTTCCGCTGATGGCCAGATTGGCCGGGCCGGGACCCAGAATACTGATGTTATTACTGATTACCAGTTCGCCGCTGGTTAGCGTGATGGTGCCGGTGGCGTTGGAGAGCAAGATGATTCCACCGCCCCCAGTATTTGCATTCAAAATTGCTTGGCGCAGTGAACCCGGCCCAGAATCATTGGTGTTTGAGACCACCAATGAAAGCACGGTCAAGGAAACAGGAATGGTTTGCGGTGAGTTGGTGGCATCGGGAGAGGAGATCGTGAGGGCGGCGTTATACAGGCCGGCCGTCAGGCTCGCGGTTGAATAAACCACGGTATGTGTGACGGTCAAGCCAGCGCTTGCGCCGTTGGTTGGGCTGACCGAAAGCCAAGGAGCGCTAGATGAAATTGAGTAAGTCAGAAGTGAGCAATTTGCAACCGGGTTCAAGACACCAAACATCTGATTGGGCGCGTCCTGTCCCTGTGTGACGGCCTCGGACAAACTCGTGGGGTTCACTGAAATGGCGGGTGGTGGTGGCGGCGTGATCGACGGGCAGCCGGCAACAGTTATGTAGTTGGGCTGGACGCTGGTGCTCACGCCGCTTGGTCCGGTGACGATTTCCGTCACCGTATAGATTTCCCCTGTTATATATTGGTGGGCGACGCTCAAGGTCGTGAGATTCGTCGTGCTGCCGTCGCCGAAGTCCCAGAACCAGTTGGTTACCAGACCTGACGATGTATCCGTGAAAGTCACCCACAACGGCGCGAAGCCATTGGTGGGTACGGCGGTAAAGCTAGCCACTGGCGGTGTTGCGGTCGACGCCCACACGTCGTTCAGGCCAGGATCCCCGCCGAGCATCCACATTGAACCATTGAATGCTAATGCTCCGTAGTCTGAACGTGCGGACCACTGGGCTGCGGGGGTCACCTCTGTCCAGTTTGTGCCGTCCGGTGAGGACCACACGTCGTCAAGATAGTTTTCGTCATAACCGCCCAGGACCCATATTTGATGGTCGAAAGCTACGGGCTCGAACTCGTATCGTATATTCCACGGGGCGGAGTTGGTCACTTGCGTCCAATTCAACCCGTCCGGGGTAGACCATACGTCCGTTGGGTCATCGTCGTAATGGTAGCCCCCCAGTATCCACATCGAACCATTGAACGCCACGGCTCCCAAGCCGAACCGACCGCTCCACGGCGCGCCAGCCGATACTTCTGTCCAATTTGTGCCGTCCCCCGATGACCAAACATCGTTGAAATAGTCGCCATCAAGGTCGCTTCCCCCCATCACCCAGATTTTCCCATTGAACACGACCGCCCCGAACAAGGCGCGACCGCTCCACGGGGCGGCGGGAGTCACCTCTGTCCAGTTCGTGCCATCGGGCGACGACCACACATCGTTAGGAAGATTTCCGTTGTATCCCCCCAGCACCCACATCTTCCCGTTGAATACAAATGCTCCGAATAGCGCCCGCGGGCCCCACGGGGCGGCGGACGTTATCTCTGTCCAGTTGATGCCATCCGGCGAGGACCATACGTCGCTCGCAATACTGGGATTGCTGTCGAGGAAACCCCCGAGCACCCACATCGACCCATTGAAAGCCACGGCCCCGAAATCCGCCCGTGCGCCCCACGCAGCGGCGGAAGTCACCTCCGTCCAGTTTGAGCCGACCTGCGCCTCCGCGATGTGAGCGAGGAACAAGACACTCATTCCCGTCACGATGATGCGAAATCTGTTCATGGCATTAGCTTCGCGCAGAGAATGGTAAAGATCGCGAGCAAGGCTGTATTCGCGAACGTTCAGAGCGCTCCTGTTTGAAGATGGCCTTCACGCTGCTCTCGCAACCAGATTAGTATGTCTTAGTCTCGCGCAGACGGGACGCGTTGGGGTCGAGAAGCGGCCCCAGACACGGACCGGTCAGTTGAGCTTATACGCCTGATACGGCATGAATTTCAAGCCAAAACAAGCCGCGCTTGGGAAAGGACAGGGCCTACAATCAAGAGAGGATCGGCGCGGTAGGGGGCTGGGTT
Source organism: Verrucomicrobiia bacterium (assembly GCA_052146795.1). Taxonomy (GTDB): domain Bacteria; phylum Verrucomicrobiota; class Verrucomicrobiia; order Palsa-1439; family Palsa-1439; genus Palsa-1439. Next base: position 22,224 of record JBKQMH010000017.1, read on the forward strand.
TCGGATGGGGCGAATAGAACCCGCCGCCGTCGAGACTTTGGCGGGCGCACGGGGGTGGAGTCCGCCGTCGCTGATCCACCTTCGCCGGGCCTACGGCGGACACGAGCTATGGCGGACGAGATGGCGGACACGCGGACGGAGGGCGGGGACGAGGGGGGAAAGGCGAAAATGATGAGGGAGGAGGGCGGGAGTCAGTAGCCAAGTAGCCGAGTAGCCAAGGGGCGGGCGAGGGACACGAAGAGGAAACGGATTTTCTCACGCAGAGAAAGAAAACGGCCGGAGCACGCCTCACAGAGGCGCGGCTACACCAGCGGTCGGACCGCGGTTCAATGTCGCGCTGACGCAGGCGGGGGGGGTGAGGGTTTGCGCTTTGTCGGGTTCATCGTATTGCGATTGACTTTGTATCCCATTAGGATATACTGCGGGGCTGGCGTTGGAACGTTCTTTGACAATGAAGGGGGGCACCACAACCGGTTGGGGTGATGGAGAGGCTGTCGAAAAAGTAAAAAATACAAACGAACCCAAGTTTGACAAAGCCGGCGTGGAAAACTGTGGGCGGAAAGCCAAAAACGAACCCAAGTTGAGGCCACAAGCGGGGGATGGCGCCCGGGCCCGGCGCCCTACAAGCGGAAAGCACCGCGTGAGGGTTGCGCCACCGTCAGGTCTATGGCGCCTCTCGAAGACTCGGCTTGCGGCCTACAACGGCAAGTGCTCCGTCGGACTCGGCCAGATACCCTCGTCAGACTCGGGCATCTGGCCCCACAATATGGAGGCGGCTGGAGAGGAGCGGCTCAAATATGTAATTCTGCCAAACAAAGCCAATGTTTTCGGGATTATGCACTTGACAAAGGTAGGCTCTTATGCGATATTTGAGGCATGAAAAAGAACCTACTGCCAACGCCAGACGATCTGACGCTGGATGAAATCATGCAGCGGTTTTCGACGGATGACACGGCCCGTGAGTACCTAGAATCAATCTTGTGGCCCTCTGGCCCCGTTTGCCCGCATTGCAAGAATGCCGATGCAAAGCGCATCTGGCCGATCAAGGCGAACACCGACAAGAAGGTGCGGCCCGGTCTTTATCAGTGCGGCGAGTGCGACAAGCAGTTCACTTGCACGGTTGGGACGATATTTGAGGATTCACACATCCCGCTTCGGAAATGGCTAGTAGCTTGGTACATGATGGCGTCGTCCAAGAAGGGCATCAGTTCGCTGCAACTCCAACGCATTCTCGGTTTGGGAAGCTACCGCACGGCCCTGTTTATGACGCATCGGATTCGCCATGCGCTACGCGACCCAGATGTACAGAGCAAACTCGCTGGAATCGTGGAGGCGGATGAAACGTACATCGGCGGACGCACGACAGGCAAGGGCCGTCACTACATGGGCAACAAGGTGCCGGTGGTCGCGCTGGTAGAGCGCGGGGGCCGAGTGCGGTCGCAGGTGGTGAAGTATGTCACCGGCAAGAATCTGAAAACCGTATTGCACAATCATGTCGAACCATCCGCCACGATTATGACGGACGAGAATCAGGGGTACATCAAGGCCACAAAGCAATTTGCCGGACATCATGCCGTGAATCACTCTGCGGGTGAATATGCTCGCGGGTTGGCGCACGTCAACGGAGCGGAGTCGTTTTTCTCGCTTCTCAAACGTGGCGTGGTCGGGACTTTCCATCATGTCTCCGAGCAGCATTTGCCGTTGTACTTGGCCGAGTTCAATCACCGGCATGATAACCGGAAAGTCACGGATGGCGAACGCACCGTGAGGGGCTTGCGGAAAGCTACGGGCAAACGGCTCACCTACCAAGAGCCAGTGAGCGTCGCCATGTCGATCAGGACGCCAAAGCGCCACATCCGCAGAAATCGCTGGTAAATTTGCCCTTGATTTGTCCGGGCAAATCGGCGAAACTCCTCCTCGGTTAAGTTGATGCGGGCGACGAGAGTTGCACTCGCACGGAGTTTATGCCTCGTCGAAGGCTGCTCCACCAGAGTCCAAGTCTGGCGCGTCTGCTCATTCCGCCACGCCCGCAGGATAGTGGGCCTTCCAGCCCGCGTGATTCTTAGTTTGTCGCTTAGATCACGCGGGCTGGTGTTTTTTTCGTCCTTGCGCTGGTCGCGACCGGCCCTTGGTCGTCTTGCGCTTCATACTCTTCTCATTCGTTTACGCCTCACAAAAAAATGCCGCCAGACCTGAAAGCCTTCTCGGATAAAGGTGCTGCCAGTTGGCAGCGGTCGTGGCGGCAAATCGCTTTGTCCGAGCATGGGTCTTTCAAACCCGACGGCACAATATCACAGCGACCTTGGTGGTTTTTCTGCCCTTTTGGGAACCAAAAAATGCTTAGTGCAGATTCCGGGATGCTAAATGCAGATTCAAAGATGCTTACGACAGATTCGTGGATGCTTGGCGCACGTTCGCCGATGCTTGAGACAAAAACGCCTCCACCTAAAGGGCTCCAAGAGAAATCTTAAACTTTTTTTGGCCACCGCTTTGCTGCACCAGCTTGTGCTCGCTTCTTTCGATTGTATGCCTCGTAATTCTTTAGGAACATCGCCATGAATGGTGCGAGGTTTTCCACTTGGTTCCTTTGGAATGATTTCGCTGCGTTAGCGTTTACGCAGGCAATAACTTCGTCATCCGTTGGCACGATGCCCCATCTATCCCGAAGACTGGCACGCACAAACTCTCGGTAGATTTTCATGCGATCTTCGGGTCTCTTTTGGGGCAGCAGAAAACAAAGGACTTTCGGTAGGGGCGCTGGAAATTTAAGTGCGCGAGGTGCCATGGTCGTGCGGTTCGCACGAGTATGCCCAACGCCTGCGGCATTTCAAGACTGGACAAGAGCGACCAAGAGAATAAAATCCCATCATGCAAAGGAAGCGAAATTCGTCCCCGAAAACTGAGTCGCGTTTTGACGACTTGATGCGGGCCGTGGTGCGCGTGCGGCCAGAAAAGAAGAAGCCAAGGCATCTAGGCAAGCGGCGCAAGTGAGAGAGAACAACCAGAAATGCCGCAATGAGAATTCTGTTTGCTCTGTTTCTGTTGATCGTCACCATCGGTGCCAATGCGAATGAAACAAATCCGCCTGTTGCCGCCGTCAGCAATGCGCTTCCCTCCACTATCACGATTGACGGCACGACCTATGAAGAAGTGCGGTGGCAGGGAGTCACGCCAACGACTGTCACCATTTTCCACAAGACCGGCGTTGCGACTTTCCCGCTAGAAAAGCTGCCTTCCGTACTTCAAAAGCAACTTGGTTACGATCCTGCCAAGGCCGCCGACTGGCGGAAGGCGGAACAGGAAAGGGTTGCCGCCTGGCAGAAGGCGCAACAGCAGCAAAAGGAACGCCTTCAGTTCGAGAAGGAAAACGTTCAAGAGTTGGACGGGGAAGTGACTGACGTGATCGAGGGTAAGGGCGTGATTTTGAATAACCACCGCGAAGTAGAACGCAATGCACAATTCATGGCGACAATGGCGGGAGTCAACGCCGCATGGGCGCAATCAGGGGCACCCAACCCAAACCCGCAGGTGTCCCTTGACACACAAGTGAGATCGTACTTTTTGGCCTGCGACACGAAACAACTGGTCAACGGTTCCTATGTAAAATGCCGCGCCTATCAGGATGGATTTTACACCTACACGACTGTCATGGGCGGAAGCCAAAAAATTGTTCGCTGGATGTATTTCGGCCCGGTGGCGGAACAACCAAAGAATTGAGGCCATACCTTTGTCAAGTGCATAATCCCGAATGTTTTTGAGTTTTGTGCGATGTGGATTGGTTTGGGGGGCAAGTGGTTACAATGTCAAGTGCGCCATTTTGTCACATGGCTTTGTTTTGCTAAAGATGGCTTTGTTTGGCTTCATTTGGGCCTTCGCTCTTCCGTTACTGATGCGTTGGGCGATGGCTTAGCCTGTGAGGTTCGACACGGCGTTGAAGCGTCCAAATGAGACGCAGGGGACTACTCGGTCTGAGGCGATGGCCAGAACAGGAAGCGGGCGTAGCCGTAGGCGAGCAGTTCGCCGACGACGGAGCGGACGCCCTCGCTGGATTTCCACCAGCGATCGGGGTTGTAGTCACGGTTTTCGATGGTGATGACGCCCACGTGATAGTCGCGGCCCAGTGCCTTGCAGAACAACAGGCGCGAGCGGCGCGAGTGGTCGGCCGTCGTCAGGATATTGAGGGACGCGGCGTCGATGTGATGACGGTGGAACCAGGCATGCAACGCGACGGCGGACGCGAACGTGCGATCCCGGGTAACGCGGGCGGCGGGCACGGCTTCGACGGTGTTGGTATCGACGCCGAGGCGAATCAACGTGGCGGCACCGAGGTCGGCCCAATTGGTGTAGCCACACAGGTAGGTGCCCGAGCCAATTGGCCCGCCGGTCACGAGGATCTTGCGGTAATGATCGCGGGTGAGTTCGGCCGTGGTTTTTTGCAGCGCGGAATCCGGAATCCATCCTTCGATGACGAGGATGTCGCTGGGGACCGGAGCGTTCACCGTGAGGAACGGGTGCGCCTTCTTGACACCGAGCGCGACGAGTGCGGCCCCGAGGAATAGCAGGACGATCCAACCCCGCAGAGTCGGAACCAGGCACTCCCGACGTTGCCAGATACCCCAAGTGTGTTTGTTCGGTTTCAAACGGGTCTTTTGCTGCGGATCGGTCCGTTTCTATGCGCCACGGCTCCATGCTGGAGGTTTCGCGACGCGTTTATCAAGCATAATCAAGAGATGGAAGGGACCGGGCCGGCCGTTTCGAGTCGAGTGATTTTCTCGTCTTGAGCATCACGGCCTGGCTCGCGAAAAGTTCTTTGCATTGGGACCTTGTCGCATGCGAACATTTGCGACATGACGCTGACGGAAGTTCGCCAATTGCTTGCGGAGCTGGACATTCGCCCCAGCAAGGCGCTGGGACAGAATTTCCTCATCGATGGAAACATTCTGCGGATTCTCATCGAGCAGGCGGACCTTCGGCGCGACGAGTCGGTGCTGGAGATCGGACCGGGGTTGGGAGTGCTGACGGTGGAGTTGGTCGCGCGCGCCAGGCGGGTGGTGGCGATCGAGAAAGACCCGCGGCTGTGCCGGTATTTGCGGGGCCAGTTGGACGGCGTCGAGTTGATCGAGGGCGACGCGGTGGACGCGCTGGAGCGGGCGGATTTTCAAATCGCCGCGCCGTACAAGGTCGTTTCGAATCTCCCCTACAACATCTCCACGCCGATTCTGGAGCGGCTGGTCGAGCGGGAGGACAAACCGCGCGCGATGATTCTGACGGTGCAACGCGAAGTCGCCCATCGACTCGCCGCCACGCCGCGCCACAAGGACTACGGGGCGCTGACCGTGTTCACGCAACTCTGGTACCACGTCACGATCGCCCACATCATTTCGCCGGGATGCTTTTATCCCGCGCCCAAGGTGGATAGTGCGATTGTTGTTCTGGACCGGCGCGATCCACGGGTGAAGTTGCGGGCGGGCGCGCCGTTTCACGACGTCGTGCGCACGGGCTTCGGTCAACGCCGCAAGATGCTGCACAAATTGCTCGCGCAGTTCGGAGAGGTGGACAACGCGTTTGCCGCAGCCTCGGTTGCGGCAACGGCGCGCGCCGAAGAACTCGCGGTGGAACAGTGGATTATGCTGGCGAACGCCTTGACGCCGAACGCGTGAGGAAGGACGAATTCACTCCGCCGCGCTGGCTTGGGCAATCGGCGTGGGCGTGATGGCCTGCGACTTGGGCGGGAGCCTCAGCTTGTTTTTGGCCGCCTTGCCTTCCTTGGTCCTGGGCCAACGCTTGGCGACGTGCTCGAGGATTTTGCGGCCGAATTTCAGTTCGTCCCCGGAGCCTTCGCTGAAGTGGAAGCCGATGTAGTAGAAATCAGCGGCATCGAGCGCTTTCTCCTTCTTCAAGCGTTCGAACAGTTTGAAACCCTTGACCTGCAGCGACGCTTGGAACGCGCGCAACGCGTAATCCTCAGCGCGTAAATGCGGCGCGAGATCTTTGGCGGACTGTTTGATATTGCAGATGCCGAGTTCGAAACGGAGTTCGTTGTCGGAGCCCTCGGAGCGCGCGATCTGCCGGAGGCAATCGACCGCCTTGGACCATTTCCTGGCCTTCTTGTATTTCAAGCCGACCTCGCGATAGACGCCGTCCGCCAGCGCCGGGTCGATGTTGCGCAGAAAGTACAGCAGCGTCTCGTAACGCGGCTCGCCGGCTTCCAGGGCGCGCGCGGCGAGCGCGGCAAACTTTCTGGCGGTCTTTTTGTCGACCGACTCGCTGTGAGGCTTCAGGATCTTCGCCAACCGCCAGGCGCGCTCGGCCTTGCGTTCCCGGCTCAGGGCGGCCAACAATAACTTGGTGGCGCCCTTGTGACGGGCGAGGGCACCGGCGGCAATTTCGCTGACCTGCGGGTCGTCATGCGCCAGCAGCGTCATCATCAGGCGATTGCCGGCGGGATTGTCGTTGGTCGCGAGCTTTCGGGCCGCAAACGCGCGGACGCTCGGGTGCTTGCTCTTGAGCAGCTTGCGCCACTGCGCATCGTACGATTTGCCCAGCGGCAGTTTCTCGATAATATCCAGCGCGTTCTGGACGACGTTCGGATAATCCGCTTCGCCGAGGTACTTCAACATTTGACCCGCCATTTGGTTGATCGCCGCGCCCGTGTAAGGCAGCCCTTTCAGGCCGATCAACGCATTCCGCCGGATGTACCCGAGGTTCTTCGCCGTGCTGTACTTCAACAAGACTTTGCGCGCATCCGATGCGCCCACATAGCCGATCAACAGGAGACAGGAAGTCAGTACACGGTCGTTCTTCTTTACCCGCGACGACGTCATAAACTTCGCGATCTGCCGGTGCAGCGCGGCGCGGTTCTTTGGCTCGGCGTCGCCGATGTGGCGGCGGACGGCCTGGCAGGTTTCCTTGACGAGTTCAAAATCCGTATCGAACAGGACATCCAGGATCAACTGCATCGCCTCGCGGTTGTGGATGCGGGCCAAGATGTCCACCAACACGCGTTTCTGCTGTGGGCTGGCCTTCAGAAACTGGTCGCGGAGGCTGGACACATTGTCGCCACCGGCATTGGCGATGATGGCTGCGGCGCGCAGTTTGGTTTCGATCTCCTGGGCTTCCAGCAGCGGCAACACGTACGGAACAACCGCGCGCGTGCCGATGGCCTCGAACGCCTCAAGTACATAGCGCGTAAGCAGTTGGTTCGCGTCTTTCAACGTGTCGCCAAGCGCCTTGACGACCGAGTCCTGCTTCGGCTTCAACTCGGCGATAACCATGGCTGCCGCGCACCGCCGCATGCCGTCGGGGCTTTGCAACATGCCGCAGATCGACTGGATAACCTTGTCCATAGACAGAGTGTTACGGTAGCAGAACGACCCCGTGCTTGCAATGCGTGCGCGGTTTTTGTAGGATTTTGGCGATGGCGCGAGGCTATTTTTGCATAACATGTTTATAGTTAGCTTGTTGCCGATACAAATTACATGAGTTCCTACACGTTTGACCAACTCCAGAAGCTCTATTCCCAGCCTTTTTTTGACCTTATCCAGCAGGCCCGCAACGTCTACCTCCAGCATTGGCAGAACAACGAAGTCCAACTCTGCACCCTCCTGAGCATCAAAACCGGCGGTTGCAGCGAGGATTGCGCCTACTGCGCCCAGAGCGCCCGCTACCAGACAGGCATCGACGCCGAACACCTCATGTCCACGGACGAAATCCTGGAGGTCGCCCGCCGCGCCAGGGCCAACGGCTCGACCCGCTTCTGCATGGGGGCGGCCTGGAAAGGCGTCCGCGAAGGGACCAGCGCCTTCGATTCCGTTCTCGAAACCGTCCGCGAAGTCAGCAAGCTCGGCATGGAAGTCTGCGTCACGCTCGGCGAGCTCACCGACCACGCCGCGCAACAACTCAAAGCCGCCGGTGTGACCGCTTACAACCACAACCTCGACACCAGCCCCGAATTCTACTCGCAGATCGTCACCACCCACACGTTTCAGGATCGTCTCGACACCATCCACGCCGTCCAACGCGCCGGCATGTCCGTTTGTTGCGGCGGAATCATCGGCATGGGCGAAACCGTGGCGGACCGGCTGCGCATGCTGGAAGTGCTCACGAATTTCGATCCGCCCCCCGAGAGCGTGCCGATCAACTGCCTGATGGCCATGCCCGGCACGCCGCTCGAAGACCAGCCGCCCGTCGATGTGTTCGAATTGATCCGGCTCGTCGCCACCACCCGCATCGCGTTCCCGCGCGCCAAGGTTCGCCTGTCCGCCGGACGCTCCCGCCTGTCGCGCGAAGCCCAAGCCCTGTGCTTCTTCGCCGGCGCCAACTCGATCTTCTACGGCAACAAACTTCTCACCGCCCAAAACCCCGAAGCCGACGCCGACCACGAATTGTTGCGGGACCTGGGCCTTATCCCCCAGCAACCATTCTCCGATCCCCCGGCCAGCCGTCCCGCTGTAGCCGCGCGCGATGAGCGCGGACCCGCCGCTGTGCTTGCGGAATAGTTGCGCAGGCGTCTTCTCTGCGGGTGTGATGCCAAATAGCAGCACAGCTAAAACGAATGTTCGGGCGGGCCGTGCGCGGTTGAATTTGCCGAACGCCATGCTAAATTGTGCGCGTGCGGTTGGCGAACCTGCTTCTACTCTTGGCTCTCTGTCTCGCGGCGGTTGAGTCGTGTGTCCCGGCGCGCGCACAGAATATTCCTGTCCTGACTTGGAACACCAATTCCTCCGTCAAGCTCCAGCAACTCATTGGCGAGGAGGCGTCCACCAACTACGCCGCCGACACGGACCGTCAAACCGGGGCCCCGTTGCTGAACCAGACCTACACCGATTATCAGGTGGGCGGGACCGACCTCGGCTCGTCGTTCGTGAGTGGGAACCAGATCATCTTTCTCTTCGGCGACACCTTGTATTTCAATTCTGGCGACACGATGGCTTGGACGACGAACACCTCGCCGGGAGCGGGGGTCCCTCTGACCTTCTTTACGACCAATACCGGCACAGCACTTCTGATCCAACCGCCCGGCGTCGACATGGGCTCGTTCGATGTCCCCGCCGCCGGGATCAGCAACAACGGCACCCTCTACATTGTCTGCAAGACCGGCTACTCGCCGACCACCTTGAACTCCAACGATTTCTCCGTCCTCGCGACTTTCAATGAGACAACGCATGCGTTCGCCACCGGGCGCACGATCTCGTCATTGACCAACGGCGGGCATTTCATTGACATGTCGTTGCACACGTTTGGCACCAACATCCTCATGTACGGGCTGGGCTACTATCGGCAGAGCGCCGTCTATCTCGCCACCATCCCCACGAATTCGTTCGAGACAGGAGCGGGAACGCTGTACTTTACCGGCCTCACGAATGGCTTGCCCACGTGGAGCACCGCCGAGACGAACGCCGTGCCCTTGGTCAGCGACAACCCAACCAACCCCACCATCGGCAATGTCTCGGTGACCTATTCACCCGACCTCAACCTCTGGCTCATGACCTACGACGGCGGACGGCAGACGGAATCGACCATGGGCGTCTACTTCAGTTATGCACAGGCGCCTTGGGGGCCGTGGAGCACGCCCCAGTTGATCTTCAATGCGCGGCGGGACGATGGGTTTGGGGTCTTCATGCACAACACCACCAACAGCACGCCTGCTGGCCCCGCGGGTCCCACGATCGATCCGGCGGACAACCCGCCGGACACCACACCCGGGGGCGTTTACGCGCCCTACGTGATCGAAAACTTCACCAAGGTCGTTACCAACACCCTGTCCATCTATTACACCATGTCCACCTGGAATCCCTACACCATCGTCCTCATGGAATCGGATTTTACGATCAACCCCGTGATCAATCTCACCTCGGTGGCCTACACCAACAGGACGTTCACCATCTCGTGGACCGCCCCAACCAATGAGAGTTTCCGGGTCGACTTTTCCAACGTCATGCCCCCGGGCTGGACCACATTCACCAATATCATCACCTCGGCCACCGGCGCGTTCAAGTTCACCGACGACGGTTTACAGAGCGGTGGCTGGAATTCGAACCGGTTCTACCGCGTCCATACCGGTCCTTGGCCCTAGCAGACTGGTGGGCAGTCCTGTCCGGTCAACGGAGCGCTTGGGTTGAGACTGGTTGCGGAGCGGATTGCGGGTCGTGCCTTTCCCCCGTCTGCCCGTGAGACATTTGCGTTTGCGTGGTGTTTCATTTGGTGGAAGGCTGCGAATCCGTGAACGACACTAAACGGTGACGTTTATCGAAAGGAAGAAACGATGAAGACGACAATGATGACGAAACGACTGTGCATGGTGGGACTGGTTCTCGCCGCGTTCGGTGGCTTCGTGTTGTGTGGTTGTTATCAGGAACGCCAAGCGGCTCAACCGCCGCCGCCTCCTCCTCAGGGAGGGCCCGTGGTCGCGACGCAGGCTGAACCGCCGCCACCACCCGAAGAAAGCGCCCCGGTCACGGCGCAGACCGCACCACCGCCGCCGCCAGCGGAATCGGTCTATGTTTCACCGGGACCCGGGTACGTCTGGGTTGCCGGCGCATGGGAATGGCGTGGCCAATGGGTTTGGATGCCCGGCCGATGGCTCGTGCCGCCACGACCCGGAGTCATATGGGTCCGCGGGCATTGGGCTTGGCGACATGGCGGCTGGGTTTGGGTGCCAGCTCACTGGCGCTACTAATCGCCAGACCATGACCGCAGACGCGGGCGAATGAAGCCTCACGCGACGAGCCGCGCCCGGCGCGACTTCAGTCGTTCGGGAACAGGTGCGTCTCGTCCGATGGCGGCAGTGCCCTGGCGGCATGTTCCTGTTTGCAAACGGGAACGCAGCCCGGTATTGTCGGGCCGAATCTACGAGAAAGAGGGTATACCAAATATGATGAGAAAACTGGTTGTGACTTTTCTAGCGGGCGTCTGTCTGACGAGCCTAGCTTTCGCCAATGATGAAGCTGTGGAAAAATGGTCCGTGCACCATCCCGAAGCGTCGAAGGCGCTGGGGCTATGGGTCAAGGCTCACCCACGTGCCGCGTCCAAATTTTTCGAGTGGGACGCCCATCACCCGGAGCGCTCCCAGGAGTTTGTGACCTGGACGATTGAACATCCGGCCGAACGAATCGGTGCGTTCATCCGCATGCATCCGAACGAACCCTATCTGGATGAAATCATGAAGGTTCATCATGATGCGGCGGAAGAGTTCATGGTCTGGTGTCGGAATCATGCGGAGGCGGCCCGGGCGCTGATGACGCATCCCAAAGGCCTGGAGTGGGCCGGTCATCATCTCTACAAGGAATATTGGAACCTGGAGGGAGCGGGCAAATAGCCCAAGGGTCGGTAGGTTGTTTGTCGCGAGCGCGTGGAGCGACATTGATGGGCAGCTCCCACGCTCGATGCGACTTTGGTCTCTCGGAAACAGGTACGTCTCGTTAGGGGGTGGCAGCGCCCTGGCGGCCATGAGGTGATGCGTGGGAGATGACATCACGGGTGATGGCTTGCCAGCGTCCGGTGATCGCGGACTGTCGTCGTCGGGTCGTGTTGTCACGCCAGTTGCCTTCACGGCGCCTGAATAGTAACGTGGTCCGCGTCTCCATCTTGGACGAGACCGAAAAGAGCCTAGCGATGAACACAACGGTGATCGCCACGACCAATCCCGCCACCGGGACAATTACCACGACTACCGTCATCCATCATTTCCACTATTGGTTGTTCATCCTGGCCATTCTCGCGGTCGCGCTGGTCTGTTCGGGGTTGCGGGCACTTTTCTGGAACAAGGATTCGAACTAAGACACCGCCCCCGAAAATTCCGTCTTGCCACAAGCCTCCCAAGGCGTTACACTACTCTCGTTCGCCGTGCCGCGAGCTGACGGGTGTGAGCCCTTATGACGCTCGAGGAACTGAGGATTCTCAGGGTGGTGCAGGGCATTCTGGTGCGCAACTATGTTGACACCCAGAAGCTCGATGTGCAGGTCATCCGGTCCTCCGTCTACATCGAAGGCGATTTCGTGATCTTCGACTACCAGCCCGGGCGCAAAACGGACGATCACATCGAACAAGAGTTGGGCGTCCAACGCACCTTGCTTCACATCGAGCAGCAAATCCGCGGCATGGGCGAGGTCAGTCACGTGGAATTCAAGCTGAAGAACTGGGAGCGTCACGGCATGCGGTGGGTCGCCAAACACGAATCGGTCGGATAACTCAATCCTTGCCGTTCTTGCCGCCGCCGTTCTCGGCGCGGAACTTCTCCGTTGCGAACCATTCCGCGGGCAACTGCTTGTCGTAGTCACCCTCGTATACTTCCAGTCGCGATTTCTCTTCCGAGGGCAGACTTTGCGCCGGCGGCACCCGCGACGCTTCCAGGCCGCGTGGGATCCAGATGTCGCCGATCTTCTTGAAGCTCGTCACCGCGAACCGTCGCGTGAGATTGTCATTGGTATCAAACGCCTCCGCCCGCAGCAGCGCGTAATACTCCTCGTCGATCCACAATTTCACACGGGTGTACGGCTCGCCGTCGGCCCTGGCCTCAATCGCGAAGCAATCGCGGCCCCGGACCCGGTCTTCGTCGAGAAGTTTCACGTTCGGCCAGTGGAGGAACGCTAGGCCAAGGTCGTAGTACGTGAAGTTTGACCCGAGCAATCTCTGCGTCCGCTGGTTGCCCGTCAATTCGCCCACGCCGCGCAGGTAAAACTTCGGTTCACCGTGAAGCGGTTGCACCACCAGCGCCTCGGTCTTGCCGCCGCGATAGAGCGTGCGGGTCTCCTCTGCGGTGTTCTTGACGAAAATCTCCACCGGCATGGGGTCTTGCTCTCCCACGAACAATCTCGCCTTCAGCGAGAAATCCTTCGTGGGTCGATTCGCTAGCACCCGGTCCAGGATGGCCTGCGCCGTCTGGTTCGTTGGCGCCGCATCGGCAAACGCCATCCAGGGCACTGACGCCGCAAGGGCGACCATGACTAAGATTCTCATCCCGCTCCCGCTTGTAGCGGAAAACGCTTGCGGGGACAAGCGTGCATCGTTAGCCTTGACAGAATGAAACCTCTTGACGGCATCCGGGTCGTCGATCTCTCGCGCATTCTGGCGGGGCCATACTGTTCGATGCTGCTGAGCGATTTCGGCGCGGAGATCGTCAAGATAGAGAACCCCGACAAAGGCGATGACACCCGCGCGTACGGCCCGCCGTTTCTCGACGGCGAGAGCGTGTACTTCCTCAGCATCAACCGCGGCAAAAAATCGCTTACCCTCAACCTCAAGACACCGGAAGCCCGCGAGATCCTCACGAAGCTGATCCGTAATTCTGACGTGTTGGTGGAAAATTTCCGGAAGGACTTCCTGTCGAGCATTGGTTTTGGGTACGACGAAGTCGCGAAACTGAACCCGAAAATCATCTACGCTTCGGTGACCGGCTACGGCCATACCGGCCCGTGGGCCGACCGTCCGGGCTACGACCTCGCCGTTCAGGGCCAGGGCGGCATTATGAGCCTGACCGGCGACCCGAACGGTTCACCCTACAAAACGGGCACATCGCTGGCGGACATCACCGCAGGAATTTACGCGACACTGGGTATTTTACTCGCGCTGCAGGCGCGGCAGCGCACCGGAAAGGGGCAGAAGGTTGATGTGTCGCTGTTGGACGGGCAGGTCTCGTTCCTGACCTACCAGGCCGGCATCTACTTCGGCACCGGCAAATCGCCGACGCGGAAGGGCAACCAGCATCCGACGATTGTTCCGTATGAGACGTTCAAAGCCCGCGACCGCTATCTCAACCTCGCCGTGGGCAATGACCGCCTCTGGGGGCAATTCTGTGATTTGCTGGGACGACAGGACCTGAAAACGCACGAGAAGTTCGCCACGAATCCGAAGCGCGTCCAGAACCACGACGATCTGTACCCAATTCTCCAAAAGATTTTCGCGGAAAAGACCGCCGAGGAATGGCTCGCGTTCTTTGAGAAGAACGGCATCCCGTGCGGCGCGGTTTTTTCCGTGGGCGAAGTGCTCGAACATCCACAGGTGCGCGCCCGCGAGATGGTCGTCGAGCGCCCGCATCCGAAACTCAAGTCCGTGAAAATGACCGGCGTGCCCGTGAAATTGTCGGACACACCCGGCGTCGCGGGCGACGCGCCGCCACTTCTCGGACAGCACACCGGGGAAGTCTTACGCGACCTGGGCTATGATGCGAAACAATGTGCGGACTTCAAGAAGCGAGGCATCGTATGATCAAGGGCATCGATCACGTCGGTATCGCGGTGAAGAGCATCGACGAGGCAAAGAAATTCTGGGTCGACACGCTCGGCCTGAAGCTGTCCCACATCGAAGACGTGCCCGAGCAAAAGGTGCGCGTCGCCATACTGAAGGCGGGCGAGACGACGATTGAGTTGCTGGAACCCACCTCGCCCGACAGTCCCGTCCAGCGATTCATCGAGAAGCGCGGCGAGGGATTGCATCACCTGACGCTGGAAACCGACAAACTTGCCGAGCGATTGCAAAAACTGAAAGGCGCCAACGTCGCGTTGATCGACGAACAACCGCGCATCGGTGCTGGCGGCGCCCGCATCGCCTTCGTCCACCCGAAATCCACCCACGGTGTCCTCGTGGAACTATGTGAGCCCCATGACTGAGCACCGCGAAGAGCCCGGCAAATTCCCGTTTACGCGTGGCATCCACGCGACGATGTATCGCGGCAAACTGTGGACGATGCGCCAGTATGCCGGGTTCGGCACCGCAACGGAAACCAACAAGCGCTACAAGTATCTCCTTTCGCAGGGGCAAACCGGTCTTTCGATGGCGTTCGATTTGCCGACGCAGATCGGCTACGACAGCGACGACAAGATGGCCCTCGGCGAAGTCGGCCGCGTCGGCGTCGCGATCTCGTCACTGGCGGACATGGAGCAGGTGTTTCACGGGATTCCGCTCGACAAGGTCAGCACGTCGATGACGATCAACGCGACGGCATCCATATTATTGGCATTGTATCTGGCCGTCGCCGACGAGCAGGGCGTGCCGTGGTCGAAAGTTTCCGGCACGGTTCAGAATGACATCCTGAAGGAGTACATCGCGCGCGGCACCTACATTTTTCCGCCGGCCCCGTCGCTGCGGCTCATCGCCGACATCGTCGAGTTCTGCGCGAAGGAGGTGCCGGGCTGGAACACAATCAGTGTCGGCGGGTATCACATGCGCGAGGCCGGCTGCACCGCCGCGCAGGAAATCGCCTTCACGCTCGCCGATGGAATCGCCTATGTGCAGACGTGCGTCGAACGCGGCTTGGATGTCGACAGCTTCGCCCCGCGCATCGCGTTTTTCTTCAACTGCCACAGCAATTTCCTCGAAGAGATCGCGAAGTTCCGCGCCGCCCGCCGTCTTTGGGCGCACATCATGCGCGACCGCTTCGGCGCGAAGAACGAACGGTCGATGATGCTGCGGTTTCATACGCAGACCGCCGGCTCGACGCTCACCGCGCAGCAGCCGGACAATAATGTGGTGCGCACGACCATTGAAGCGCTCGCCGCCGTGCTCGGCGGCACGCAGAGCCTCCACACGAACGCCAAAGACGAGGCCATTGCGCTGCCGACCGAAGAATCGGCCCTGCTCGCATTGCGCACGCAGCAGGTCATTGCCTATGAGTCGGGTGTGACCGCTGAGCCCGATCCGCTCGGCGGCAGTTATTATGTCGAATCGCTCACCGATCAACTGGAGCAACAGGCGCGCGAGTATCTCAACAAGATCGACAACATGGGCGGGATGCTCAAGGCCATCGAAGGCGGCTACGTATACAAGGAGATTTACCGCGCCGCTTACGAACATCAGAAGGCCGTTGAGAAAAAAGAGAAAATCATCGTTGGCGTCAACGAATTCGTCAGCGAGAAGAAATTGTCGTTGAAGACGCAAAAGACCGACCCGAACTCGGAGCCACGTCGTCGTCGCGAGCTTGCGGCGCTGCGCCAGAAGCGTAATGCATCGAAGGTTGAGAAATGCCTCGCGACGTTGGATCGGGCCACAAGAAGCTCGGAAAACCTGATGCCGATCATCGTCGATTGCGTGCGCAATTACGTGACGGTCGGGGAGATTTGCAAGGTGCTGCGCAAAACGTTCGGCGAGTATCGGCCAAGTCATTCGATATGAAGCGACCCATCAAAGTGTTGATCGCCAAAGCCGGCCTTGACGGCCACGAACGCGGGGCGCTGGTAGTGGCGATGGGATTGCGCGACGCCGGGATGGAAGTTGTGTACACGGGCATTCGCAATACGCCCGAGCAAATTGTCCAGGCGGCCATTCAAGAGGACGTGAATGCCATCGGCCTGAGTTCATTGTCGGGCGGGCACATGGCCCAATTCACCCGGGTGATGGAGTTGCTCCAGAAGGAAAAGATCAAGGGCGTGCTCGTGTTTGCCGGTGGCATTATCCCCGACGCCGATGTCAAAAAGCTGAAGAGACTCGGCATCAAGGAAGTCTTCGGCCCGGGCAGTTCCATCGCCAGCATCGCGGAGTATTTGAAGAAGAACGTGCGGTCGAAATGAGTATGACCCGCCGGGAACTCACGAAACTGGTCACGCGTCTCGAAGCCGGCGAGCCGTTGTCCACGGACCTCTACGCGCGCACCGGCAAGGCACGCATCCTCGGCATCACCGGGCCGCCGGGCGTGGGCAAGAGTTCGCTGATTGATCGGCTGATTGATGAGCTGCGTCGGCAGGGCAAGATGGTCGGCGTCATCGCCGTTGATCCGACCAGTCCGATTTCGGGAGGAGCGCTGCTCGGCGACCGGCTGCGGATGCAGCGGCACAGCGAAGATGACGGCGTGTTCATTCGCAGCCTGGCAACGCGTCATCATCATGGCGGACTGACGGATGCGACACCGCGAATCATCCATGCGCTGGACGCGGCGGGTTTCGATATTGTGATTGTGGAAACTGTCGGCACGGGACAGGACGAAGTCGAGGTCGCGGAGGTGGCGGACACCGTGGTGGTCGTGCTCATGCCGGAACTGGGCGACGAAATTCAGCGCGCCAAGTCGGGATTGATGGAAATTGCGGATGTGCTGGTGATCAACAAGTCGGATTTGATGAATTCGGGCATGCCTCGCCAGGAAACTCGCCCTCCCACCGGCGAGATATGGGAGCGGCCAACACTTCACACCTCCGCGAAAGCCGGTGACGGGATCGCAACGCTTTGTGGTGTGGCGGACGCGCATCACGCATATCTTGTGGAGTCGGGCGAATTAGCTCGTCGGCGTCAGCACGCGGCCAAAGCCGAGGTGATTCGGCTGTTGCAATCGCGAATGACGGCGTCTATACTTCGCGCGTTGGAAGCACCGCAGGCGCAAACCATTCTGGCCGACGTCGCCAAGAGAAAACTTGACCCATACGACGCGGTGCAGAAACTGTCGGTGCAAATTTTGGGGGAGTAAAAACAGGAGTTCCAAACATGTCATCGCAAGTCCTCGCTGAAAAACCGAAGGCCGACACGAAACCCGCCGCGGAGTCTCACCGCTACAAGAATTTCATCAATGGACAATGGGTGGATTCGTCATCGGGCAAGACAGTCCCCAACATCAATCCCGCCAACACAGACGACATCATCGGTCACGCGCCGCAATCGACACGCGACGAAGCCAAGGCGGCCATTGAAGCGGCACAGGCTGCGTTTCAAGCCTGGCGCAATACGCCCGCGCCCGCGCGCGGCCGCATCCTCGCCAAGGCGGTGCAGCTCTCCTACGAAC
>JBKQMH010000018.1:0-46473 GCA_052146795.1 Verrucomicrobiia bacterium
GCGTCGAGACAACCTACTGCGGCAACTTAGAGCCGCAACAACGATTAAGCAACCGGAAAAACCATCCGGTGACCGGGGTGCCGATAACTCGCGTGGACGACCCGATGGATGTTGCCGTTCTTGAAGAAGCTGAAGGCAACGATGGGGATTTCGTTGTCCGCGCCCACGGGCGAGCGAGGTCAGAAGGCCCGCTTCAAAGCGGCGGCCTTGGCTCAATCCCACCTTGTGCGCGCGGTGAAATCGTGACACGCATCCCGCACTGGCCATTGACGCGGCGCTTGACTTGCCATTCACCGCATTGGAAAATCACAGGGTAAACGTCGGTAGGGCTTGAACAGCGGAGGCAGTCACCAACAGGAATGAGGTTTGGATGCGTGCGGGTCACTCGTGCTGCATTCACGACTACAACGGTATAAACTATACAAGAGAATCGCTTTGCGCGGACAATTTCCGTATAACCCAACCACATAACGGTCTGCGCCTGTAGCTCAGTAGGATAGAGCATCGGATTTCTAATCCGGCGGTCGCGTGTTCGAATCACGCCAGGCGCGCCAGTTTCGGAGCAAGAACATGAACATTCGGAAAGATCGACGCTGTTTTTCGCCAGCAGTCAAGTGCGCGATGGTGATGGGCTTGGCCACGACGCTCCTGTCGGGTTGTTTGGGAAGCGGCGCGACCGCTCCCGCCGGAACGCCCGCGGGCGCCCGCCTCGAACCGGCGGCGACGGAAACGGGAGTGGCCAGGGTCGCCTCGGTGAATACAGAATTCGGCTTTGCGGTGATCGATTTCGCGGCGCAGACGATGCCGCCCATGGGAACGCGGGTCAATGTCTACCGCGGTGACAAACGCGTCGGCACGGTGCGGATCACCGAGCCCGTGCACGCGCCGCTGGCGACCGCCGATGTCGTGGACGGCGAAGTGCGCGTGGGCGATGAAGCCCGTTAGACGGAGGCCAAAGTGCTGACAGTCGCTGAAGCGAAAGACATCATCCTGGCGGCAGTGCGGCCGCTCCCCGAGGTCGCCGCGCCCCTGGCGGAAACGCTGAATTGCGTGCTGGCGCGGGATGTGGCGTCCCCGGTCAATCTGCCCCTGTGGAACAACAGTTCGGTGGACGGCTATGCCGTGCGCGCCTTGGATGTGTCGGATGCCAATGAGAACAACCCGATTCATCTGCATGTGGTGACAGAGGTCCCCGCCGGGACAGCGGCGCAGATCGCCATCGAACCCCAAACTTGCGGGCGGATTTTTACGGGGGCGCCGATTCCCGAAGGCGCGGACGCGGTCGTCATGCAAGAGGACACGCATCCCCATCACGAAGGCTACATCGCGGTGACCGAATCCGTCGAGCCGGGGGAGAACATCCGGCGCGCCGGCGATGATGTAACGAAGGACACGGTTGTGTTGCGCGCGGGCGCGCGGTTGGGGCCCCCGCAACTGGGACTGGCAGCGGCGTTGGGAATGGCGCAACTCGTGGTCCATCCCCGCCCGCGCGTCGGCGTGCTGGCAACGGGCGGGGAAATTGTCGAGCCGGGGCGCCCCTTGCGCGACGGCCAAATCTATGACGCGAACAGTTATGCCGTGTGCGCGTTCGTGCAACAGGCGGGATGCAAGCCGATCGAGTTGGGCATCGCCGATGACTCACACGAGGATTTGCACGAGAAGATCGATTATGCGTTGAGCGAGTGCGACGCCGTGATCACGGTCGGCGGCGTGTCGGTGGGCGAATACGACCTGGTCAAGGACGTGCTGACGGAACTTGGCTGCGAGCAGAAGTTTTGGAAAATCGCGATGCGCCCGGGCAAACCGTTCGTGTTCGCCAACCGCGAAGCGAAACTGGTGTTCGGATTGCCGGGAAACCCGGTGAGCGCGGCGGTGACGTTCCTAATGTTGGTGCGGCCGGCGTTGCAAAAACTGCGGGGACTGGCCGAGATCGATTTGCCGACTGTGTCCGCGGAAGCGGCGGAGGATTTTGTGAATAGCGGAGATCGCCCCCATTATATGAGGGCGAGTCTGCAACGGCATGGCGAAAAGTGGCTGGCAAAACCGATGCCGAACCAGGGTTCCCACGCGATTTCGTCGTTCGCCAGCGCGGATTGCCTTGTGGAAGTTGCCGAGGCAACGACAATTCCGAGCGGGCACTCGGTACGAGCGATTCGACTTTTCGGAAGCGACTGACGAGCGGTGGATTGACCAGCGTCCGGGCTTGAATAATCGAGTCCGGCATTTACACTGGCTGTGGCCATGCGCGAAACCGTCCACGTCCTGAACCATCCACTTGCCCAGAGCTTCCTAACCGACATCCGCGACAAGGATTCCAACGGCGCCATTGTCCGCAGCCGCGTCCGCGGGCTCTCGGTGTTGCTGTTTTATGAGGCGACGCGCGACCTGCCGCAAGAAACCATGACGGTGACGACGCCGCTCGCGCAAACCCAAGGCGCGCACGTCGGTGCGAGTGTCGGTCTGGTGCCGATCCTGCGGGCGGGACTCGGGATGGTGGACGGGATTCTCGAGTTTCTACCGGAAGCGCGCGTGTATCACCTCGGATTGTTCCGTGACGAGAAGACGCTGGAGCCGGTCGAGTATTACAGCAAATTTTCCGGGCACAAACCGGTGGACATCGCGTTCGTCCTCGACCCGATGCTGGCCACCGGCGGCTCCGCATGCGTCGCCGTCGCGCGACTCAAATCGTGGGGTGTGAAACGAATCAAATACCTCGGCCTGTTTGCCGCTCCCGAAGGGATCGAGAAACTGTCGAATGCGCATCCCGAAGTCGAAATCTACCTCGGGACCATTGATTCCCGCCTCAACCAGCGCGGCTACATCGTCCCCGGCATGGGTGACGCCGGCGACCGGCAGTTCAGTGGGGAGTAAATGCCATTTACGCCCCGAATTTATCCAGCCGCTTGGCGTTGGCCTGCATGTAGCGGATGAGGTATTTCGCCTCGAATCTGCCCAGGGACCCGAGGTTGGCGGTGCGTTCCGTGAAGCGGTCCTGACCATCCCAACCGGCGATCTCACCGCAAATCATCACGGGTTGCGGATGCCAACTGTGGCCTTTGACCGGTACGGGGGTGGAATGGTCACCGGTCACCGCCAAGACATCGACATGAGGCAGCAGTTGACCGAGCGCGGCATCGGCTTCCTCGATGGCCTTCACCTTCGCATCGAAATTCCCGTCTTCGCCGGCCATGTCGGTCCCTTTCACGTGGACAAAGACGAAATCGTAGGCTTTGAGGGCGTCGACGGCGGCCTCGAATTCCTCGCGCACCGTGTTGGGGCCTTCCACTTTTTTCATGCCGACGAGTTGGGCGAGACCCTTGTACATCGGATAGATGGCGATCGCGGCGGCCTTGAGTCCGTAGCGCTCCTCGAAGAACGGAATCTTCGGCTGGTGCGCGATGCCGCGAAGCAGGAAACCGTTGGCCGGTTTGCAGTTCTTCAGTAACGGCAGCGCCTGCTTGTAGAATGTCGCAATGACTTTGGCCGTCTTCGCGGCCTTGGTGGATTTGGTGAGCGGCTTGACGGTGGCGATGGGCAGGCCTTCGCGATGCGGGTCGCTGTCGCCGAGCGGACCTTCGAGCCCCTTGCCACGAAATACGACAACAAAGCGATGACCTTTGCCGGCCTTGATGATGACTTCGACATCGCCGATCTTCTTGATCTTGGCGGCGAGCAACGCGCATTGCGCCTCGCAAACTTTCGTGTCGATGCGGCCAGCACGGCGATCGGTCACAATGCCTTTCGCGTCGAGTGAACAAAAATTGGCGCGCGCGGCCACGTCGCCATGCTTGAGGTTGATGCCCAGTCCGAGCGCCTCAATGACGCCTCGTCCCACTTCAAATTCGAGCGGATCGTAGCCGAACAACCCGAGGTGACCGGGGCCGCTGCCGGGCGTGATGCCGGGCGCGACGGGAATCATGCGGCCCAAGGCTGAGCGTTTGGCCAACATGTCGAGGTTCGGGGTGCGGGCGGCTTCCAACGGCGTGTGGAAGCCGGTTGACTCAGTGGCGATGTCACCCAGGCCATCCAAGACGACAAGGGCAAGCTTGGAATCATTCGGAACCAATAACTGATGGTAAACCCGATCTGCATTCATGAAAAATCTCTCTGTTTTCGGCTTGAAAACGACTGTGTGTAGCGTCATGTTGGCACACAAGCACGGGCCCTGTCAAAGACGAAAACCTCTGTAATTGTGACATAGTTGCACAATGACGTAACTGAAAAACTGAGTGAAAAATTCCTTCCTCGACAAGTTAATTGGTCGGATTGAGCGGATTGACCCCCAAAGCCTGCAGAGCGTGGTACTCAAGTTGGCGCGGGAGAGGGGATTTCTGGAAACGCTCTTCAATACGATCCAAGAGGGCGTGATCGTGACCGACGCAGATGGGCGCATTACCTATCTGAACGCCGCTGCGGGCCAACTCCTCGGGATCGATCCCGAGCGAGCGGTGGGGGAGCCATTGTCGCACTATCTCCGCGACATCGACTGGCAGAAAATCTGGTCGGCGGACAAGGATGAGTGGCGGAAGGTGTTCACGCACGAACTGGAAGTATTCTACCCGCAACAGCGTTTCCTTGGGTTTTATATCGTGCCGGTGGCTGACGAGCAAAACTCGGTGGTGACGGGCATGGCGATTATTTTGCGCGACGTCACCGAGACGCGCCAGCGGGCGGCTACCGCTTTGGAATCCGAAAAGCTCTCGGCGATCACTTTGCTGGCGGCGAGCGTCGCCCATGAAATTGGCAACCCGTTGAATTCGTTGAACATCCATCTTCAACTCATGGAACGCGAGTTGAAGAAGTTGCCCACAGCGCAGGGCGAGCGGTTCCGCGAAGATTTGCGCGTGGCCCGCGACGAGATCGCGCGCCTCGACCAGATCATCAATCAGTTTTTGCACGCGATTCGACCCACGCAGCCGGAGTTGCAGCCGACCAACGTGAACGAGGTGGTGGCCGAGACCCTCACGTTGATGGAGCGGGAGGTTGGCGACCGCGACATCCTGGTGGAGCGGGAGTTGGCGGAAGGGTTGCCGCGTATTTTGCTGGATCGCGCCCAGCTCAAGCAGGCGTTCTACAACATTATCAAGAACGCGCTCCAGGCCATGCGTTCGGGCGGCATCCTGCGCATTCGCACGGAAGCCGACGACGCGCATGTCACCATTTCGTTTGTCGACAGCGGGCACGGCATCGCCCCCGAACAGATCGGGCAGTTGTTCGAGCCGTACTTCACCACGAAGCAGAACGGCACGGGTCTCGGGCTGATGATCGTACAGCGGATCGTGCGGGAACACGGCGGCACCATCGAGGTGGAAAGCGACAGGGACCGTGGCACGACGTTCCGCATCAAACTGCCCATCCACGAAAAGCGAACGCGGCTGCTGGAAGCTTCGCGTGACGAGAGCCTTACGAGATGACAGCGAAACCACCGACCATCTTGATCGTGGACGACGAGCGCAACACCCGCGAGGGACTGCAGCGCGCGCTCCAGGATCGTTACGACGTCCTGCTGGCCGAAGACTCGCAGAAAGCGATGCAAACACTCGAATCCACCACGATCGATGTGATGCTCACCGACCTGCGGATGCCCGGGGTTGATGGCATGGGCCTGCTGCGCCGCGCCATGTCCCTGACCAGTCCGCCCGTGTGCATTATGATGACGGCGTACGGCTCGATCGAAAACGCCGTGCAGGCAATGCAGGCGGGCGCGTATCACTACCTGACCAAGCCGGTGAACCTCGATGAGTTGGAATTGGTCATCCAGCGGGCGCTCAACAGCCGCCATATCGAGTCCGAGAACGTCAATCTGCGCGAGCAGATCGAGCACAAGTTTGGGCTGGAAAATATCATTGGTGAGTCACCCGCGATGCACCAGGTGTTCGAGACGGTGCAGCAGGTGGCCCCGAGCCGGGTGACGGTTCTGATCGCGGGGGAGACGGGGACCGGCAAAGAGCTGATTGCCAAGGCCATTCACAATCTCAGCCCGCGCAAGAACGGAGCGTTTGTCGCGGTGCACGCCGCGGCGCTCCCGAGTTCCCTGCTGGAAAGCGAATTGTTTGGCCACGAGAAGGGCGCGTTTACGGGGGCCGTGGAACGACGGGTCGGGCGGTTCGAGCTGGCGGATGGGGGAACTCTGTTCCTCGACGAGATCGGCGAGTTGGAGCCGGCGATGCAGGTCAAATTGTTGCGGGTGCTGGAAGAACGAGCGTTCGAGCGCGTCGGGGGGTCAAAAACGTTACACGTGGATGTCCGGCTGGTCGCCGCCACCAACCGGGACTTAAAAAAGCTGGTCAGTGAGGGCAAGTTCCGCGATGATTTGTTTTATCGGCTCAGCGTCGTGACGGTTGACCTGCCACCGCTACGAGACCGTCGGGACGATATCCCGCTGTTGGTGAAAGCGTTTCTGGATGAGTTCGGTCGGGAGAACAACAAGCCGGTCCGCGAGCTGACGACGGACGCGCTGAACATACTCCGGGCGTACGACTGGCCGGGCAACGTGCGGGAATTGCGCAACGCCATCGAGCAGATGGTGGTCCTGGCGCGAGCGGAACGGTTGACCGTACGCGACGTGCCGGCGGCCATCCGTGCGGGAGCGGACCTGAGTAAAATCAATGTGGTCCACGCCGGAATGACCGTCGGAGACGCCGAACGGCAGTTGATCGCACAGGCGTTGAGAGAGGCGGATGGGAACCGCACGAAAGCGGCCCAGAAGATCGGCATCAGCCGGCGGACGCTGCATCGGAAACTGAAGAAGTACGGGCTCGAGAATTTGCAGGGCGAAGCGAGAATCGGAGAACAGGAGCAGACAACATGGCGCGATCCGTAGCACCGGAAACGACGATCCAAACGGCGGTTTTTCAAATTGAGATCGGGCGGGGCAGGAAAATCATGCAGCGGTTGTTGTTGATCCTGCTGGCCGCGGCGTTGAGTCTCGTTTATACGGCGGGACAATTTCGCGGGCTCAACAAGCGGGAATCGATGGATATGGCCCAACTGGCGCGCAACATTGCGCACGGACAGGGCTTCACCACGTATTTCATCCGTCCGCTCAGCCTCTGGCAACTCGAGCAGCATGGTTGGAACATTCAGGACCCGAACACATGCAAGCGGCTGATCATGCAACATCCCGACATCTGCAATCCGCCGCTGTACCCGATGGTATTGGCGGGATTGTTCAAGATGCTTCCCGCAAGGATGTTGACTTACGACGCGGCGGAACACATCTACTACCCCGAACGTTGGGTCATCCTGCCGTTCGACCAGTTGTGCCTCTTGGCGTGTGTGCTTCTCACCTATGTGTGGGCGAGGCGACTCTTTGACCAGCGCGTGGCCATCATGGCGACCTGGTTGATGTTCTTTTCCGACACCCTGTGGTCGTATGGCGTGTCCGGATTGCCGACAAACTTCCTCATGCTGCTGTTCCTGCTGGCGATTTACTGTTTGTTTCTCGCCGACGGCAAACTCAATCCCGCCGAGCGATCTGAGGGCGCGCCAGTTGGTCCCGCACCGGCGCCCGCGACAGGCCGGGCGGTGCTCTGGGTACTCGCCAGCGCGGTATTGCTGGGATTGTGCTTTTTGACCCGGTATCTGGCGGCATTTTTTTTGTTGCCAATGGTGATTTACGTGATGCGCATCTTTCGGGGCTGGGTGGCGGCGATGTGGGCGGCTGTCTATGTGGCGGTGTTTGCCGCGGTCATTACGCCGTGGTTGATCCGCAACCATCACGTCTCGGGCAGTGCGTTGGGCATCGCGCGGTACGAGTTGGTTGATCGATCCGGGACATTTCGCGGAGAAGCGTTGCCACGCTCTTACAAGCCCGACTTTCATGGCGCCTACTCGGTGGGGGTGCTCTCGACAAAATTCCTGACCAACGCGCGCGTTGTGTTGCTGAACAATCTACGCCTTGTCGGCACCGATTTTCTGGTGTTGTTTTTTGGGGCCGGGGTGTTGTACGGCTTTCGTCGTCGTGATGTGTCGCGGTTGCGAGGGTTGGTGTTGGGGGTGATCGTTATGGCCATCATGGCCATGTCGCTGATCGGGTCCGACCCGGAACGCAGCGGCCCGGATGTGGGCGGAGGGAACCTGCTGGTTTTGTTGTTGCCGATCATCGCGATTTACGGGACCGCCTTCTTCTATTTGCTTCTCGATCGGGTACCCTTTCGCATCAAACTCACCCAGGGCGTGGCGATTGGCGGTTTCGTGTTATTGAACGTGTCGCCGATGATCTTCACGTTGTTGCCGCCCCGTCAGGGAATGTTTCCCTATCCGCCTTACATCGCACCCGTCGCGCGCGCCGTCACCGCTCAATTCGAACCCGACTCGCTCGCTTGCACTGATCTGCCGTGGGCCGTGGCTTGGGACGGGGAACGGCGAGCCGTGTGGATCCCGCTGAACTTGACCGATTTCTACGAGATCCATGATTTCGTTGCGCCCAAGGGCTTCCAATACTTGTTTCTCACTCCGTATATCATCGACTCGCGACCGCAAACGGAGGTCGCCAAGGGCGAGTACAAGGGATGGGAAGTGTTCCTGCGCGGCCAGATACCGGCGAGTTTCCCCCTCAAGGCCTACAGTCCATTGCCACCGGACAACGAGCAGGTTCTTCTGGCCGACCGTGCCCGTTGGGCAAACCAGAAGAACGCCGCCACCGAGCTGGAAAGCAATCCGTTTACCATACCCGGTTTGACCAATGCCCCTCCAGCGGCCCCGGGAACTCCGAAGCCATCACCGCGTTCCACCGGCGCGGCCCCCGCACCGGCAACACACTAGGGAAACGAACCAGGCCACGGATTGAGACAGATCGATGTCTTGAGGATCCGTTGGGATTTCGCTTTCGCGAGGGGCGCGACGCGGCTATAGTGGCCCGGCGCGCATTCACGGAAAATGAAACCGGCAGCGGCATTCTCGATCGGGTTATGGACGGGGGCGGCGGTCATCGCAGCCGTCGGCCTGTTTACCATGCAGCAATTCGGGCGGGCGCATGGCGGCGCGGCGTCGGTGACGGATTCCAATCTCGTCGCCGCCAGCGAACAGGTCCAACTTCTGGAACAGGACAACGCCCGGCTGAATGCGGAAGTGCAACGTCTCAAGGAAACGGCGGCGGCGCTGAAAAGCAATCTGGAGGAAAGATCGGCGTTGGAAACCCGCCGCCGGATTCCATTCCGGATTCCGTCCCCGGAGGCGGAGATTCCAGCTCCTCCGCCGGGTGCCTCCAGCAATTGGATGGAACAGGTTGTGGCCGCAGCCGACGCGGGCGCGTTGCCGGAATTGGAGAAGGCGGCCCTCCGCAACAACCACCGCGCCTTGGAAGCGATCGCGCTGCTGGCGGACCGCGACCAGTCGGCCACGCTCACCCGGGTATGGCAATCGGGCGAGCTGACGCCGGCCAATCAGGCGGATGCGACGCGCTACCTCGCCGCCACGATGGAGGTCAACCCCGAGGCGGAGCCACTGCTGCACGCACTGGCCGGCGATCCCCATACTGATTCGAGCCTGCTCTACGCGGCGGTTGACGGTATCGCGAACCCCGTCTTTCGGGTAAGCTTCGGACGCGCCGCGCCGGTTCCCGCGCCGCCGCATTTCAAACCGGATTACGCAGCGCGGATGCGAATGTTGGAAAGCCTGCGATCGTCCTTCACTGACGACAATCTGCGCGCCTATATCGACCAGGCGAAGGCCGAACTACAAGCGCGTTGGGCGGAGACAAGCCCGGCGTCGCCGTAATGCACGGTCGTCCGAATACGGGATTGCGCGGACGCGGCGAGATGTGTCACGATTTGGATTCGGCAAACACAAGGAGGGCTGTGCAAGGTGCCGTTGAGACCCTGAATCGGATGGTGCCAGGCCGGTGAATCGACGCATTCAAAAGCTGGTGGCCGTGGTTGCCCTGGTGGTCATCGGGGTGAGCTTCGGCCTGCTGGCGTTGCTGCGGGTTCAGGAGGCGAAGGACTTCCGCCGTCCCTATCCCGTGCAGACCTACGGCGGGACGAACTATATCGTGCAGTTGACGGAAGTCGTCGTGGGCAAGACCGAGACCGGTTGCGTGTTGATCGTGTACCTGCGGTTGGAAAACCCAAATCCGTACGACGTGACCTTGAGCCGCCGCTGGTTTGTTCTCGCGGACCACGCCAAGGATTACTATCTGCCCTCGACCACGGGCACGCAGACAGAATTGATCAAACTGCCCGCCAAGGGTGTCTTAGATCGAGAGATGTTCAGTTTCACGGTTCCAGACGACACGTTTGTTGGGGCTGTAGCGCTGTTGGTGGGCCGGGAATATATGGTTTTGTTGAAGGACGAAGAACCGTTCGAGGCGCGACTGCGCAACGGAGAGTTCCGCTCGTTCCAGCGACGCCACTGGTAGACATCGAGGCGTCAAACGCTCATGTGGAAAAAAATCAAGTTCTACACGGTCAGCGCGATCATCCTCGCGCTGGGCGGCGCCTGCCTCTACCTGTACTACTTCGGCGGCCGACAGACAGTGATCCGTCGTGTCGTGGACGCGCCGGCGGTCGTCCGGGAAATTCAGGAACTGAGCGAATTGGTCACGGTGAGATACAGCATCCAGAAAGTTGTCGGCTTGGAAGAGGAAAAAGTGCCGTTCGGGTCCGAGAAAATCCTGCTGATGGTGCAAGGGGAAGTCCTCGGCGGCGTGGATCTGTCGTTGTTGTCCACGAACGACGTCCAGGTGACTGCCGATGCCGTGGTCACCGCCCGGCTTCCGCAACCAAAGGTCATGCATGTTTATGTGGACGAGAAGCAGACCCGGGTCTGGGATCGCTCCAAGACGTGGTGGACGCCGTGGGAGCCCTACGATCCCGAGCTGGAGCAAAAGGCCCGGCTGGCCGCGTTGGAAGCGATCCAGGCCGCCGCGGTGCAGATGGGGATTCTCAGCAATGCGCAGGACAACGCCGAGAACACTGTCCGGAAACTGCTCCTCGCCGGCGGTGTAGAGTCGGTGCGGTTCGCGACCGCGGGGAACGCGAATGCGCTTGCCCGATAGAGCTGCGTTTTACGGACGGGACACCTTGAGGCGGTTGTAGTAACCTTTGGGCTGGCGTCCGCGTCTAATGCTGGAATACGCTTCGACGAAAATCACGAACGGTGGAATCAACGATGGCGAATACGACTAAACGACATTCTTGGAAACGATGGGGGCTGATAGCGGGGATCGTCCTGTTGATCGGGCTCGTGGCTTGGTATGCGAAGTTCCGCAAGGACAGCGCACCCCAATACGTGACCGCCGCCGTCACCCGCGGCGACATGACGCAACTCGTCACCGCCGCGGGCCAGCTCAACCCGGTCACCAACGTTCAAGTTGGCTGTCAGATTTCGGGAACGATCGCCACGCTGTACGTGGACTTTAATTCGCCGGTGACGAATGGGCAGCTGGTCGCGCAGATCGATCCGCGTATCTATCAGGCCAACCTTCATTCGTCCGAGGGTGATCTCGCCAACGCGGAAGCGGCCCTGGAACTGGCCAGTGTGAACGCGCGTCGCTCGAAGGAATTGTTGGCCAACCGGCTCATTCCCCAATCGGACGACGACCAGGCCGTGGCCACCCTTCACCAGGCGGAGGCAACCGTGCAGATCAAACGCGCGGCTGTGGAACTGGCGAAGGCGAATCTGCAGTATTGCACGATTTATTCGCCAGTGGACGGCATGGTGATTTCCCGCAACGTCGATGTCGGGCAGACCGTGGCAGCGAGCTTTAACGCGCCCACGCTGTTCGTTGTCGCGAACGATCTCACCAAAATGCAGATCGATACCAATGTCGGCGAGTCTGACATCGGTGGTGTGGAGGAACAGCAGAAGGTGGATTTTACGGTGGATGCGTTTGCGAATCGAACGTTCCACGGCATCGTCGTGCAAGTTCGGAACTCGCCGACCAACGTCCAGAATGTCGTCAGCTATGACACCGTCATCGGGGTCAATAACGCCGATTTGAAGCTCAAGCCCGGTATGACGGCCAACGTCTCGATTGTCGTGGCCGAGCGCAGTAATGTGCTCCGGGTCCCCAACGCGGCGCTGCGCTTCCGGCCTCCGGAATCGACAACGAACGCGTTGCCGGCCGGGGCGACGGCCGGCGGTGGCCCACCCGCGGGCAACGCTCCCTCCGGCCAGCATCCGAAGGGGGAACATCGCTCGACGCGGCCTGTGTACGTTTTAAAGAGCGGCAAACCGGAGCCTATTCAAGTCAAGATAGGCATCACCGATGGGATTTATACCGAGATTACCGACGGCCTGAGCGAGAGCAACAAGGTGGTCACGTTTGCCTCATTCAAACAGGGCGGCGCTTCGTCGCAGGCGAACAGTCCATTCGGCATGAGGCGATTCTGAGGAGGCAGGGCGCGTGTCAGCCGTCATCAAGTTGGAGAATGTGCATAAGACCTATCACACGGGCGAAGTGGAGGTGCTGGCCGTGCGGGGTGTCACCCTGGAGATTGCCTCGGGCGAATTCGTGGCCATCATGGGCGCCAGCGGTTCGGGCAAATCCACGATGATGAACATCATTGGCTGTCTCGACCGGCCCACGGAGGGGTCGTATTTTTTGGATGGCGTCGACGTCTCCCATCTGGATCGCGATGAACTGGCCGCCATCCGCAACAAAAAACTGGGGTTTGTCTTCCAGGGGTTCAACCTGTTGGCGCGCACGTCGGCGCTGGAAAACGTCGAACTCCCCATGCTGTACACGCACGAACGCCTCAGCTCCGCGGTGCAGCGCGAACACGCGATCCACGCGCTGCAAATCGTCGGTCTGGCCGACCGCGCGGATCATCATCCCAATCAACTGTCCGGTGGCCAGCAGCAACGGGTCGCGATTGCCCGGGGGCTGGTCAACCATCCGTCGGTATTGCTTGCCGACGAACCGACGGGTAATCTGGATACGCGCACGAGCGTGGAAGTCATGGGGGTGTTCCAAAAACTCAACGAAGCGGGCATCACCATTGTCATGGTGACGCACGAACTCGATATCGCGGCGTATACCAAGCGCAACGTCATCATGCGCGACGGCCTGGTGGTCAACGACACGCGGGTCGAGCGACGGTCGGTTGCCGAGGAGGAACTCCGCCGCCTGCAGCAGGCGCAGCAAGCCGTGAAACTTTCCGCATGAGAATCACCGCCACACTGCGCATGGCCCTGCGCGCGCTCCGGCGCAACAAGATGCGCTCGACGCTGACCGCGCTGGGCATCATCATCGGCGTCGGCGCGGTCATTGCCATGGTCGGGATCGGCAATGGGGCGAAGTCACAAGTCGAGACGCAGATCGCCAGCCTGGGGCAAAACGTCGTTCTCGTGTTTGCGGGGAATTGGTCCAGCAGCGGGGTGCGGAGCGGCTGGGGCGGCGCCGGCACGATGACCGTCGACGATGCGGTGGCGATTGCCCGTGAAGTGCCGGGAGTGATCAGCGTCAGCCCGGAGGTGCGCGACCATCAGCAGATTCTCTCCGAAGGGCAGAACTGGTACACGACGATCCTCGGGGAAGGCCCCGACTATCTGGATATTCGCCAGTGGCCGCTGCAGGACGGCGCAATGTTTACGGACCAGGACGTGCGCGGAACCACCAAGGTCTGCATCATTGGAAAGACCATTGTCACCCAGCTCTTCCCCAACGAGAGTCCGGTCGGCAAGACGCTGCGCATCCGCGACATCCCCTTCAAGGTACTCGGTGTCCTGTCTCCCAAGGGGCTTTCGGTCATGGGCACCGATCAGGATGATGTCGTGATTATCCCGTATACCAGCGAAATGAAGCGTGTCTCCAAACGCACCAACCTGAGTTCCATCAATGTGCAATCCGCCTCACCCGATTTCTCCGACAGCGTGCAAAAGAGCATTGCGGAGCTGCTCCGGCAACGTCATCGGCTCGGTCAGGGTCGCGACGATGATTTCACGATCCGTGGCCAACAGGAGATCGCGGACGCCGCGACGGCGACCACCCGCATTATGACCGTGCTGCTCGGGGCCATTGCCAGCGTATCACTGATCGTCGGCGGCATCGGCATTATGAACATCATGCTCGTCAGTGTCACCGAGCGCACGCGGGAGATTGGCATCCGCATGGCGGTTGGCGCCCATGGTCGCGACATCCTGTTGCAATTCCTCATCGAAGCGATCACGCTCAGTTCGCTGGGCGGAGTGATCGGGATTGCCATGGGAATCGGTTCGGCGAAGTTGTTGTCCGCCATCGCGGGGTGGCCCACGCTGGTCTCGGTGAGCTCGGTGGTGTTGGCGTTTCTGTTCAGCGCCGCCGTCGGCGTGTTTTTTGGTTACTACCCGGCACAGAAAGCTTCTCGTCTCGACCCGATTGACGCCCTACGCTATGAATAAATCCATGAGTTCCCATTTTCGCTCGAAATTTTTGAAACCGCCCCTAGTCGGGGTCGCACTGCTGTTGATTGCGTGCGCGGCCCGGGGGCAGGTAACCAATCAGGCAAAGTCGCTGACGTTGCAGGAGTGCGTCGAGCGCGCATTGGAAAATAATTTGGAGATCAGGTTCCAGCGCATCACACCGACCATCCAGACGTGGGGTGTCATGGGCGCGCAGGGCGTGTACGACCCGAACCTCTCGGGCAGCGTATACAATTTTGGGACCGCCACGCCGTCACTGGGAACAGATTCCGAGGACCGGACAAAACAGTGGAACGGAAACGTCGGTCTTAGCGGGAAACTGCCCACGGGCGCGACGTACGATTTCTCCGCGAACGCCACGCACGACTACGGTAATATTTTCCTAACGTCCGCCGTTGTGCCGATCACAAACATAGATCAGACCAGTGGCAACACCGGCATCACACTCACACAGCCATTGCTGAAGAATTTCGGGTTCGGGGTCAATGCGGCAACCATCCGGATCGCCCGAGAGAATCGGACGATCGCCATCCAGAACTTTGTCCAATTTGTGATGAACACCGTCAGCAACGTCGCCACCGCGTATTATGAGCTGGTGTACGCCATCGAGAATTACAAGGCCCAGGTGGAGAACCGCGAACTGGCCCGGGAATTACTCGATCAGAATCGCATCCAGGAACGGGTTGGCACGATGTCGCCGTTGGATGTGATTCAGGCCGAGGCGGGTGTGGCCGAGAGCGAGCAAAGCGTCATCACCACGGAGCGTGCGATCAAAGACAACGAGAACACCCTGAAACGGCTCATTTGCCAGCAGGTCTCGGAATTTGGCACCGCGTCGCTGGTGCCGGTGGATTACCCGCCGGTGGAGATGATCGCGCTGGACGTGGCGGAAAGCACCCGCCGGGCACTGGAAACGCGCCCCGATTACCAGAGCGCCTACCACGCGCTGGAATCACAGAAGATCACCGTTCAGTTCAATCGCAACCAGCTCTGGCCGGAGATTGATTTGGCAGGCACCTACGGGTTCAATGGGATCGGGCAGCACTTTGACGGCTTCTCTGACAACCTGACCAGCGGCCGGAGTCCGTATTGGAATGTGGGCGTTGTCTTGTCGGTGCCGCTGGGTAATCGGCAAGCCCGCGCCAATTACCACATGGCCAAGTTGGACGCCGATCAGTTGTTGCTCAGCCTCAAGTCCCTCGAACAAAACATTGTTGTGGCGGTGGATGACGCCGTCGGCCACGTGGAAACCAATTTGAAGAGTGTCGAAGCCGCGCGCGCGGCCACGCGTCTCGCCCTGGAATCGCTCGACGCCGAAAAGAAGAAACTTTTGGCGGGCACGTCCACGACGTTTCTCGTGTTGCAGGCGCAGACACAACTGGCGACGCAGCGCTCGGCACAGATTCGCGCCGAAGCCGATTACTACGAGTCACTCGTGGCATTGGATCTGGCGGAGGGCACCATCCTGGCGAAGAACAACATCCTGCTCGACGAGAAGTATTAGGAAACCGCCGTGCATCCCGAGTTTATCCGCCTCGGACCGCTCGACATCCACACCTACGGCGTGTTCGTGGCCATCGGATTCATCCTCGGGCTGGCGGTGGCGACCCGACGGGCCCGCCACGAAGGTATCGATCCGGAGCGAATCACCGATTTGGGCGCGTGGCTGATCATTGCGGGGATGTTGGGGGGCAAACTTTTTCACATCATCTTTTTTTGGAACGATTTCATCTCGGCCTGGCATGAGGAAGGTGTTCGCTCGCTGCGGGAGGGATTTGTCTTTTACGGCGGATTCATTGTGGCGTCGCTGACCGCGGTGGCGTACACGACTGTGAAGAAGCTGCCGTTCTTTCGTGTGGCCGATATCTTTGCGCCGTCGATCGCGCTGGGGCACGCCTTTGGCCGCATGGGGTGTTTCTTCAACGGGTGTTGTTACGGCAAACCGTGTTCGCTGCCGTGGGCGGTGACATTTCCGCCACCGCATATCATGGCCGGCATCCCGGTGCATCCCACGGAGATTTACGAAACGCTGGGGAACCTCGCCATTTTCGCCGGACTCAGCGCGATCTACCGCCACAAACGCGCCGATGGCCAGATTTGGTGGCTCTACGTGCTGGGTTACGGGGTGTTGCGGTTCATCGTGGAATTCTTTCGTGGCGATTACGACACACATTACTTCGGCGTTCTGACCCTGGGACATCTCGTCGCGATGGTGATGATCGCGGTCGCCGCGGTCGCCCTGGCCCTGCTTTCACGGCGCGTCGAATTGCGCGCCGCGTGAGGGGTTGATTTGACTTTGAAAGCGGTGTGCTTCCCTGTAGGTTTCGCGCCATGCCAATTTCCGAGTTCATGGCGGGTTTGTAGATCGGTGATGCGATGCCGGTACACGTTGTTTCAGATGACGCCGCGGGATTGCGCCTCGACCAATTTCTGCGGCGGGAATTGCCCGAACATTCGCGGGCGTTCCTGCAGAAGCTGATTGAGCAAGGCGACGTACGGGTCAACGGCAAGCCGAGCAAGCCGAGTCATACGGTGCGCGCGGGTGATGAGATCGGGATTGAGATTCCGCCGCCGCGCCCGCTCGAAGCGCGACCGGAGGAAATCCCGCTCGATGTTTTGTTTGAAGACAGCGACCTGATCGTGGTGAACAAGCCGGCGGGATTGGTGGTGCATCCGGCGGCGGGAAACCAGGAACACACATTGGTGAATGCGCTGTTGCATCATTGTCGCGGCGGGCTGGCGGGCATTGGCGGCGTGGAGCGGCCGGGCATTGTCCATCGGCTCGACAAAGGCACGAGCGGGTGCATTGTCGTGGCAAAGACGGATTTCGCGCACCAGGCGATGGTCGCGCAGTTCAAATCGCGCGGGGTGAAGAAGATTTATCGGGCGGTGTGCTGGGGAAAGTTGGAGCAGCCAAGCGGTCGCATCGAGACGGTGATTGGCCGCAGCGAGCGCGACCGCAAGAAGATGTCCGTGCGCGTGGCACGGGGTCGACAGGCCGTGACGGATTACCGCGTGCTGAAACAATTCCCGGACTTCGCGCTGGTGGAGTTGCACATTCACACGGGACGCACGCACCAGATACGCGTTCACATGGCGCACATCGGCCATCCCGTGGTGGGTGACGCGACGTACGGTCACAAATCAGGAATCGGGAAGACGGAAGGCAAGATCTCGGTTGCCCGGTTGATGTTGCACGCTTATAAACTGGGGTTCACGCACCCGCGGACGCAGCAATTTGTCGAGTTTACCGCGCCGGTGCCGGAGGATATGGTGAAACTGTGCCAGACCTGAACAACATCATCGACGAAACAATTCAAGCGCTCGAAGACATGAAACGGTCCGGTGTGACGCACGTGGCGGTTTCGCGCGAGACGTTGGATGAGTTGGGAAGGCCCGTGGTGGTCGCTGCTGTCCCCGGCGGCAAGGTTGGACGGGTCGCCGAGGCGGCAGCCGCCGCACCGTCGGGTGTTGCCGCCGAACTGGCGGCGGTCGAGGCACGGGCGAAGGTGTGCGTAAAATGCAGCGAGTTGTCGCGGTGCCGGCACAGCGTCGTGTTCGGCGTCGGCAGTCCGCGCGCGGAAATCATGTTCGTCGGCGAAGCGCCGGGACGCGACGAGGACATGCAGGGCGAACCGTTCGTCGGGCGCGCCGGCGAGTTGCTCACGAAGATCATCGCGGCGATGGGCTTCAAGCGGGAGGACGTGTACATCGCCAACGTGCTGAAATGTCGTCCACCGGAAAACCGCACGCCGTTGCCCAACGAAGTGACGAATTGCCTGCCGTATCTGTTGTCCCAGATCGAACTCATCAAACCGAAACTCATCGTGGCCCTCGGCGCGACGGCGGTGCGCGCGTTATTGGACGTGCAACTCGGCATCACCAAAATGCGCGGTCACTGGTACACCTTCCGCGACATCCCCATCATGCCCACCTTCCATCCCGCCTATCTGCTCCGCAATCCCCCCGCGAAAAAGGAAGTGTGGGAGGATATGAAGTCCGTTTTGGAGAAGCTCGGGCGGGAAGTGCCCAAGTCTCGGTGACGGGGACCTTTCCTGCCGTTGGGCGTGGGTCTCGACATCTAAAGCAGAACCACCCGCTTCGCAAACACGTCTCGACCGGTCTTCTGAAGGGCGGGCAGATGAACGTGGGCATTAAGTTCGATGGTGGGCCCATTTGGGCCTGCGGATTGGAGTTCGTCGACGAAAGTTTCGACCAGCGTGGTGCCACGCGGGAGATCGAAGATGCCGCCGTGCCGGTGGAAACCCGGCGAGGGAACGGGGTTCCCCTGAAAACGGCATGTCCCAGTCGGCAAAATCGGTAAGGGCGATGGTGGATAATGCTAACATGTTTGGATGGCTTTTCCATTGCCAAGGGGGTAGCGTATCGTGCTGTGCAACGGGTATTGATCACCGGCGGGGCGGGATTCATCGGATCGCACCTGGCAGAGGCATTGGTGACGGAGGGCAAGGAGGTCTTCGTCATCGACGACCTGAGCACGGGTTCGGTCGCGAACATCGCCCACCTGCAGAACAATCCCCAATTCCATTTCACGAAGGGATCCATCCTCAGCAGCGACATCCTCGATCCGTTGGTCGATCAGGTTGATTTTATCTATCACCTGGCGGCGGCGGTCGGCGTGGAACTGGTGGTGCGCAGCCCGGTGTTCACCATCGAGAACAACGTCCGCGGTACAGAGACCGTGTTGGGGGCAGCGGCGAACCGCAACATCGGTTTGCTGTTGACCTCGACATCAGAGGTTTACGGCAAGAGCGTGCACGACCGCTTTCGGGAAGACGACGATCTGTTGATTGGTCCACCGGCGTTTGCGCGCTGGAGTTATGCGTGCTCCAAGTTGCTGGATGAATTCCTGGCGCTGGCGTACCGGCGCGAGAAGATGATGCCCATTTTCGTGGTCCGGCTGTTCAATACCGTCGGGCCGAGGCAGACGGGGCGATACGGGATGGTGGTGCCGCGGTTTGTGCAGGCCGCGCTGCACGACGAGCCCATACTGATTCACGGGGACGGCAAGCAGACGCGTTGTTTTTGTCACGTGACGGACGTAGTGCGGGCGCTGGCCGCGCTGCCCAATCAAATGCGGGCCGTTGGGCAGGTTTACAACGTCGGCAGCACCGAGGAAGTATCGATTCTGGAGCTGGCACAACGTGTCAAACGGCTGACAGAAAGTCGGTCGGAGTTGCGGTTCATTCCGTACGAGCAGGCGTACGCGAAAGGCTTCGAGGACATGCGTCGGCGCGTGCCGAGCACTGACAAGTTGTACCAATTGATGGGGTGGCGACCGACGAAATCGCTGGATGAGATTTTACGGTTGATGATCGAGTTTCAGCGTGAGGTCGACGCGCAAGTGGTTGAACGCCAAGGGAACTGAACCGTTGCTTTTGAGGACGTCGTGTGATATACAATTGGTAGAGTAGCGCAGTGGTATGAGCTATGCTTCCGTATGAGACTGTGGCAAGAGAGTTTGGCCGTGAGTGATACACGCGATATGACCGGCGACTCGAGAGAGATCGTGATGAACTCGGCGCTGTACCGGGAGTTTTTGGCCGAGCGCGAAGAAATCCTGCGTCACAAGTGGCTGGAGAGTGAGAAAGCGGGGTACGACATCGGGTTCGAGCGCGCGCTGCTGGATTGGATCGTGAAACACCGGTCGAACTGGCGCAAGTCCCGAAAGCAATCGCACTTGTAGTCAGGTGAAGACGTTCGATGCACCTTTAAGTTGGCCTTGAGAAGCCAACAGGAAGTCGAAGTAGAAGATTGAATCAATTTGCATGGCCGTTCGCCTCGATGAGGTGAACGGTTTTTTTGTGTCCTGAGCACCCAAGCGTCGAAGGTCGGTTCGATCCGCGGACGAGGTAAACGCACAAAGACCTCTTTAAGGGTGAGATTCTGAAGGGGGTGTGCAAATCGCGAAGGTCGACTTGAGCGACTAGACGATTGGAGAAAGGCGATGCAATTATTAGCATTCAATATCATCCGGAAGCGTCTCCGGGGCCGCATGATACAGATGGTTTATGTGATGGATTGTGCAAGATAATCATTGACAACACTAAGTGATATATTGGCGAAGGACGTCAAGCGCTATTGGTTGCCAGAGCGTTTAAGCCAAACAAGTAGGATTGCGATATCTGCAGGGGTGACTCCAGGAAGGCGCGAGGCTTGTCCGATGGAGTCCGGTCGGAAGCGAGTCAACTTCTGGCGGGACTCAAATCGCAGCGCTGAAATCTTCTCGTAATCCATGCAACTCGGAAGCCGTTTGTCCTCAAGCTTTCGGAAGCGTTCGATCTGTTCGATATCGCGGGCGATGTAGCCTTCATATTTGAACTGGATTTCAACTTCCTGGGTGACTTCGTCGGGAAGGCTTTGATTGGCAATGGGCAATGACGCATATGTGATTTCGGGGCGGCGGAGAATCTCTGCATAGGTGTTGGACCCGTTGCGCGTTGTGCGAAGTCGATCCATCTCGGCATTGATTGATAGCTGCTTCTTCTGAAACAGCTGCCAATGAGTATCGTCAACCAAACCAACTTGGTGGCCAATAGGTGTGAGCCGCGCGTCAGCATTGTCCTGCCGAAGCAGAAGACGGTATTCAGCGCGAGACGTGAACATGCGATACGGTTCGTCAGTGCTCTTTGTAATGAGGTCGTCGATTAAAACGCCGATGTAACTATCTGCGCGCGTGAGTATTAGTGGTGGCAAGCCCTTTGCTTTTAAGGCGACATTCATCCCAGCGATGAGGCCTTGGGCCCCAGCTTCCTCATAGCCGGATGTGCCGTTGATTTGGCCGGCGAAGTAGAGGTTCTCAATCCGCTTGGTCTCCATCGTCGGATGAAGCTGATGAGGGAGACTGTAATCATATTCGACGGCGTACGCCGGGCGCATGATTTGGGCGTTCTTGAGGCCGGTGATCGTGTGGATCATTTGAAGCTGAACGTCTTCGGGCAGGCTCGTGGACGCACCGTTCACATAGAACTCATCGGTGGCGCGGCCCTCGGGTTCCAGGAAGATTTGATGGCGCGGCTTTTCGGCGAATTTCACGATCTTATCCTCGATGGATGGGCAGTAACGAGGTCCGACGCCACGGATCTGGCCGGAATACATCGGCGAGCGATGCAGGTTGGTTTGGATCACTTCACGGGTTTTGTCAGTCGTGTATGTCAGATAGCACGGCAATTGTTCCACGTGGAACGTTCGCGGTGTGCGGTACGAGAAGAATGGCACCGGGTCGTCTCCGGGTTGAATATCCATCTTGGAGAAGTCGATCGATCGTCGGTTCAATCGTGGGGGCGTACCCGTCTTCAGGCGCCCAAGCTCGAATCCGAGCCTTTTCAGGCTGTCAGATAGTGAATATGCGGCCGGTTCGCCCGCCCGGCCGGCCTCCATCTTGGACTCCCCAATGTGTATGAGGCCTCGAAGGAATGTCCCTGTCGTGACGATGACGGCACCACAGTCATATCGGACCCCCATCTTGGTGACGACTCCACAAACTCTGTTGCCTTCAACGACCAAGTCGTCGATCATCGCCTGCTTCACATCGAGATTCGGCTGCTGCTCGACGACCCATTTCAAGCGAAACTGGTACGCCTTCTTATCGCACTGGGCTCGTGGAGCCCAGACGGAAGGTCCCTTTTTCGTGTTGAGCATTCGGAACTGAATACCCGTGTGGTCCGTGTTGATCCCCATCTCACCGCCCAGCGCATCGATCTCCCTAGCAAGGTGGCCTTTAGCCAGTCCGCCTATGGCTGGATTGCACGACATCTGACCGATGGTGTCGAGATTGGTTGTCAACAGAAGTGTCTGGCAACCCATGCGCGCGCTTGCCAGTGCTGCCTCAGTGCCCGCGTGGCCGGCTCCAACCACGACGATATCGTAGCGCTTTGGATATGTGAACGTGTTGCTCATTTGCCGATACAAAACGTGGCGAAGATCCGCTCGAGTATCTCGTCCGTGCTGGTCTTCCCGATGACCTCACCAAGGCAGTCTAGGCTCCTGTGCAATTGCTGGGAGACTATCTCCAAAGGCTCTGAAGCTCGAAAACTATGCAATGCCTCTGTCAAGTATTTATTGGCTGACGCAAGGGAAGCCTTGTGGCGCTCGTTAATGGCGACATCTACATGTGTGCTACCAACGGTGCCAGAGTACGCCATTTCGACCAGTTTACTACGGAGTATGTCAAGGCCGGTACCCAGAGTGGCTGAGATGCGAAGGCAGAGTAACTTGCTACGAAGCGGTGTCGGCAGATGGAGCCTTTCCTTCAAGTCCGCTTTGTTCAACACGAGGATGCCAGGCTTGCCAGCGTACGAGGATACAAGGGCGTCCTCCGCAGGGGCAAACGGGCGAGACAGATCGCACACATGAAGTACTATCTCGCTCGCCTCCAATGCTTTAAGACTGCGATTTACGCCGTGTGCTTCGGCGGTCCCGCGGGTCTGGCGAATGCCAGCCGTGTCCGTGAAGCGAAACGGAATGCCGCTGATGCTGACGGTCTCATCGATCGTGTCGCGAGTGGTTCCAGGGATCGGTGTGACAATGGAACGATCTCTGCCGACCAGTGCGTTAAGGAGGCTCGATTTACCGACGTTGGGCCTGCCGACAATCGCCACGGAGATGCCATCTCGCAAGATCTTGCCTTCGCGGGCGGTCGCCAAGAGGGATTGGACGAAGCTGATGACCTCCTCCGTCCCACGAACCAGATCTTCTCGGACTTCTGGGCCGATATCGTCATCTGGGAAATCAATGTGTGCTTCGATGTGGGCTAGAATTGTCAAGAGTTTATCCCGGGCCGCATTGATTTTGGCCGAGAGGTGCCCTTCGAGTTCGTGAACGGCAGCCGTATGAGCGCGGTCA
Source organism: Verrucomicrobiia bacterium (assembly GCA_052146795.1). Classification (GTDB taxonomy): domain Bacteria; phylum Verrucomicrobiota; class Verrucomicrobiia; order Palsa-1439; family Palsa-1439; genus Palsa-1439. The sequence goes on from JBKQMH010000018.1 coordinate 23,212, forward strand.
GATCTGGCCCGGATCAAATCCATCACGGCTTCGGCCTGGGTGAGGTCGAGGCGGCCATTGAGGAAAGCGCGTTTGGTGAATTCGCCCGGCTCGGCCAGCCGCGCGCCGTTTTGCAGGCAAAGTGCGAGGATCTTTCGGGCAGTCAACACTCCGCCGTGGCAATTGATCTCGACGGTATCTTCCTTCGTGTAAGTGCGCGGCGCGCGCATCACCGCCAGCATCACCTGGTCGATGATTTCGCCGTCATTGCCGATGGTTCCGAAATGCAATGTGTGCGTCGGGAATACGGACGGCTTGCCTCGACGGGAACGAAAAATCCGATCCGCGATATCAAACGCGCGCGGACCAGAGACGCGAATGATGGCGATACCCCCCTCGCCAATCGGAGTGGAAATGGCTGCGATTGTGTCGTCCATGAACTCGTCCTCGCCCCGAAAGCGTTCGGGGTAAACCCGCGAATAGCGTGGAGTATAGCAGGCGCATGGCGAAATTCAACGGCGGGTGAGGCAGGACTTGGTCCGGAAAGCTGGGATGGCTGGGCTGAAGATTTTAGATGAGTGTTGCGACGAGGTCGCATCTATGAACTGCTCGTGACGTCCCCCTTTGTCTTTCCCCCCACTTCAGACGCAGGAGCCGTCAGGCGTTGGCGAGGATGCGGCGGGATTCGTCGAGGAAGATGCCGCGGAAGTTCATCTTGAGGGCTTCGGGATTGGTGGCTTTGTTGAGGGCTTCCTCTTCCGTGATCATCTTGGCCTTGACCAGTTTGAAGAGGGCCTGATTGAAAGTCTGCATGCCTTCGTCCGTGCCGGTCTCAATGGCCGCGGCGAGTTTGTCGAGCAGGTTCTGCTCGATGAACTTTCGGACGGTCGGCGAATTGAGCATGATTTCGACCGCGGGGACAACGCTGCCGGCAATGGACGGGACAAGCCGCTGACAAATGACCGCACGCAGGTTGGCGGCGATCTGGCGGCGGATCTGGTCGCGTTCGTGCGCGGGGAAGAAATCGAGCGTGCGGCCGATCGCCGAGTACGCCGTCGTCGTATGGAGCGTGGTAATGACGAGGTGGCCGGTGTCCGCCGCCGCCAGCGCGGCCATGAACGATTGGCTGTCGCGCATCTCGCCAACCATGATGACATCGGGGTCCTGGCGCATGACGTGGACCAGCGCCCTCTCGAAACTCAGCGTGTCCAACCCGACTTCGCGCTGTTCGATGACGGATTGTTTGTCCTGGAAAATGTATTCGATCGGGTCTTCCAGCGTGATGATGTGGCACTTCTCATTCTCGTTGATGTACTGGACCATCGCGGCCAGCGTGCTCGATTTGCCGCAGCCGGTCGGCCCCGTGACGAGGATGATCCCGCGTTCGGCTTTCGCGATCGTCCCCAATTGCTCGGGGAGATTCAGTTCTTTGAAGGAAGGGACCTTCGTCTTCACGTAGCGCATCGCAAAACTCAGCAGTTCGCGCTGATAAAAGACGTTGACGCGAAACCGGCCCAGCGTCGGGTCGATGTACGAAAAATCCGCTTCCTTCTCGCGCTCCAAGCGGGACTCGAGGTGTTTCGGAAGCATGAACTTGACGATTTCCGCGACCTGTTCCTTCGTCGGCGGATCAACCTGCACGGGAAACAATTCACCCGAAATGCGAATGGTCGCGTGGTGATCGGGCTTCACGTGGACGTCCGAGGCGCCCATATTGACGGCAAATTTCAGGAGGCTGTGAAGGTATTCCATAAAAGTTAGCGTGAGATCGAGATGCTGGAGGGAGCGACGGCGGAGGGAGCGACACTGAGCTGGGCTTGCGCCCGCTTGGGCAGGTCAAGGAACATGAGCACCACTTCGAAGCCCTTGCCCTGGCCGCGTCGCGCGCATTGCACAACCACGCCGCGACACCCAATATCCAACCGCTGATCCCTGCGCGCTCCCGACTGGGGCAAGCGCATCTCCACGCCAACTTCCATCCACTCGGGCATGAACGTGTCGGTCAAAAACGTGATGCCCTTGGGACTCAGATCAAACACCTTGTCGAGAACGCCGGCCTTGCGCGAGCGTTTACCTTTCAGCTCCGCATCAAACACCCCGGAAATATCTCTCCTGGTCGCACCCATCGTTTCTCACCAAGGTCGTCCGACAATCTAGCACCACCCCACCGCCCTGTCAACGAGGAGACAACCTCGGCGAGGCCGGAAAAGTCTTGCAACGGCAGACTGACAGGCGTAGAAGGCGAGCAATGCGAAGAATGTAACGAAGACATACAGATATTTGCGTAGCTGTCGGCTACGGTCCTACTGAAAACCGCGAATTTTCATCCGAAGACCGTCCGAGCGTGCGCCCCACGCGGGCGCGGCTTGGCGTGCTCTTCGGAAAGGCGCTTCGCGGTGCCTCAGTGGGGGTGCGTTGAGTTCGCGCCCCTTTGGTCTGTAGCCTCAGAGTGAGGAGAGGCGAGCATGACGATACGAGCGTGGGTGATTCCTCTGGTTTGGTTGTTGGCGTCCTCAGTCGTGACGTATGGTCAGACCTGTGGTATCACCAGTCCAACGCAATCTTTCAGCGTCTTCGGTATTGCTCGCGTCACCAATAGCGTGACCCTCACGTGGAAACCGACCTGCACGAACTTTGCGTTTGGAGTATTCAGTACGGACCAACCTCTCAGCACCAATAGCCAATACCAAACTCGTGCGGGCATGTGGGGTAGTCTCTCAGGAACCAGCCAGTGGACAGATTTCGGTGTCACCAACAGCCAGCGATTTTACAAGATTCTCAGGATCGAGCCGACGCCGACAAGTGACTGGGCTGGTGACGGACTGCTAGATGAATGGGACTTGCAGTACGGCCTCAATCCGTTCGATCCTGGACTCGCCACCAATGACGTGGACGGCAACGGGTTCACTGTTCTCGACGACTTTTTGATGGGAGCCAACCCGACCAATCCCAGCGACCCGGTTATCGTCTATGTGGATGGTGCCAACACCAATGGCACTTACGATGGGACGCAGGCCAATCCGTTCCAAAACATTCAGGATGCCATCGAAAGCTCCGTGCCGGTCACATCCAATCTGGCGATTCTTGTCAGACCGGGCACGAACTATGTGACAGTGAGCAATTTGCAGTATGACCCCTCCTCCGGTACTTCACTGGCTTCGCGGCTGTATTTGTATATCTATGGTGCCAACAGCAATTGGTCGCTGTCAACCGACCCCGAAAGCCATATCATCGACTCGTTGGGTCTGCCGAATGAAGAACTGGTAGACATTACCTCCACCCCGGCACCGACCGTGGAGTTTAACGGCGTAGCGCGGGCGCGCATCAATGGGTTCACGATCCGTGGCGGGCAGGGAATCTACGGCGGCGGGATTTACGCGGCTTCGACAAACAACGGGCCGATCTACATTTCCAACTGCATCATCGAAAAGAACGGGGGCGGCGGCACCGAAGCGGGCGGCATCTACATTCAGGCGGCAACGAATTCGATGATTTACAATACGGTGGTGTCGAAGGATGTGGGCGAGGTCGGCGGGATATACGACGTGAACGGCGTACAGATCTGGAACTGTACCATCGTAAGCAACACGACGCTGGACACGACCTTCGGAGCGGTGACCGGGGGTTCGGGCGCTCCCAGTGTCCGCAACTCCATTATCTGGAGCAATGGGACTGGCGCGATTGACCTGTATTTCGCCAACGTGGACTACTCGACATTCGGCGGCAATGAGTTTGGCACAACAGGCGCGCACAATTTGTCCGTTGATCCGATTTTGGTGAACATGCTCTTCCGCAACTACCGCCTGCAAACCAATTCCCCGGTCGTTGGCGCGGGCACATCGCTACCCATTGAACAACGGGACCTGTATGGCAATCCTCGCCCGCTGACCGGCCGCTTTGACATCGGGGCGAATGAGTATACAGATACACTGGGTTCGGGCATGCAGGACGATTGGGAAATCAAGCACGGGCTGAGTCTGACTGTCAACCAGGCGTTGCTGGACCCTGATGGTGATGGCGTGAACAATCTCCAGGAGTACAACCAGAACACCGACCCGCATAACCCCGACACGGCAGGGGATGGAATCAGCGACGGGCCACTCGTACCGGCGGGAAGTGGGCTGCTACCCGGTCCTTCCTCCGATCCGACCACGCCCGATCTGTCGTGGAGCACGGCTTTCTGGGACTATTACTTTGCGACTCAATTTCAGATGTACATCGACGGTTTTGCTGATCCGCGATGGATCAACCAGCCGTACACTCGACCGTGTCAGGTGGTGATTAATAACAATCATATCGGCGACCATGTTGACCTTCAATGGCAGTATTTGGGCGGGCCGGGTTACCCGCCATTTCTGGTGTTCTTTGTGCCGCTACCCACGAAAGGCGTCATCATCCCCGACCTGAACGCAACGCCGCTCAATCAGATCGTGATCGGACCCGGCGATTTTGCCCCGCCCGATGGCCCGTGGGGATTCACGCTCGCGCAGACCACACCGACAAACCCGGAAGTGTGCGCGGGTTTCGATAATGAGACACCGCAGTTATCGTTTGGAGCCTTGCCCGCGCTCTCGGTGCCTCAAGGAGGCACCAACACGCTCACGGTCGTCATCAATCCGGCCAGCATCGCGGGTCAGATTCTTTTCCAAACCACCAACTCAGCTACCGCAACCGCTTCACCGTCTACTGCGGTAAGTGCGACGCAGGTCGTCTCGGTCGCGGGGCTGGCGACTGGCAACTCTATCACCACCAACCAACTTGTCGTGCTCGGCTACGGGGCGCAGAACACGTTCACCACCACATGCTCGCAGGTGAACATCGACATCCTGCCGCAGCGAACGAACGTGACGGTCGCGCTCTGGGCCGTGACGGCGACAGGAGAACCAAGTACAGCACCGACCAACGTGCCAACGCAGGCTGCGGTGCAATCCTACCTCGCTTCGCTTTATGGCCAGCAGGCCAACGTGTCGTTTACCGTGTTGCCAGTACAGAACATTACTGTCGCGTATGACACGAACCATAATTCTACGCTGGATTGGAACCTCTTTGCATTTGCGGGCGAAGTGCAGATCATTTACAACTTCGCGCATATCAGCGGGACTAATGCGCTCAATGTGTATTACGTCCATGCCATGACCAACGCGGACGTGGCCGTGCAGGCTTCGGGATTTACATATTTCGCCCAGCAGGTAACTTTTATTCAGGACGTGCATCCGAGCAGCAGCGTCAATTTGACGGCGCACGAACTGGGTCACTCCCTGGCAAGGCTTCCGGATACAGGCGGCATCGGCATCATAGAGGGCGCTGTGCCAGGTTTCCCGGACCAGCTCATGTGGTATAACGAGTCGGCCAGCAACCCATGTCGGCTGATTCAAAGAGAGTGGGAAAAAGTTAACAGCGCAGCAAAGTAACCACCATCGCCGTAGACGGGAGGCAACAAGATATGAAGCGATCGTTGAGAATCATATTGAATTCAGTCGCAGTAATCGTGATTTGGACTACCCTCACGATTTGTCAGGTCAGCCAAGCCCAAACAGAAACACTCGAACAACGCGTTGTGCGCGGAGATGGCGACGCTTTTATCGAGGCAGCGAATCACAACAGGTACGACCTGATTCCGGCATTGGAGAAGTTTTCCGATGATACTACCGCACAGAAGGCATTGGCCAGGTTGGGAGTGAGGCAATACGTGGATTTATTTGTAAAACAGTTGACTGATACCACCAACACTGACCTCTACGCTTATTACAGGAGTAGGGAGCAACTCGACCCAAAGACAGCGGAATATATGACGAAGGTCAACGCGCTACGGAACCTTCTCTTCATTCACGATAAATCCACGGTGCGAGCGATTGTGTCGGAATTGGATGATACAAACCGACCCCCAAGCCATTCGCAACACATTGCTCGTCAGGCTCCGGACGAATCGGCGGTTTTGACGCTGGAGCGGTTTGGTTTGGAGAATGCCCCGGTGGTGGACAAGGTGAAACCCGCCGAAAATGATGCGGACAGAGCGGTGATAGAGAAGTGGATGCGGGAGCATCCCGGAGAAGGTCCTTTCGCAACCCCCGAAGAAAAAATCGCGGCGTGGAAGAAATGGTGGGACCAGAACAAGGACAAATATCCGTGACACTGAGACGCTACAGTCTTCGATCCCTTTTCGCAGGCGCGGGTGCCGCGCTCGTGGTCTTCAGTCTCTCCGCAGGCGCTTTCGCTCAGGGCCTGTGCAACACGAATCGGGGCGTGTCAGTCCTGGTTCTCGACCGGTCCAAGCCCCCTGAGACGCTCAACGTGCCCGACAATGTCAAGGCAGGCATCGAGGATGTGTGGTTGCTCTCCGCGAAAAACGGTGACCCCGTATTCTGAATGAGATCGTGACCGAATTGCTCTCGCCGAAGGACTCCGCCGCGTTCACGGCACAAACGAATCATCTGGCAGAACAAGAACTGGAGTTCGCCGTTCGCTCGAAGGCCTTCGCGAGGTTGGCTTATATTGCCAACCGCTCAACCGTTAGCGAGATCGCTTCGTTTCTCACTGACACGACGCACCCGCCCCAGAAGCCAACCGATGTGCGCTACGTGTCCTACGCGGAAATGGCGACTGATGCACTGAGTCAGATGGTAACGAATGCTCCGCCCACGACAAACTTTTCCGCCCAGGACAAGATTCGGGCTTGGCAGCAGTGGTGGGAGCAGAACAAGGACAAGTATCCGTAGGCGTTCCGCTTTTTTTGTCGTGGTCCACCACAGCCTGTTCCAGGCGGTTGCCCCTTGTCACCACTGGATGACACAGGAAGCCCAGGTCAGGCCACTGCCGAACACCACCAACAGAATCAGGTCGCCGTGCTGGAACCGGCCTTCACGGGCCGCCTCATCGAGCGCAATGGCGACGGATGCGGCGGATATATTACCGTAGCGATGGAGGTTCACGTACACCTTGTCCATGGGTGCGCCAAGACGCTCGGCGAGCGCCTCCAAAATGCGGATATTGGCCTGATGCGGAATCACGCACTTGATGTCGGTGATGGTCAGGTTACAGCGACGGAGCGCCTCTTCCGCGGCCGTCTGCATGGCGATGACGGCGTTCTTGAACACCTCTTTGCCGGCCATCTTCAAATGATGCATTCCCGCGCTCACCGACTCCTTGGAAGCCGGATAGCGCGCCCCACCCGCTGGCATCATCAGAATATCCGCCTGGGCACCGTCTGCGCCCATGCACGTTGTTAATATCCCGTGTCCATGTTCCTCGCCGCGGCTGCGCAAAATCGCCGCGCCCGCGCCGTCGCCGAACAGGACGCACGTGCTGCGATCCTGCCAGTCGATAATCGTCGACAGTTTTTCCGCGCCGATGATCAGCACCGTGTTGTACGTCCCGGAGGTAATGAATTGTTGACCGATCTCGAGCCCGTACACGAATCCGGAGCAGGCCGCCTCCATGTCGAAGGCGGCGGCGCGTTTCGCGCCGAGCTTTTGCTGAATGAGACACGCCGTCGCGGGAAAGGGCATGTCGGGTGTGATCGTCGCGCAGATGATCAGATCGATTTCGTCCTCGCGCACATTGGCCTGTTCCATCGCGCGCCGGGCGGCCTCGACGGCCATGTCGGACGTGCACATCCAATCGGGCGCGATCCGCCGCTCCTTGATGCCCGAGCGCGACGTGATCCACTCGTCGGTGGTATCGACGAGCTTTTCCAGGTCGGCGTTCGTGAGCACGCGATCCGGCACGTAGGAACCCGTGCCGACGATGTGCACGGGCCTAAGATGCTGCTTCGACCTGGGATTGTGCAAATGAGTTTTGCTGGACTTTGTCATGGAATTTCCTGATTTCCTCGACCATGTGCTCGTTGAATTTGGACTCGACAAACTCGGTGGCCACACGAATGGCATTCTTCACCGCCTTCGGCGAACTGGCTCCGTGCGCCTTGATGCAGATACCGTTGATGCCCAACAACACGGCTCCGCCATATTCATCGGGATCCGCCTTGCGTTTCAGTGCTCGGAACGCGCCCGAGGCGAGCAGGCCGCCCAACATGCGGACTGGATTCTTGCTGATTTCGTCCTTCAGCCAGCGGGCGACCAATCGCGCCGTGCTCTCGCAGGCTTTCAACACCGCGTTGCCGACGAACGCGTCGGTCACGATCACGTCGGCATGATTGGAAAACAAGTCGTGGCCGTCGATGTTGCCGACGAAATTCAGGGTGGTCTGCTTCAGCAGGCGATGCGCTTCCAGCGTCAGCTCGTTTCCCTTGATGTCCTCGGTACCGATGGACAGAACCGCCACCCGCGGCCGTTCGTAGCCGAGAATTTGCTTGGAAAACATGCTGCCCATGATGGCGTACTGGACGAGATTTGAAGGAGCGGGTTCGAGGTTGGCGCCCGCATCCATCAGCACGAACACGTTCTGGGGTGCGGGAAGAAGCACGGCCAGCCCGGCGCGATCGACGCCATCGAGCGTGCGCAGTTTGACCTGCGATGCCGTGAGGAGCGCGCCGGTGTTGCCGGCGGAAACGATGGCATCCGCATCTCCGCGTTTGACGAGGTCGATGGCGCGATTCATCGAACTGTCCTTCTTGCGCCGCACGGCTTGCACGGGCGGATCATCCATTTCGATGACCTCGCTGGCGTGGACGATCTCGATGCGGTTGTCGGAAACATCCAGCTTGCGCAACTCGGTTTCGACGCGGGCCTGATCGCCAACCAGGTACAGGCGGTCAATGTGGCTGTTGTCGTGGAGGGCTTCGACCGCCCCAGCCACGATGTTCTGGGGGGCAAAATCCCCACCCATCGCATCGATGGCGAGTTTCATGCGGGAAAACTAACCAGTGGTTACCGATACGACCTGGCGACCCTTGTAATAGCCGCAGGACGGACACACGCGGTGGGGCCGCACCCGCGCACCGCATTGGGAACACACCGACAACTGCGGTGGCGACTTCGGACGATTCGCCGCCTTGCGGGTGCGCAGGCGCATCTTTGACATTCTACGTTTTGGGACGCCCATGAAAATGTTCTCCGTTACTTCAATTTCAGTTTCAAGTTATCCAACGCGTGCCACCGCAAATCGCCCTCCGACGGCTTGCATCGGCACAAACCCTTATTCAAATCCTTGCCACAATGCGGGCATAATCCCTTGCAACCCTCGGCACACAGCGCCCGTTGTGGAAGCTCAAGGATAATATCTTCACGCATATTGGCCGTCAAGTCCACGAAGTCCTCGCCATGAAGTTCCTGGTGAAACACAAACTGGTCCACGCGCACGGGCAAATCGAACACGCGCAGGCAGCGGCTGCATCGCAGGGTCGCCGGGGTGCGCAACCGACCCGTGACAAGCAGCGCATTCCCTTGGAGTTGCGCCACCAATTCATACTCCACATCGTGTTCGAATCGGGTGTCGGGTTCTTCCAGATCCATGATCGAGGACGGGTCGGTACCGGACAACGTTTCCCCATCCGGCGGAATGCGCTTTACGTTGATTTTCATGATGCCCCTTTCACCCCGGCGACCGGATCCTTGGTCCGATTACCGGGAGCCAAACTTGCGTTTCATCGCACGTTCGACACCGCGCGGCACAAAATCGCTCACATTCCCGCCCAGTTCGCCGATTTCCTTGACCAGACGGGAACTGATAAACGTGTATTCGTCCTTCGTCATCAAAAAGATGGTCTCGATGCTGGGATCCAGTTTCCGGTTCATCAGCGCCAGCTGGAACTCGAACTCGAAGTCCGAAACCGCCCGCAACCCGCGTACCACCGCGGTGGCCCGTTTGCGGCGGGCATATTGGATGAGCAATCCCTCAAATTCATCCACCGACACGTTTCGCAGTCCCTTGACGGCATCGGTGGCCAACCGCCGACGTTCGTCCACGCTAAACAGAGGTTGTTTTTCCGTGTTGACTGCCACCGCAACAATCACGCGGTCAAACATCTGGCCAGCGCGACGAACAATGTCGAGGTGACCATTGGTGATGGGATCGAAACTGCCGGGATAGACTGCGATCTTCACAATTGAACCTCCCTGCCCTTGGCGATGACGATAGTTTTCAAGTCATCATTTTGCAATCTTTTCTTTTCCGGCGCGGTCGTGCCAGTTGGAAAAAGGTGGGCGTCCCCTGCGCCATCATGATGGATACACAGGGTCCTGCGATTCGCACCAGGGATTTTCCCATCCCGCTCCCGAGGCATCGAATTCAGCGCCGACCCCGAGATCACCATTCTACGGGCTGAACAATCCCTGCTGGAGAAGAGACTTCTCGCCAAAGGTGACCAGGTGGTCATCATCTCCGACATCCTCGCGCGCGATAAGCTCATCAACGCCGTCCACATGCGCCTTGTCGAGTGATCCACGATAACCGAGCGCAGCCTCGGGGATATCACTGAGTTCAAGCGGTGGGGAACAGGGTGGCCCACCGGCTGCTACTAAGAACCTCGCAAGGTTCAAGATTTATGGAGCATCATCTCGCTAAGTGGTTGATACAACGCCAACAACAAGCCGTCCTACGTAAGCCAGATCACCCAAAAGCGTGGTCAAAACTTTATACGATTTGCACCCAGGAGAACAAATCGACGGAGTTTCTGCAATTCTGCGAAGACATCATCCGCGTCCACCCCGGCAACCGGCACGCCTGGACCTTCCTCCAGCTCGCCAGCAAAGAGGAAACGTCGGCCGTTGATTTACCGACCCTCTCAAAGGAAATTGTCCGCCTTCATCCCGACGACGAGCGCGCATGGTCGCGTCTCGACGGCGCGCATGAAAAACAGGAGGACGATTTCGACCTGATTGATTTCTGTCAGGAAATCGTCAAACAGCACCCGGGTAATTCCAGTGCGCTGGTGCGCCTGTCTGTGGCCTACAAGAGACAGGGTAAATACACCGAGTTGATTTCCACGTGCTTCGAACTCCTCACCGCCCGGCCCGGCGATGCCCAGACCTGGTGCAATCTGGCCGATGCTTATGCGGCCCGCTGCAAGTACGATGACGCCATCAACGCGTATGAGAAGGCCATTGCCCTGAAACCGAACTACGTCGTCGCCTGGAACAACCTCGGCAACGTCCACCACCTCCAGGCGCAGTACGATCGGGCGGTGCAGGCCTACCAGAAAGCCATTTCGATCAACTCCGGCGACGCCACGCCGTGGGTCTGGCTCTGTCTTGCCTACGCCGAAATGGGCAAAGCAAAGGAAGCGCACGACGCTGTCAAGAAGGTGGAGAAACGGCTCCCGCTCGTCGCGAGCATGCTCAGCGAAGAGCTAGCCGAGAAGTTCTCAGCCGTGGCGGTCAGTTGATGTCGCGTTGAGCCGCAGGAAGTCCACCCGCGTGTCTCCGTAAATCGACTCGCGCACCCGCTCCCAGAGCTCGCTGACAACTAACGCGTTGCGTTTCGCCGACTCCAGCACGAGAATTCCGTCGCTCGCCAGCAACTGCTGCAAGCTTGCCTCACGTAACAACTCCTGCGCCGCTTCACCATACGGTGGATCGGCGAATACAAGCTGGAAGATTTCCCCATCCGCCACAAGCTTCCGAAGCTGCTCGGCAACGGCCGTGCGCGCCACCGCGAACGAACAGCCCACTTCGCGGTTTTTTTGGAATGTCAGAATGTTTTTCTGCAGAGACTCCAGCGCTTCGGGCGCCTGTTCGACAAATGTCACGGACGTTGCCCCACGACTCGCTGCTTCCAAGCCCAGCGCACCGGTCCCCGCGAACAAATCCAACACGCGCACGCCGACCACGCGTGCGCCCAAACTGGAAAACACCGCTTCGCGGATGCGATCCGCCGTGGGCCGCACACCCGTGCGCGGCGCAACCAGTGTCATTCCCTTGGCGAGACCAGCGATGATGCGCATGGCTACTTACTAAAAAGCTGTTGCAGGCCCTTCTGCAGCAATTGTTGGCCGAGGCGTTTCGCCAGATCGGTCTTTGGCGAGTTGTAGGGTCCCGTGACCTTGAAATCCAGCGTCAGCGAGCCGTCGGGCTGTTCGGTGAACAGATCACGGATTCCCGGCAGCGCACCGTCGAGCGCCCCCTTGGCAAAGGTGAGCCTCATATTGTGGTGCAAGGTGTATTTGTCGAGCGACACGAAGCCCTTCCCGGCAATCTGCACTTGCGGTGACGTGAGTCGGACCACCGGCGTCTGCATCACGTTGTTGCTGATCGAATACTCCACCAAACACTGGTCGAAACTCACATCGCGCAACGCGTCTATCTGTAGCAGGCTGGCCAACAGGTTCAAGAGCGGGACCTCCATCAACTTGCCGTTGTCAATCTCCACGCGGCCGTTGCCGATGATTGTCGGCACCCCACCCGTACCCGCCAGCGACGTCGTGACGTTGAGCTTTCCGCTGATGGCTTGTTTTGCGCCCGCGTCCTGCAACAACCGGGCTACATCACTGTTCGTCAACTGCACGCTCACGGTGTATTCAAGGCCGGTGTCAAAGTTGACGGACACCTCACCCGAAATCGTGCCACCGGCCAATTCGCCGCGTAACGACTGTAGCGCCACACGGTCTGATTCCAGTTGCACCAGTGTGGCGACTTTCTCCACGAACAGCTTCTCGGATAAATCAATTTTGTCGATGCCCCCCTTGCCGCTGCCGGCGAGTTTGTTGCCGATCAGACTCACGGAACAGGAAAAACTGATTCCGTCCAGCTTTACGAGAGGCTTGTTGCTGTCGCTCACCATGGACAGGGCGCCTTGCGTAATGGCGAGCTTGGAAAGCACAATGTCGACGGGGACGGACCTTTCCGCTTTCGTCGTCGCAGGTGCTGGCGGCGTCGATACCGCAGCATTTGTTTTGGTTTCGGCCACCGGGGCGCCGATCTCTTCGTAATTCCACCCGCCCTTGTCATTTTGCGAGAGAGTGATCACGGGCTTGTCGAGCGACAGTTCTTCGATCTCCACGCGACGGCTCAACAGCGGAAGGAGCCGGTATCGCAACACAAATGCGTTCGCCGTGACCAGATTGCCGGGAAAGCCGGGCGGGTTCCCAATGGTGACTCCCCGTAACTCCACGCCACTGAAGAGCGACACCTTCAAATCATCGATCTGCACGTCGGCGCCCAATTCTTGGTGGGCCGCCCGCAACGCCTGCTCCTTGAACGACGGCGTTTGCAGGTAGCGACTGGTAAAATAGATCCCCGCGCCGACCAGGATGATGGCCAGCGCCATCACCACGCCGACGATAATCAGAATCACTTTGATCGCCTTCACCATCTGTCTCCACGAGTTCGTGTTTGGCTTGCCCGGGATTCTCGCCTACAATGGATGCGCTTTTCAACCATGGACAATCTGTTCGTTATTTTCAATCCGGCGGCGCGCGGCGAGAAATCGCGGCGAATTCAACGATTTCTGGAAACCAAGGCAAGTCCGTCGGTCACCCTGACGCCGACACAACGCGCCGGCGAAGCACAATCGCTGGCGGCCCGCGCCGTCACGGAGGGATACAAGATCATCGTCGCCGCAGGCGGCGATGGCACCATCAACGAGGTCATCAACGGCATCGGCACCTCCGGCGTGGCGCTCGGCGTGTTGCCGTTCGGCACAGTCAATGTCTTCGCGCACGAGCTTCGCATCCCCCGCAAGCTCGACGCTGCGTGGGCCGTCATCCAGGGCGGGCACACACGGACGATCGATTTGGCCTGCGCTCGGGCCGATGGCTCGACCCGCTATTTCGTCCAGCTCGCGGGCGTGGGTTTCGACGCCCACGCGGTCCGCACCGCCAGTTGGGAGCTGAAGAAAACAATCGGCCCACTCAGTTACGTCTGGGCAGGTATTAAGGCGCTTTCGAAATCCCATCCGGCAGTCGAAATATCAGTGAACGGAAGCGACCCACTCGGCAGCGGGGTGGCCGTGCTTGTCGGGAACGGGCGCTTTTACGGCGGGCGATTCACGCTTTTCCCCAGGGCGCGCATGGACGACGGGCTGCTCGATATTTGCGTGTTTGAAAAAGTGGGTTATTGGGACGTGTTGCGCTACGGGCAGGGCATCCTGCGTGGCGCGCACATCGACCTTGGCGACGTGAAATATTTTCAAACGCAGAGCCTCGTGTGCCGCGCGACCGGTCCGACCCCGTTCGAGGTGGACGGAGAAGATGCCGGCGACACGCCCGTGACATTCTCGGTGGTGCCGCGCGCGTTGCGAGTGGTCGTGCCGAAATCGAACAGAGGAGAGAATCATGCTTGATGAGTTCCTGCAGTCCCCCGCGTATGTCATGGCCTGCCAGCAATACGATCGCGTCGCTGACTTCCTCGATATCGGCCAGAGCGAGCGGATCCGCACCAAAATGCCCAAGCGCGCCTTCATCGTGTCGGTCCCCACGCGCATGGATGACGGGCACACGGAGATGTTCACCGGCTACCGCGTCCAGCATCATCTCTCGGTCGGCCCGACCAAGGGCGGACTGCGCTATCACCCCGACGTGACGCTCGGCGAAGTCGCCGCTTTGGCGATGTGGATGAGTTGGAAATGTTCGTTGTGTGGATTGCCCTACGGTGGCGCCAAGGGCGGCGTCACCTGTGACCCGCGCAAGATGAGCCGCGGAGAACTCGAGCGCATGACCCGCCGATTCACCCAGGAAATGATCCCGTTCATCGGGCCGCATGTCGATGTGATGGCGCCCGATCTCGGCACGAACGAGCAGGTCATGGCTTGGATGATGGACACGTACTCGATGCATGAGGGGAACCCGGTGCCCCAGATCGTGACCGGCAAACCCCTGTCCCTCGGCGGTTCCGCCGGGCGCAAGGAAGCGACCGGCCGCGGAGTCGCCTACCTCGTGAACCGTGCGCTGGACAATCTGAGCATGAAATCGGAAGGCACGCGCGTCGTGGTTCAGGGTTTCGGCAACGTCGGTTCCATCGCGGCCCAACAACTGTATCGGTTTGGCGCGAAAATCATCGGGGTCAGCGATTTCACCGGCGGCATCCACAACCCGAATGGCCTCGATGTCAACAAGCTCATCGACCACACGGCGCGGGACGGCAGCCTGGAAGGTTTTGGGGAAGGCAGCCGCATCACGAACGAGGAATTGCTGCAACTCGAATGCGATGTGCTCGTCCCGGCTGCGCTCGAACGCCAAATCACCGAGAAAAACATCGGCAAGATTCGCTGCCGCGTCCTGGCCGAAGCCGCGAACGGGCCGACGACTGTCGAAGCCGACAAAGTCCTGCGGCAGCGCGACGATATCTTTCTCATCCCCGACGTGCTCTGCAACGCGGGCGGCGTGATCGTCAGCTATTTCGAGTGGGTCCAGGATTTGCAGAGTTTCTTCTGGACCGAGGCGGAAGTGAACGACAAGTTGTATCGTCAACTGGAAGCCGCGTACCAGCAGGTCTTGCAGATGGCCCGAAAGAACAAACTGTACATGCGCGACGCGGCACTGGCGCTCGGCATCAGCCGCATCGCCTTGGCGAAACAGGTGCGCGGGCTGTTCCCCTGACAATGCGCGCTCGTGCAACACCTTGACTTTACGTGGTTTTGCGGTCACATTCGGTTTGTCTGATGAAATCGCGGATAATCACCGTAGTGGTCTGCCAGTTCTATGTGATGGTCGTGATGGCTTTTGGCATCGTCCACCATCACGAACGGATCTGGGATCCCACTCACCGGCAGGACAATTGCGCGGCCTGCGCGTGGCAGCTCTATGCCGTTAGCGATGTTCCCAATGTGGCGCCGGTTATCTTCGCGCCTGTCCTGGAAAACCCGCTACAGGTGTTTCAGGCGATTTCGCATTCCAGTCCCACCTTTTCGTTTTCCCCGAGTCGCGCCCCTCCTGCCGCCCTGGCATAGCTTCATTGGTTTCGTTCGATTGAGTCGAAAATCCGGACCGTCGTATCGGCCGGGAAATGTCGTACTTTGGTAATCATTCATATGAAAACAAATGTCGTTGTGGAGCCGCAGGCGATCCAAGAGCCTCTGGCACCTGGCAGGGGAGGAAAAATGAACAGCATTCTGGAGCTTCGCGGCCTGCGCAAGAGCTTTCGCGGAGTAGACGGCAATCCGATTGAAGTCATCCGCGTGAAACAGTTCGCGCTGGGTGCGGGCGAACAAACCGCGCTGGTTGGCGAGAGCGGCTCGGGCAAAAGCACGCTGTTAAATTTGATCGCGGGGATCCTGTTGCCGGATGAAGGCGAGATCCTCGTCAACGGCACGAATCCCACGCAGCTCAGCGAAGCGGCGCGCGACCGCTTCCGCGCGGCCAACATCGGGTACGTGTTCCAATCGTTCAACCTGCTCCAGGGGTTCACCGCTTTGGAAAACGTGTTGCTGGGGCAGATGTTTGGCGGCAGCAACGGCGGCGCGGACCGGGCGGTCCAATTGTTGAAGAACGTCGGCCTGGAGCATCGTCTCCACCACAAACCGCGGGCTTTGTCGGTCGGCGAGCAGCAACGCGTGGCCATCGCGCGGGCGTTGGTCAACGCACCGCCGCTGGTATTGGCTGACGAACCCACCGGCAGTCTCGACTCGAAAAATGGGATGGCGGTGTTGGAATTACTCCGCCGGGTTTGCACGGACGGCAAACACACGCTGTTGCTGGTCACGCACGACCCGCAGGTGATGGACAAGTTCGAGAAGGTGGTGCGCCTGGAGGACCTGCAATGAACCTGGTGAAAATTGTGATCAAGAACATGCGGCAGCGCGCGCTGGCCACATGGTTGACGGGCGCCTCGGTAATGCTGGGAGTGGCCCTGGCGGTGGCGATCCTGCTGATCAAACTGGGCGTACAACAGCGTTTCGAACAGGGCACGCTCGGTTACGAGATGGTCGTCGGCGCCAAGGGCAGCCCGCTGCAGTTGGTGTTGAACGTGGTCTACAACCTCGACATTTCACCCGGAAACATATCGTGGAAGTTGTTCGAGAAACTGCGCGACGACAAGCGCGTGAAACTCGCCGTGCCGTTCTCGGTCGGCGACAACTACAAGGGTTTTCGCATCGTTGGCACGACCGACGCATTCTTCAAAGACTTCGAGTTTGAGCCGGGCCGGAAGCCCGAACTGGCGGCGGGGCGCATCTTCAACTTCAACGAGGATGCGTTGAAGAGCGCGTTTCAGGAAGCCGCGGAGCGGGCGCGCGAGCGCGAAGCGAAGGAACGCGGCGAAGAGGTCAAACCGGCGCCCGAACCCGCGCCTGTGGAACACCCGTTCGAAGCAGTGGTTGGTTCGACAGTCGCGGAGCAAACGAGCCTTGCGGTCGGCCAGAAATTTATCGCGGCGCATGGCGTCCAGCCGTCGGCCGAGGCGATAGAGCACACCGAGAATCCGTGGAAAGTGGTCGGCATTCTGAAGCCGACGCACACGGCGGTTGACCGCGCCATTTATATCAACCTCGACAGTTTCTACCACATCGAGGGACACGAACTCCGCGGGCCAACCGCGCCGGAAAAACCGGAGGAAAAGGACAATGACCCGGACCCCGGACAGGTCTCCTCCATCGTGTTGAAGCTGCGCAGTCCGATTACCGCGTTCGGGTTGTATCGCGAGCTCAACGATCGGGAGGACGCGATGGCGGCATTTCCGGCGGCGGAAATCCGCAAGCTGTTCGATATCGTCGGCAACATTGATAAACTGCTGCTGGCCCAGGCGATCCTCATCTTGATTGTGGCGGGCGTTGCCATTGCCGTGTCGATCTACAATTCGATGAGCGAACGGAGGCGGGAAATCGCCATCTTGCGCGCGCTGGGAGCAAGACGGGCGACGATTTTCTCCATCGTCCTGTTGGAGGCCGTGATTATCTGCCTCTTCGGCGCGGCGGCGGGTCTTGTGGGCGGGCATGTGGTTGTCGGCCTGGCCAATGGGGCCCTGTACAAGGCGTCCGGGTTCGTTATCCCGGCGTTTCACATTCAGCGTCTGGAATGGTATATTTTGGGAGTAGCTGTTATATTGGGAGCACTGGCAGGACTCGGGCCGGCATTTGGCGCGTATCGCACGGACGTGGCCAAGAACCTGGCTCCGACCAGTTAGGAACATCGGTTTATGGGCATCGCGATAACAAAACAACAGGTGAAAACGTTCAGCACGGGCGCGATCGTACTCGGCCTGGTATTGTTGCCGGGCCTGGCGAGTTTCATCCAGCAACAACTGATGCAGCGGAAGATGGCGAAGTTGAACATGGTGCAAAACGCGATGGCCAGCGCCCCGGCGGCGGCCGTCGCGGCTGACCCATTGGATTCCAAGTATACGCGGCTGCAATTCGACACGTTGAAAAGCTGGACGTATATCGAGGGCAAAACCCCGATTCCCGACTTCATCCAGAAGCTCAACGGCCAGAACATCGAGATGGTCGGGTTCATGATGCCGTTAAGCGAGGTGAAGAACATCACGGAGTTTATCCTGGTACCATCGCTCTGGGGTTGCTGTTACGGCCAGCCGCCGGCGGTCAATCACGTCGTCGTAGTGAGGATGCCGCCCGGACAAACGACGAAGTTCTTCAACGATGTCATCCGCGTGCGCGGGAAATTCAGCGTGGGCGAGACCAAACAGGATGGTTATACGGTGAGTCTCTACGTGCTCACGGTGGACAAGATCGACGGGCAATGACCGCGGACACGAAAATCGAAATCGCTCCAACGGCGGAAACCATACGAGCGCCGCTCCGGCCTCTCGGGCACGAGCATGTGGGGCATCACACCCACGTAAAACTGGATCAGCTCGCGTTTTGGTCGTCTAGCATTTGTGCTGTGCATTGCATGGTGATGCCCATCGTGTTGATTTTCTTTCCGGTGATGACCTGGATCCACTGGAGCCGGATGATGGACGTGATTGCGCTCAGCGTGGCGGCGGTGTTTGGATTGGGCGGCTGCATTCTCAGCCTGCGCCATCATCGGGACACGGTGCCGCTCTTTCTGGTGATCACGGGCCTGATGCTGAATGCCACGGGACGATTTGCGTCCGTCCATCTCGGTCCGTTTCTCGCGCAGACGTTGATCATTGCCGGGCCGTTGATGATGGCCTACGGACTGTGGAGAGACCGAAGACTCTGCCGATGCAGTTGCCGCGCGCACTGATCGGCGGTCTCTGCGCGTGCGCCACGGACTTCCCCAGCGTATAGTGCCGGCGTGAAGATCGTTGTGGCGCTCGACAAATTCAAAGGCAGCCTCACCGCGCCCCGGGCCTGCGAGATCGTCCGCGACGCAATCGATTCCGTCCAACCCGGCGTGACCATCGTTATGAAACCCATGGCCGACGGCGGCGACGGAACCGCCGAAGTTCTCCATGCCGCGCTTGGGGGGCAACGGCTCGCGCGCGAGGTGAGTGGCCCGATTCCGGGGACCCGTGTCAACGCCTCGTATCTTTGGCTGGAGCGCGAACGAATGGCCGTGGTGGAGATGGCGCATGCGAGCGGATTGGCGCTCTTGAAACCTGGGCAGCGCGATCCATTGAGGACCACGACATTGGGGACCGGTGAATTGATTGGCGATTCGGTGGCGCACGGGGCGCGTCGGATTCTGCTGGGGGTCGGCGGCAGCGCGACGGTCGATGGCGGCGTGGGCGCCGCGATGGCGCTTGGCTGGCGGTTTCTGGATGCGCAAGGCCGGCCGGTCGGTTTCGGCGGCGGAGAATTGGAGAAAATCGAGCGCATCGAGCCGCCGTCAGATCTCCGATGGCCCGTCATCGAAGTGCTCTGTGATGTGGATAATCCACTTTGCGGCGAGCGCGGCGCGGCCCGCGTCTTCGGACCGCAAAAAGGAGCGACACCAGAAGTGGTCGAACAACTCGACGCCGGCTTGCGGCATTTGGCGAAGTTGGTGAAGGAACAACTTGGCAAGGACATCGCCGATATCCCCGGTGCAGGTGCGGCGGGCGGCCTGGCTGCCGGAGCCGTGGCATTTTTGGGTGCGCAGCTCGTGCCCGGCGTCGAGACGGTGATGAACGTAATCGGGTTGGACGCCGAACTTGCCGATGCGGATTGGGTGATCACGGGCGAAGGGCGTTTCGACGAACAATCATTGCGCGGAAAAGTTCTGTCGGGCATCACCAAGCGCGCTCGGAAATACGGTGTGAATGTGGCGGTGATTGCCGGCAGTGTGCGGGTTCCCGAAAACGTCTGGCGTCGCGAAGGAATCGAGGTGGCGCTTTCGACAATGGACCCGGGAATGAAATTGGACGAGGCGATGGCGTTGGCGGAGAGGCTTCTGGAGTCCGCGGCGCGCCAGTTGGTTGCCAGGATTTTGATTTAGTCATCTCGTAAATGGCCGCGGCGCGGTGACCCACTCTCAACAAGATGGGCTCGGAGGAAATTGGGTCCCCGCTTTAGACGATTTGCGAACCTTGCGATTTCACATATCGAGGCGCGTCAACCGAGCGGCCACCCTGTCGCAAAACGCCTAATAACGCTAACATTCCGATGGCAACCATACTCCAAGCCGTAGGTTCCGGTACAGGTTGAAACGCTAGCCCAACCGGATTGCCCAACCCCGACACGAAGGTGCTTTGCACTCCCTCCGGACTGATTTCCGCCACGTAACCGTTGCCGTCATAAAGCCCATCCGCCACAAATAGATCACCCGCACTGTTAAACGCCAGTTGATTAGGACGAGTGAACCCCGAGGCGAACGTACTCCGGGCCCCGTTCGGCGCGAACTCATAGATGCTCCCGCTCCCATCCGCTGCAAACAAAATACCCGCGTTGTTAAAAGCCAGCCCCCAAGGCACATCCAGCCCCGAGGCGAAGGTGCTCCTGCTTCCGTTTGGCCTGAACTCATAGATATTTCCGCTGCCACCATCCGACTCAAACAGGTCACCATTCGTGTCAAACGCCAGACCAACCGGGTAATTCAACCCCGACGCAAAAGTGCTGCGCGTCCCGCTAGGAGTGAATTCGTAGATGTTACCACTGTAGTAATTCGCACTAAACAGATTGCCTTCACCATTAAACGCGAGCCCATAAGGGTTATCGACCCCGAAAAGAGCAAAGAAAGTAAACGTCCCTGTTTCGCCCGGTGCTATTTCAAGAATTCTGGGGCCAGCCGCCACAAACAGGTCCCCCGCGCTATCGCACGCCAGTCCCTGAAGTTGACCCCACTCCGTGAGAATCGTGCTGCCCGTTCCGTCCGCCGCGAATTCATCGACATTGGCGTATTGATTTTCCGTTACAAACAGATTCTGTCCCTGTGCCAGTGCCGCACACAACATGCCTGTCAGTGCACTGACAAAGAGCCAAATCCCGCTCTTTATAGGACTCCCCTTAGGCATAGCCTTTTCTTCCCTACATCTTACACTTCCCCCACGCGGATGTCGAGCATCTAATACCCCGACGCGCGTGCCATAACCACCTGTACAGGGAAACTCTGGGCTTCGCCAGTGCATGTTGAAGCAAATCACGGTTTATCCTGAGAAACTTGTGCTGGATGTTTACGAGCTGGCGGACTTCTCAACAGGTTCGAAGAATCGTGCAAATTGGCTCGCCGCGCTATCTGAAAGAAAGAACCTTTCGAGTTGCGTTTGAATTGGGGCGATTCCTTAAGGGAATTGTTAGGCCGGACGCTGGAAACTGAATACCCACTCACAACCCGGCAACGGAACGTGTCACGATCTCTACCACGGCCCGGACCTTTCGTCGAACGAAATGCCGCGATACAGGCGGGGCGGTCGCTTCGGGACATGCGTGCAAATCTTTCCGCTCAAAATGCGAATGGCAACGAACGGAAGGCGGTCAGCCGTCGTCACGGGCGGAAACCACTTCCTGAGTCGCCACGCCAGTCTTTCGTCGCGTCGCAACAAGTCCAAGCCGCATACCAGCGCCGCAAACAAAATTTGCTCGTTGGTGTAGTGCGGATGCTGCAACCGGATATCCTCTAGCCATTCTTCAAGGCGCGGCGTCAACTCCACGCGAAACTGCGGCCCCCATTTCAGCGTCATACGCCTTCCTTCAACGTCGCGCCGTTCGCCGCCGGGGAAATCGGCTGTCTTTCCTCTTGATCGCGTGCTTCAATGAACTCAATCAGGCGCATCTTTTCAGTTGCCGTGCGGACGGCCAATAGCACACAGAGACCGAGACAGAGGCTCAACGAAGCCACGTATAACACCATTGCCCATACCCCCACGAATCGAAGTTGCGGAAAGCCTCGCCAGACGCAAAAACCGCAGACCAGTATGAGTGTTGTGACAGCCCGGTTCCGTAGAAAGGGAAAAACGATATGTGAGTCCGTCCTGTGAGCGGATGACGATACCGCACTTCGTCGCAGATTCTCGGCACAGTCCTGCTGAAAAACGTGAGGATCTCCGGGTGTATAAGTTCGTTTATTCTCTTCTCGACAACAGCAAGTTGTGCACCGACAAAGACGGATTGCCAAACTTGCGCTACGACGAAGAAGGAAAAAACGACAAGAATAAATGGGGCGACCAAAAATAACTCAGGTGACGACTTCCAAATGCCTGCACCTACAAAGGCAGCGACCGTACCCATACCTATGCTCAGTTTTGTGTCAGTGCCACCGAGGGCGAGTTGGTTTTCTGCCACCAACCCGTCATATTCGTGCAACAATGCGTTGATTGCGTCGGCTCTTTTCGCTTCCGGTATAGAATGACTGTGGCCACTAGATTTGGTGTTCATGCCCTCATCCTCATCATTATACGCTCTCCTTAATCGGCGCGATATTACTTGGTTTGTCCACGGCTGGCGAATTGACTTCCCTCGACACCGGATAAAACTCCATTTCGTCAGCCGGATACTGTTTCAGCAGAGGCAGCAACTTCTCAGGCTCTTGCGTTTTCGCGTCCAACCAAAGCGCCTCAGCATCCGGCGTCAAAATCACCGGCATTCGTTCGTGTACGGATTTCAATAGTGCGTTGGCTTCCGTGGTAACAATGGTGCAACTCAGCACTTCCTCACCCTCTGGCGACTTCCAATGCTCCCACAGGCCCGCGAACCCGAACGGCTCTCGTGACTTCAACACAATTCGCACCGGCTGCTTCACCTTGCCGAGTTTCTGCCACTCGTAAAACCCGTCCGCCGGAATGATGCAGCGGCGTTTCTTCAACGCGGCGCGGAAGGCGGGCTTCTCTGCCAACGTCTCGACGCGGGCATTTATCATCCGGTTGCCGATACCGGGATCTTTTGCCCATGATGGAATCAGTCCCCAAACCATCTGTTTCATGTACCGCTTGCCGTCGTCACCGACCACAATCACCGCTTGCGTTGGGGCGATGTTGTAGCGTGGCGGTACTCGCGTTGCCCATTCATCCAGCGGCATCGGTGCGCCGAATCGGTCAGCAACTTTCTTCATGTCTGCGGTTAGGGTGTATCGGCCACACATACCGCAATGACAATAGCGAGACGTGCGCTCAACCGCAA
>JBKQMH010000019.1:0-19662 GCA_052146795.1 Verrucomicrobiia bacterium
GCTGCGAAGATCTTCAACCGCGGGTCGCGGCAGGAGACGGACGCGGTGGCGTCCTTCGCGGTGGTCGCGCAGCCAGCAAATAGGAGCGGGAGTGGAAGCATGCAAGCCAACGCGAGACAATGAACAGATGCTTTCATGTCATAACTCCTTTCCCTCGCCCAACGCTCCAAAGTTGCGCCACGTCGGGACAAAAGGCAAGCCGGCGGTGGCGGGACGGAAGGCGCGAGTGGTGGTGGTCGGGCGTGGGTGTCGGGAGTCAACTCCGCAGGCTTGGAAAGCGGTTGATTCTGCTTGTCCGGATTTCTCGGAGGGGTAGAATTCGCCCAACGTCAGAACGTCCGTCGGGGTGGGTCATATCGGTGACCAACGAAAGGAATGTCATGTCAGCCAAGTTCCGCCCAACCTTCCTGAGTCTGCTGGCTCTCCTCTTTGGTCTGACCTTGGCGGGTGCCGCATTCGGTCAACAGACCGCGGAGGATTTTGTCAACCGCGGGGTTGCCAAAGGCAAGAAGGGCGATCTGGACGGGGCTGTCGCTGACCTGACGAAGGCGATTGAACTCAACCCAAAATCCGCTGTCGCCTACTCCATCCGTGGCCTTGCTAGAGGGAAAAAGGGCGATCTGGACGGTGCCATGGCCGATTGCAATCGGGCCATCGAACTCGACCCAAAATACGCCGATGCCTACCTCAACCGGGGCGGGGTCAAGACGGACAAGGGCGATCTGGATGGGGCCATGGCGGACTACACGAAGGCCATTGAACTCAATCCACGAGACGCCGAAGCCTACAACAATCGTGGCGGTGTCAAGTATGCCAAGCACGATCCGGACGGGGCCATTGCCGACTACTCCAAGGCCATTGAACTCAACCCCAATCTCATCCCCGCTTACACGAACCGTGGCGACGCCAAGAAGGCCAAGGGGGACCAGGCGGGAGCGGATGCGGATTTCGCGCACGCCATCAAACTCGAGAGACTCTTAGTGTCACCGTGAGGGAATGCGGCGGCGGAGTGGATGATAGGTGTCAGTGACAGCTATCGTGTCGAGGCGGCGGTGGAATGAGTCCGTCCGCACTGCGGGTGTGTCAAGAGTCAAGAGTTGAGCCCTAAATTGAAAACTTTCATGCGTTGCCAAGGCGTCCTGCCTGCGCAGCGGGCTGGCTAGATCACTTTGTCGACTTCGGTACGCGAAGCGGTGTCGAGGGCGATGAGGGAAGGGATCTCAAAACGGTTACCGAGTGGGTCGCGGAGGACCACGCGGTCGTTGGTGACCCAAACGACGTCGCGATTGGGATTTCTGACAACGAAGTGGCGCGGGCCATGATCCGTCTCGACCTGCCAGTACCGCGTTCCGACGTGAGCGTGGGTGCGCAACACGCGGACGATCCGCGGCATCAAGTAGCGCCGGCCGAGTTCGTCTTCTGCGATCTTGCGGGAAGCGGGGTCCAGCGCGTCCAAACTGAGCAACATCAGGACTTCCTTCTTCTTGTCGTCGAGCAGGGAAACCTCCTGGCCCTGACCGCTGACCGGCCTGGCCCAAACCAGTTTCACCGGTCGGGCATCGGCCTCGCTGCCCGTCAGCAGAAAGGTCTGATCCAGTTTGCGGAACAGCTTGATGGTTCCCGTGGGCTCGACGCTCATTTTATTCGCTCCATACCTGCGCTTCGGTACGCATCCGGTTAATCTCCATCTGCGTGCGAACGAGCTTGGCGTAATTGCCATCCCGTGCCAGCAACTCGTCATGCGTACCCTGCTCGATAATCCGACCTTCATCCATGACGATCAGATGGTTGGCGTTTCGCAAGGTGGCCAGGCGATGCGCAATGGCGATGGTGGTGCGCCCGCGGATGAGGTGGCTGATGGCCTGCTGGATGGCCTTTTCCGTCTCGCTGTCCACCGACGAGGTCGCCTCATCGAGGATCAAGATGGGCGGGTCGTGCAGAATGGCGCGGGCGATGGCCAGGCGCTGTTTTTCGCCTCCGGACAGCATCGTCCCCTTCTCGCCAATCACGGTGTCATAGCCATCTTCCTTATCGAGAATGAACTCGTGGGCGTTGGCGGCGCGGGCCGCACGGACAACGTCCTGAAAACTCGCGTCGGGCCAGCCGTAGCGGATGTTCTCCAGGACGCTGGCATTGAACAGGAACGGATCCTGGGGAACGATGCCGATCTGCTTGCGCATTTGCGCCAGTTTGATTTTGCGAATCGGGTGACCGTCGATGGTGATCTGCCCGGAGTCCACGTCGTAAAACCGACAAATGAGATTGATGACGGTACTTTTGCCTGCGCCCGATTTGCCAACCAATCCGATCATTTCCCCCGCCGCCACGTCAAACGAGATCCCCTTGATCACTTCCTTGCCACGGTCGTAGCTGAAGCGCACTTCCTGGAAGCTGATGGCGCCGCGGATGTTGGGGACCGAAATCGCGTTCGGTGCGTCGTACACCTCCGGGGTCGAGTCGAGCACGGAGAAGATGCGTTCCGCGCCCGAGAAGGCGTGGGTCATCCAGTTCATTACCGCCGTAAACCACTGCAGCGGGCCGTAGAAAAGCCAGATGTACCCCACAAACGCCAGCAGATCGCCCAGCGTAAATGTCGGGTCGCCACGGCTGATGCGCCGCGCCGCGAAGAACCACACTGCCGTCACACCCACCGTCATGATCCAGAACATCGTCTCGGAGAAACCGATGAACGTCCGTTCGATGTTGAAGCGCGTGCCGGTCAGGGCTTCGTTCGTCACATCGAACTTCCCGGTGCGGCTCTCCTCCTGCGCGAACGCCTTGACAACTTTGATTCCGAAAATGGTTTCATTGACGATGGAGTGAAGTGCCCCGATGCGGACGCCGTGCTTGTGAAACAGCGGAATCAGCCGCCGCCAGAACCAGCCGCCGCCGCCCACCAGAAACGGCACCGGCAAGAACACCAACAGTGCCAGTTTTGCGTCCAGGGAGATCAGAATGCAGGCGATAGCGATGAACGAGATGGAATTCACCAGGAAGTACGGCAGACCATCGATCAGGAAGTGCTGCAACTCGCCCGTGTCGCTCATCACGCGGCCAACGAGTTCGCCGGCTTCCCGTCGCTGGTAGTAACTCATCTGCAGCCGCTGCAGCGCCGCGTGCAACTGCGACCGCAAATCCGCCACCAGCCGCGCGCCGAGCCATGATGTCAGACTGCCGCTGACCAGCCGTGCCGCGAGCAACAGGATGCCGCAGCCCAGCATGGCCCCGATCCAGAGGCTCAAGTGAGAGTAGTTGTGGCTCTTGATCACATCGTCCACGATCATTTTGGTGATGTAGGGCGGTCCCATTTGCGACCCCACGGTGGCGATGGTGGCGATCATCAAGGCGATCGCTTTGCCGCGGTACGGTTTCAGCAGGCCGAGTAGTCGTTTGAAAGTTCGGAAGCGCTGCACGCACAATGAGCAGTTCGCTCCGCGCTCGGGCAATGGGGCCTGGCACTTCGGGCAGTAAGCCGGTTCGACTTCCTCGGGCGTCACGGGCTGCCGTCCCTCCAGCAGATCGCTGACGACGCGGCACAGGCCCGCGAATTGCGGCACGTACGCCTTGCTGTAATAGATGAGGTGGCGATCTCCCTCCGACGTCTCCGCCACCAGCCGGGCACTACCGAAGAGTTCGTCCACTTTGATTTTCTTGATCCGCGTGAGTTCGAGCGTCAAGGCGAGCTTGTCTCCGTCAAAGACGGCGATTCGGGCGTCGGTAATCACCATGTGGCACGGGCCGAACCGCCGATCGAGCGTCAAGTCGCTGGCTTGAACGAAGAGGATTCTCTCGTCCCGCTGAAGATGCGCGGACACGAGAGAGAGAATGTCCTTCGGCAGTCTACCGTCACGTCCCATGTGGCCTTTCCGTCAACACACGAGCGAAGTGTAGCCGGGTTTTTCGACTACGACCACCGATATTTGGCGCGGTCGGCGAAAGCGGGGGGTGTGACGGCGACGCGGCGGAGTGGATGATAGGTGTCAGTGGCACCTATCATGCCGAGGCGGTGGCGGGGGTACGGCGGAGGGCGGTGAGGCCGTTAAGAAATGTTGCAATGGCGGTCCCTGACGCCGATTCCCTGCACGCCAACAGACTATGGGTGCCGGTTAGGGTGCAGATTCGTGTTGACACCGTGTTGCGCTAGTGAAACATTTCACTAAGTGCGAGGAGGACGTAGCCAAGCCGCCCGCCAGTACCCCGCCCTTATGGAACCGAAAGCGTTGGTGTCGCGTTTGCACCTGCCTTCGGAGTGTCAGAAACAGAGGCGGTCAAACCAATCATGCGAGTTGCATCGGAAAGCGGTTCAACACCACGCTCCGGCAACCCGTATACGCACCGAAAGGAGAATCAGCAGATGAAGACCACAGTTTTGGTCATCACGGCAGTTATGGCACTGGCCTACGCGGCCAGCGCGCAAGTTGACAATGAGTTTGGGCTGGGCGCCGGCAACGGCACGTTGACCGGTTCCTACAACACGGGCATCGGTGACGGCGCGCTCGAGCTCATCACGAGCGGCTGGTACAACACGGCCAACGGCTTCTTGGCGCTCTCGAGCATCACGTACGCCACCTGGAACACCGCCAACGGCGCCTACGCGCTCTATAACAACACGAGCGGCAAATACAACACGGCCAACGGCGCCAATGCGCTCTATTCCAACACGAACGGCAACTACAACACGGCCAACGGCTACCAAGCGCTCAATGACAACACGAGCGGCTACGCAAACACGGCCAACGGCTACCAAGCGCTCTATGACAACACGACCGGCAACACCAACATCGCATTAGGATATGGCGCCGGTTTCAATCTCACCACGGGCGACAACAACATTGATATCGGCAACATGGGGGGCACCAACGACGACGCTGTCATCCGTATCGGCACACAAGGCGTCCACACGAATACGTTTATCGCGGGGATTAGCGGAGTCAGTGTGTCGGGCGGTGCGGTGGTCGTCGTGGACAGCCACGGGCAACTCGGGACAGCATCTGCGGGTTCTGCAGTGCCCCAAAGTGCGTATCTAACTCTGCCGACTGGGACTGCGGCCCCTGCGGGTTACACCCTGCTTGGAACAACCACCATGAAGTATAAGTATCAAGTTGAAGCAAAGGGCAAAACTGTAACCAAAAGTGCAACCATAGATGCCGACCTCTACCAAAAAGATTAGCGTCCAGACCCGTTGTTCGTGTCCGCTATCGGGATGAGCCCCGCAGAGTTGCGGGGCTCGTTCTTTGTATGCGGCCGGGGCGAGACTACGGGACTGTGATCGCGAAGCTCGAACACAGCGATTTCATGGGGATCCTCTCCGATCAATCTGCGGTCGTTGTGCATGATTCTTCAGTCGAGAAGCTCACCAGCTACGTATGCCTTTTGGCGCTCGGGTTTCCAGCGGCGAAGCCGTTTGGTGATCCAGTCCAGACTTTGAGTCACGACCTTCTCCTTACGACGAATGCGGCCCGCTATCTCGCTTGTTTCCTGCTCGATCACACGCAGTAGCGGCTTCAAACCAATTTCGTCAACGACGTCAATGCGAATGTCGCGTTTCTTGTTTCCAATACTGGTCCTGTAAAGAAACCCCACCCGATGTACTTGGCGGTACCGCGGCTTACCCTTGCCCATGTGGCACTCCACCAAGGTTCCGGCGGTCAGGAAAACGGGGTAGTAGATTTGGAGGTTGAGAGATTCGCGTGTGCGGTCGAGATAGAAGGAATCCCCGTGCTCGCGCTTTTCTGACAGGACCGCCTTAGCCAGGCCATCGAAGTCTTTGAAAAGTTCGATGCGACCCCCGATCGTATGCCCTGCCTCGAATACTGGCGGGTTCGCCTTTTTGTTCTCATACACGGCGCAAAACTGGCTCGCGATTCGGCCTGACCGATAATAGTGATGGAATTCTTCAACCCCCAAGGATTCGGCAATAGCCTCGACTTTACCCCCACGGCCTCGAACTTGGAGCGGCAGCCCAGACATCTCCACTTCCCCGAGAAACCAACGTAGCTTGACCTCCTGTTGCGTGAAGAAGACGAGCGGACATTGCAGATTCTTGCAAGCTACAAGCAGTATCGGAAAAACAAAATCATGGTCGGAGTCCCGGATTCTTTCCCCGGAAATGGCAAACACGTCGATTTCTCGAAGCTCGCCCGAATCGGGGTCACGAAAACGTTCATTCGGAGTTGCCTTGAATCCATGCTGTTCGATGATAGGGACAAGTCGTTGCTCCATAAGGTAGCCGGAGCGCGCTATCGCTTCCCTCATCGGTTCCGTCAGAATGCTCGCGATGCTCATTGTGTACTTGGGTTCAGTTTGGACTCACGTGGGATCATTATAGGGCATGAATTTGGGCGTGTAAACGGTGCGGTGGGAGGGTGGGAAACGAGGCGGCCACAGGCAGGAAACGACAGAGACCCCTCGACAATCCGCCTTCGCTGAGGCTTCCGCCGGCGCTAAAGCTATGGCGGACAGGTCGGCGGACGAGATGGCGGACAGGGGAGTCGAGGTCGAGGTCGACGGACGTACCCCTCACCTCAATCCTCTCCCCCAAGGGGCGAGGAAGCAGCCCGGAATAGGACCGATGGGACGAATGGGACAGATGAGGGGCGCGTGTATCCGTGGACATTCCGCTGTGGACAGCGGACGCTACACCGGCGTGGGAGAAGGAGTGGCCGGACGCAGGCTCCCCGATGCGGGAATCGGGGCAGGAAAGCCTGCGGCTACAATGACGAAGTGCCAGAACGCAGGCTGAAGCCTGCGGCTACAATGGCGGAGACGCGGCACGAGATGCCGGATAAATTGGTCTATCCTTGAGCGATAGTTCTTGCTCGACGCGGGGTGGAGGATGTGGTAAGATCGGGGAAGTATCTTTGATATAGCGGATTGTTTTGCACTCGCTCGCGCCCGCTCGGCTCGCCCTACGGGTCGCCCCGACCTCGGAGTCGGGGTAAACCTTCGGCGTTGCGTCTCGCCGCTCCCAGCGGCTCGGCTTTGAAATAAGGGATGTGGCGCAGTAGCCAGTAGCCAGGAGCCAGGAGGTGGCCGGACCGCGCTTAGCAAGCGCAGCCACAACGGGCCTGCACCACAAGCAGGGACGTTGCCGCAACGGAGCGGAGCGGCGTCTCGTCCAACTCGGCTTGCGCCACCAGCCGGCGGGCAAGCCGCCTACGGCGGACACGCGGGTGGTTCCGTGATTGACAAATTCGGCCATTGGGCGGGTTTCCGCAAAAAAGTAATTGCGACCCAGGCACGACGTGGTCGCTTCTCGAGGACTCGATTTTGCAAAACGAAGCCAAGTTTGATCAAGCCGGTGTGGGAAATTCATTTTGGAAAGCCAAAAACGAACCCATCTTTCGGGGTCGGTTTTTTGCAAAATGGGCCATGGGAAGGGAGTTTTCACCACGAAGTCACGAAGAACACGAAGGGGAGAGGCGACAGATTTGGCAAACGGCACGGCGCGCGGCGCGATACCTAAACGACAGGCATCGCGCCCTACAATCCGGAAGACGCCGGATGCCCTCGGGCCGGTTGACAGGGTTGGTGGGTGGGGCTTCGATGGGGGCAGTTGGCGAGAGTCTTATCGCAGGGGACTGAACTCAAACTTACGAAAGGAGTCTTATCATGGCGCATGAATTACCGAAGCTGACGTATCCGTATGACGCGTTGGAGCCGCACATTGACGCGCGGACGATGGAGATTCATTACACGAAGCATCACCAGGCGTACGTGACGAATCTGAATGCGGCGTTGGATAAGCACGCGGAGTTGCACAAGAAGAGCCTCGACGAGTTGTTGCGCGGGATCAGCACCGTGCCCGAGGACATCCGCGCGGGGGTGCGGAACAACGGGGGCGGCCACCACAATCACAGCCTGTTTTGGACGATCATGAAGAAGGGCGGCGGTGGCGAGCCGAAGGGGGCGTTGGCGGACGCGATCAAGGGGACGTTCGGGGAGTTTGGGAAGTTGAAGGAGACGATCACGGGGAACGGGATGACGCGGTTCGGGAGCGGGTGGTCGTGGCTGGTGGTGACGAAGGACAAGAAGCTGAAGGCGTACTCGACGGCGAACCAGGACAGTCCGCTGATGGAAGGCGACGTGCCGGTGCTCGGGGTGGACGTGTGGGAGCACGCGTACTACCTGAAATACCAGAACCTGCGGAAGAACTACCTCGACGCGTGGTGGAACGTGGTGAATTGGGACGAGGTGGCCGCGAGATTTGAGAAGGTGAAATAAAGAAACAACCCTCACCCTGACCCTCTCCCTTTTGAAGGGAGAGGGAAACGCACTTTGTCTCCTCTCCCCGCTTGAGCGAGAGGATTAAGGTGAGGGGCGTTTTAGTCGCGGCCGATTTTTTCCCACGCGTACTTGCCCTTGATGTGCTGGAGGAAGTATTTGCCGGGCGAGGGCGTGCGCGCGAATTCGTCGTGGATGTTCTTTGACACGGAGAAGTACCGGTAGACGCCCGTGGCCTTGAACTCGATTTCGAGTGTCTCGGTGGCGGCGTCGTAGCCGATGCCGGCGATGTCGCTGGAGTTGACGGGTTGGCGCTGGATTTCCATGGGGGAATTCTAGCACAGGGGACGTGGTTTTGAAGCGCGGAGTTTTACGGGATTGAAGCGAGCTGTTGGAGCCCTAGTCCTTCGAGATGCCGATGTAAGGCAGTTGACCCGGCAATTGCTGGGCGGTCATCGTCAACTCGTATTTCTGGGAGAGCAACCAGAGCGCCTGACGGCGGGTGATCTCACTGGCGTGGAGGGTGACCTTGAGCGATTCCACCGGCGCATCGGCTCGCGTGATCGCGATCCGCAGCCCGGAGAACGCGTCCGTCAGCGGCAAATGGATGACTCGGACCTCGGCCAAATCCACGTTCACGGTGGTATCGAGCCACTGATTCAACGATTCGTCCGTCGACGAGAGAAAGTCCTGTGGCGGATGAATCATCGTTGCGCATGAGACGGCTAGGGCGACGAGAAACAGTGGAAAGGCGAGGCGCACGCTCGACATCTTCGCGGCACGATTGAGAATCTCGATCATAAATTCAGTCGCTGGATGATATCATATCCGCGCAAGTCACGGATGGACGCCATTGAGCTGTTTTTTCAGTTCCTCTTCGCCGCCCGGAGTGAGCGGGCGAATCTGGCGATCGGTAATGGGCGCCTTTTGCCTGGTCTGATCCGATTGCCGGCTGCCCTGATCGTTTACTTTGTCTGCCGCGGCCCGCTTGGGCGAGAAGTTCACTTGCGGCAGCACGGGCTCCGGAACGGCGGACATGTCGACCGACTTGAGGTTGACCTCGTTCAACTCCATCCGGTGCAGTTGGAGATCGCCTTTCGAGAGCGGCGACGTCGTTGACCCCGTGCGAGCCGATTGGGATACGGTGCCGAAGTGCAGGTCACCAAAGGTGACGGTCTTGCCATTGACGTCAGCCTGCTTGGAATAATCGAGCGGCTTTTTGATCTGGTCCAGTACCTGGGCGGGTGACAGCGCCGGCAGAAGCGCGGCCAGCGCGATCGACAACAGTGCATGCCTGAAGCTCATGGTACCGGTACAGTATTCTTTGGTGCGGACGAGAGGAGTTGAACCTCCATGACCTTGCGGTCACAGCCTTCTGAGGGCTGCGCGTCTGCCAGTTTCGCCACGTCCGCGCACTTGAATGAGGGCAATATAGCGACGGAGAGCCGGGCTGGCAACCGTAAACAGCGGGTGAGGGTGAAGTGCCCGTCAGGGCGTTGATTGAGCCGGGTACTGCCAGACCCAGTCGCCTTCGTTCTCGTCGAACAAGGTCTTGCCTGGGATGCCGTCGTCATCTTTTTCATTCCAGCCGACGGAGTAGAGGACGAATTGACCGTCATTCGTGCGCCGGTATTTGTAGGAGCCGCCAGTAATCACATCGTGAGGCAGTTTGGAGATGACTTGCGGCACGAGTGCGTCCAACTTTTCGGGGAACTGGCCGTTGGCCAGCCGGTATCGTTCCAGCGCGCAAGCCAGCGCGGCTTGATCGGTGGCAACTTGGGCCGTCGCGCCTTTGACCGAAACTCGGGTCAACGCGGGTAGCAGCATTGCTGACAGAAGTTCATGACGGACGAAGATAACATCAAAGGGGTTGCGACCGTGAAACTCGCGGTCCAACACCCGCTCGCTGGATTTGGCCCGGCTTGGAAAGACGCGTCTGGCTGCGGGATCAAACGTTCCCTCCATTTCCGATGTGAACAAGCGGTAATAACTGACCTGTTCCCGGTCGAACCACCCGCTCGGAACAATTCTGGCGAGGCGGTCAAAGGCTGATTCGTCGCCACTACCCGAATCGTTGAGTTCGGCAAGTTTCCCGCTGTGCTTGATGTAGTCAATTATTCCGATGCCCCACGAGCGCTCTGCATCGAAGGCTGGCTTCAAATCCGCCACGAAATCGTAAGATTGCAGTTTCGCTTCCAACTCGCGCAATTGGGATTCCGACCATGCGTGCTCGGCCAATCCTTCCCAGATTGCCTGGGTTGTAATGTGGAGGCAGGCAACCCGAACGAGATAAGAAATCAGGGCCGGGTCTCCCTTCACCGAGTCGGCCACGGAGAATGACAGCTTCACATCCTCCAGTGCTTCATCGCTTTGACCAACCGCAAGCTCGGCACAAGCTTTAAGTCCTAATCGTCGGCAGATGGCCCTGATGCTGTTGTCGTGGGGCAGCAGAATCTCCGCCGGATCCGACACGTCGTAATTGATCGGGTAACGGGAATACGGTCGTTGGCTGGCGACCCGGAGTTCGGCGAAGACCGCGGCGTTCGTTTTCAATGCTTCGAGAATTGCCGGAGCGGCCTTGGCGCGAGACGCAAGATCGAGTTGGCTGGTTTCAATCCTCTGGCCACGCCCCAATTTACCGGCGTGGATTGCGTCAAAGGCCATCCGCCAAGCCGCGAGATCAGTGAAGTGCCGATTTCCTCCATCTTTCTTGTCTTGCGAACTCGACACCGCGTCCATGGCTCGCCCGTAGTCGTCCTTTCCCCAGTACCTAGAGCTTTTGAATACAGACGCATGATTGCTTCGGACAAACCATGATGCGATGAACGGCGTGGCCGCGAAGTTCTGGTCATCGGGAACCGGTTTGGGAATCAGCGCTTTCCAGTCAAGCTGTTCGCCGCGCGCTTCCGCCTGTTGCCGATATTGAGCCCAGGCACGGCTGCCGCGCAAGTCTTCCTCCGCATAAAACAAGGCGATTATGGTGACTACCACCGCGATGGTGAGCAGAATGCGGCGCGTTGTACGCCAACTAAATTGTGCCTTCAGAAAGCGGCTCGCTCTCGACGGGCTTGGATTCGGAGTGTTCATCGCTGCCTCCGGGTTAAGCTGCCGCGGTTCTGGCGGCGCGTTCGCTGTGCGGTCCCGGTGACGAGCGCTTCTGAGTGTAAGCGGGTTCCGATATCGGCCCGATCAACTGTGCGAGCATCTGCCGCTGTTCGATGAGCGCCCGCATCTCCTCGTGCGAAGGCGGCTTTGTCAGACTGGCGACTTCCATCGCCGGCTCGGAAGAAGCCAAGTTCAACACGGCGATTACGACCCACGCGCAGGCCAGGCCCGCCCAGATTCGCCGGCTCGGCAGGACCAATTCGCGCCAAAGTATCCGTACCACGCCGCTTGGAGGGACGCGCTCCGTCGCGTCCGTGACTTCGTGGAGTTCGTGGTGGAGCGTGTCCCGCCACATCCGATCAAGCTTCGGTTCGATTGAGTGGTGTCGTTTCAACAGGATTTCACGGGGCGCTATCATGATGCGTCTTCCTCCCACAACTTTCTCAGCGCCCGCTTCGCGTAATGGAGCCGGGATTTGACGGTTCCCAACTGCGTACCGGTAATGCGGGCGATTTCTTCCAATGAAAATCCTTCGATGAAATGCAACAATAGCGCTGACCGCTGCGTCACTGGGAGTTTCCCCAGCAGTTTCATAAACTCGGCCTCCTGTTCCTCGCGGAGCAACACGTCCAACGGATCCTGTCCGCCGTCTTCCAACTCGGGTAACAATTCCCCTCGCAACTCGGCTTCGCGGTCCTGTCGTCGCCATTGCTGGATGCATTTTTGATGAGCGATGCTGAACAGCCAACCTCCGAACTTCTCGTCGTCGCGCAGCGAACCGATGTGGCGGAAGGCGCTGATGAAGGCCTCCTGCACCAAGTCGAGGCTGGCCTGTTTGTCGTGTAGCAATTCAAACACATAGACGTACAACGGCAGTCGGTAGCGCCGGAAGAGCGTCTTCCATGCTTCGGCGTTGCCAGCCCGCGCGTCGGCCACGGGCAGTTGTTCGCGTTCAGGCACTACCAGCATTTACACCCAGTAGAATGGCGAGGGCGAGAAAAGGTTCATTGGTCAGCGCATCAGATTCCGCAGAAATTGCCACGAAAAAAGGTGTTGACATTTAGTATCAGTCTGATATCATAACAATACTGTCAGTACCAACACAGAAGGGAGACAGATATGAATGCGAGTCAAGTGAGTGTCAACTTGGAACGTGTCGTTCGTGTAAAAAATGGCTGGGTTATGCTGCCCTTGCTGATCGGGCTTTTGATAGGAAACATCACACTGCTGGTTTACTCGATCGTTGCCGGTGTCCAGACCGACGGGCCTCCTCTGTTCAAGCTTTTCGTCCCGGCGCTGCTACTGCTTCCCGTGAGCATTATCCTGCTGACAGGGTTCTTCACATTGCAGCCGAACGAGGCGCGAGTGTTGATTCTCTTCGGTGCCTACCGGGGTACCGTCCGCGAGGCCGGGTTCCATTGGGGCAATCCGTTCTACTCGAACGGGCGCGGCGGATCCGGATTGACGACCCAACCGGGTGAATTGCTGAGAAAGTTGGCGGCGGCCAAGACGGGCACAACAGCTTCGTCTCCGCCGCAGAAAACAGTTTCACGGCATAAAATCTCGCTTCGCGCCCGCACGCTGAACGGCGAGAAATTGAAGGTCAACGACAAGCGCGGGAATCCCATCGAGATTGGAGCCGTGGTGGTCTGGCGTGTTGCCGACACGGCCCAAGCCGCCTTCGACGTCGATGACTACGAGAAGTACGTTGAAACCCAGAGCGAGTCCGCACTGCGGCATCTGGCCAGCGCGTATGCGTACGACCACGGCGAAGAAAACGAGATCACGCTGCGCAGTGGCGTCGATGAAGTCTCACAGGCCTTGCGTAAGGAATTGCAGGAGCGCCTTGGCAAAGCGGGGGTGGCGGTGGATGAGGCGCGCCTGACCCACCTGGCCTACGCGCCGGAGATCGCGCAGGCGATGCTACGCCGCCAGCAAGCCGAGGCCGTCATCGCGGCTCGCCAGAAGATCGTGCATGGCGCCGTCAGCATGGTGGACATGGCGTTGAAGGAACTGGCAGAGAAACACGTCGTGCAACTTGACGATGAACGTCGGGCCTCCATGGTCAGCAACTTGATGGTGGTGCTATGCGGTGAGTCCGAAGTGCATCCCGTGGTCAACACCGGCACGCTCTACAGCTGATTGGCGGAAATGGCGGACCGCAAGTCATTTCTCTTGCGCATCGATCCTGCGCTTTGGACCGATCTGGAAGCCTGGGCGCAGGACGAATTGCGCAGCGTCAACGGCCAGATTGAATACCTGCTGCGTCAGGCCGTCCACCGGCGCAAAGGCGGGCAACCCGCGCCCAACCCGCCTTCGGAAGACCATCGCTGACCCGACCGCACAGGCGTTGTCATGGCGGCGGATGACCGCCTTGGACGGCTTCGGCGAGGCGACGCATGGCGAGTTCTTCGCCGAGCGAGAGGACGTTGTCGAAATACTCGACCATCTCCGATTCGGTGGCGACGTCCACGACCTTGTCCCCGACAGCGGCGAGCAGGCCCTTGATCTCGTCCCGGCGACGTTCGAGTTCGACGGTGCGCAACGAGACCTCGGCACTGGGCCCGATCGTGGCGGAGTTGGTTTGTCCCTCCTCATCGACCTGGATGGCCGCCCGCTCCAACGATTGCCCGACCAATTCGGTCACCAGATAGAACGGCCGGTACTGCATCGCGCGCGCGACCGTCAATAATAGCGGAACCGTGGCCTTGTCGATCCGCCGGTCCGCGCAATCGCGGGCCATTGCCAGCACGGGCGTGTCGGGCATGAAGCCAAGTCTTCGGGCGGAATAGGGCGAATATCCCGCGGCTTCGAGTGTATGAATCCGCGCCCGCGCCGCTTCGGTGGCGTAATCGTGAAATCGGATTGCCCACGAAGGCACACTTTTCAGGTCCGCCATGCCTTTGTTCTGGGCCAGCAGGAGATTCAGTTCGACAAACCACGGGACGATATTGGCCGTGTCACCCTTCTCAACGGCGTGCAGCAACGGCAACGCCGTCGCGGGTTCATGGTTGACCGCGGCCTCGCACGCGTAGCGCAGGGCGATCTTGAGGTTTGTGCCGCTGGCCGCCAGCGCCGACTCGAAGAGGGCGCGTTTGGTCTGCCAATCGCCAATGAGTTCCGCCGCGCCCCAGATGAGCTGGTAATCGTTGGTTCCCTGTTTCGCCACGCGCTCGACCGGCGCGCGATCGATCTGCGTCAACTTGAGCAGTTCGGCGGTCTGCAACTGGCCGGTCATGCGCCGCATCCGATCGACCTGCCGAAAGTCATCGTAAGTGGGCAAATGTTGGTCGGAAGCGGCAACCGACAGGAGACAAAGCACAAACGGCAGAAGGCGCCACAGGACGAAAAGTTGTTGTCTCATTCTGGCTACAAATCCCTGACTACTGTATTCTGTTTCGGCGATGGCTGTCAAAATTCATTTGGCGAAGAAGAAAATCTCGTTGGGCGTCGGCGACCTCGTTGCCGAGCCACTGGTGAGCGCGGGACGGGTGGCGGGTCTGCGGATGTGGACGCGCCTGGCGATGGGGCGTGAAGCGCATGTGACCCATCAGCGCATGCAGGCGGGATTGCATGAAGGCTATGCGAGAGAGATCGCGGTGCGCTACCAGACGACGGTCGACGATTTCGAAGTGACGATCCAAGGGCGCATCGACGGCGTCTACATGCCACTCGACCCCGACTCGGAGTCGGGGCACGTGATCGAGGAGATCAAATCGGTTGTCGTGCCGCCGCTGATGTTTGCCGCCCTCGATGAGAAGTCCTACCCGCACTATACCGAGCAACTGCGGTTGTATTGCTTCTTCGTCGAACAGGAACGGAAGACCGCACTGGGCCGCCTCGTGTTTGTCAACGTGGCGGATGGTACGACGAAGGAAATCGAAATCCGGGGTCCGTTTGACGACTGTGAGCGGCTGATCGCTGATCGTGTACGCGCTCTGATTGTCCAGGCGAAAGAAGAGGAGCGGAGGCAAGAACACCGACGGACCCAATCGACCGTGCTCCGCTTTCCGCACGACCGCGTCCGACCCCATCAGGATGAAATGATGGCGGCGGTCGAGCACGCGTTGAAGGAAGGGCGGCACCTGCTCGTTTCCGCACCCGCAGGAGTTGGCAAGACGACCGGAGCCCTTTATCCCGTGGTGCAGTACGCCCTCGCGCATGATAAACGGGTGTTTTTTGTCACCGCCAAGAACACCCAGCAACAAATCGTGCTGGAAACGCTTCGGCGCATGGGACTGCGCGAATCGGCGCATCCGAACGCGGTGTTTTTTCGCGCACGCGAGAGCATGTGCATCAACGACGTGTACGCTTGCCGGGAAGAGTTTTGCCCGCACCTGCGCGATTTCCGCGTCAAACTCGAGACGACGCGGGTTGCAAACCGCTTGCTGGCGGAGCGGCTCATTACACCCGACGCGATGATGGAGGCGGGGCGCGGCACGAGCCTGTGTCCGTTCGAGTTGGCGCTGGTCGAGGCCGAACTAACCGACGTGATTGTATGCGATTACAACTATGTTTTCGATCCGCAGGTATATTTCCGCCGGTTCTTCCTCGAGGCCGACTACTCGAATGCTATTTTGGTCATCGACGAAGCGCACAACCTCGTACAGCGCGCGATGGATTACTATTCGCCGAGCCTGCCGCGCCAGCAAGTCCGCGACTTGAGCGGCAACCTACGGCACGTCGAGCCGTCGCTGGCGAAGGAATTGCGGAAGTTTTTGGCGGAGATTGAGGACTTTTTCCGCAGCCAAGTTCGCACCAAGGGCGACGAATACACCCAACTCGACGAGAGCAACGTGGGCCAGGACAAATACCTGATTCCTTCGCCGCGGGAATTCTTCGAGAGCCTCAAGCCGGCTTTCAACAGGCTGACCGTCCGTTACCTGTTGGACAAGACGACCAGCGGACGGGCGATCCCGGACGACCCCGTCGATGAGTTTTTCTCGGCATTCGGCCAGTTCTGCGTCGTGCTGGGGATGGAAGGTGAGGAATTCTCGTACATCTATGACATGACAGGCGGCGAAGCTCTGAAAATCGTGTGCAAAGATCCGTCCCGACAATTGGCCCAACGGCTGGAAGGGTTTCACAGCGTGATTGCCATGTCGGCGACACTGGAGCCGATGGCTTTCCACCGCCAGATGCTCGGGTTCGATGCCGAGCGGACGGATCAGGCAAGCTTCCCGTCCCCCTTCCCCAAGGAGAACCGGCGGATTATTGTCGTGCCGACCGTTTCGACCACATTTCGCGTCCGCGCGGCCCACTACGGCAGGATCGCCAATGTCATCGCGACAACCGCTGCCGCCCGACTCGGCAACTACATGGCCTTGTTCCCCAGCTACGATTTCCTGCGAGGGGTGGCCGGACACGTGCCCGAAGGTCCGTGGGAGGTTCTCATTCAGGAACCCAAGATGACCGAGCACCAGCGGTTGACGGTCTTGGAGGCGCTCCAAGAACCGCAACCCCCGAAGCTGATCCTTGCAGTCCAAGGCGGCCTTTTCTCGGAAGGAGTGGACTATCCGGGCGAAACGCTTTCGGGCGTCATCATCATCAGTCCCGCCCTGCCCCAAGTGAGTTTCGAGCGAGAACTCATGCGTCAATTCTACGAGGAACATTACGGAAAGGGGTTCGAGTTCGCCTACCTCTATCCCGGTATGAACCGCGTCATCCAATCGGTCGGCCGGCTGATTCGGAGCGAATCGGATCGGGGCGTGGCAGTGCTTGTGTGCCAAAGGTTTGCGCAAACGCAGTATTCAACGCTTTTCCCCCCGGATTGGTCTGGGAGTATAGCCGATGGCCGTGCTGGGTACAAACTGGCCGATGAGTTGGTGGATTTCTGGGGTGGTAACCCCCGGAAGACGGAGCGGTGAATCCGCTTTACAAGCGCGAGGTAATGGCTATATAGTTCTTACTGTCAAAAGTTTAAGGAGGAAGTGGCCAGGAGCATGATTCAGGCAAAACTGGAGTCGTGTCTACAATTAACGGATGGTTTGGAAGCCGCTATTGACGGGGCGCAGGATTGGCTCTTGGGACAACAGGCTTCCGACGGCCATTGGTGCGCGGAACTCGAGGGGGACACCATCCTCGAATCCGAGTACCTGATTTACCTGCATTTTATTGACCGCCTCGACCCCGTCATCATTCGCAAGGCTGCGAACTACATTCGATCCAAAGTACTCCACGAAGGGGGATGGCCCATCTATCCGAACGGCCCGATGGACTTGAGCGCTTCCGTGAAGGCCTACCTCGCGCTGAAAATGGCGGGCGACCCGGTGCATGCTCCGCACATGGCCAAGACCCGTGAAGCGATCCGTGCGGCAGGCGGAGTCACACGCTGCAATACCTTCACCAAAATTTCGCTGGCTATGATCGGTCTGTATCCATGGGGGGGGTGCCCGGCCATTCCGCCCGAGCTGATTCTTCTTCCGAAGTGGTTCAGCTTCAGTATCTACAATATGTCGTCGTGGTCACGGGCAATGCTGGTACCGCTTTCGATCATCCGCTCACGGGAGCCCGTCAAGCCGCTACCGCGGGAGTGGCAGGTCGACGAATTGTGGGTGGAAAGCCGTGAGAAGGCTGATATCCGGCTCCCCCGGGACCAGCACACATTCACGTGGCACAATTTCTTCCTCGTGGTTGACCATTTTCTGAAGTTCGTTCACCGGCATCACCCGGTTCCGTTTGTGCGACGATTTGCCATGCGGAAGGCCGAACGCTGGGTAATCGAGCACGGACGGACCCCCGGCGGTCTCGGCGCGATCTTCCCCGCCATGGCCAACTACGTCATGGCGCTCCGCGTCCTTGGGTACAGCAACGAAAGCTACCTCGTAGCGCACGGCATCCTCGAAATGGAGAAGCTCGAAATCGAAGAAGGCGACACCCTGCGGTTGCAGCCGTGCTTCTCTCCCGTTTGGGACACGGCGATCAGCGTCAACGCGCTCCACGAATCGGGATTGCCAGCCGATCATGCCGCTCTCGAGGCAGCATCGCGGTGGTTGCTGGACAAAGAAGTGCGCCGCCCGGGAGACTGGCGCGTGAAACACTCGGAAAGCCATCGCTATACCGAGCCGAGCAAGCCGGTGGGCGGATGGTTTTTCGAGTACGACAACGAGTTTTACCCGGACGTGGACGACACGGCGATGGTGCTGATGGCTTTGAACCGCGTCCGCACGGAATTCGACCGTGAGAAGTCAGCGGCGATTCGTCGCGGCACCCGCTGGGTGCTGGGCATGCAGGGCAAGGACGGTGGGTGGGCCAGCTTCGACAAAGACAACGACAAGTGGCTCTTCACGCAGGTACCGTTCGCCGACCACAACGCGATGATCGACCCGAGCACATCGGACATCACCGCGCGCGTCCTGGAGTGTTTGGGACATTTCGGTTTCACGATGGAAGACGACTGCGTCGAAAAGGCTGTCGCCTTCCTCAAGCGCGACCAGTCCGCCGACGGCTCCTGGTTCGGCCGCTGGGGCGCGAACTACATTTATGGCACGTGGCAGGTATTGCGCGGTCTGCGGGTGATTGGTGAAGATATGCGCCTGCCCTATGTCCGCCGGTCCGTCGCCTGGTTGAAGTCCTCGCAAAATGCCGACGGCGGCTGGGGTGAATCGCTGCGAAGCTACGATGATCCACAGTTCAAAGGCATCGGCCGCAGCGCGGCCTCACAAACCGCGTGGGCGATCATGGGGTTGATTTCCGCCGGGGAAGTGAATTGCCCCGAAGTCGCCCGTGGGATCAAGTACCTGATCAACCACCAGGAACTTGACGGCTCGTGGGACGAGGAGCTGTTCACCGGCACCGGTTTTCCGCGCGTGTTCTATTTGCGGTATCACTACTATCGCAACTATTTCCCGTTGATGGCTCTGGGGATGTATGCGCGCCAGACGATGCAGGGCTTCCCGCCCGTGCCGCGTGAACTCGAGAAGTCGCGCGTCATCCAGTTGTTCTTCAAACAGCCGCGGATACTACGGAAGGTGGCCCGACTCCGCGCGTTGGCGCACTTAACGGAAGTGTAGGATTCGAAAACCAGGAGACGCATGCTATGAGATTCCCGTTTACATTGTCGGCGAAGATTGCCCGGCACATTATCACCAACAAGGTCAAGAAGACCGGGAAGTTCGCCCTCGTGCTGCAGTTGGAACCGCTGCACACCTGCAATCTCACCTGCACGGGCTGCGGTCGTATCCGCGAGTACTCGACCAATCTCAAGGACATGATGAGTCTGGAAGACTGCCTCGGCTCGGCTACCGAGTGCAATGCGCCGATGGTTTCCATCTGCGGCGGCGAACCCCTGATCTACCCCAAGATCGAGGAACTCGTCGACGGGCTGCTCGATCA
>JBKQMH010000020.1:0-13147 GCA_052146795.1 Verrucomicrobiia bacterium
GACGGTAACATTGCCCCAACGCGTGCAGTTAATGTTTCAGAGCCTGGTGTTTTACCCGTGGAAACTGGTGTGGCCGTCGTGTTTATCACCGTTCTATCCCCTGAGAGAGGGTCTCTCACTCGACCGGGTGTGGGTGTTATTATCGGTGCTGTGCGTCTGTATCGTCACCGTACTGGCCGTCCGGGAGCGACGGCGACTGCCGGCGCTGGCGGCGGGCTGGGGTGCGTACGTCGTGCAAGTGCTTCCAGTGTCCGGACTGATGCAAAGAGGTCCTCTCGCGGTGGCGTCGCGGTATGCCTACGTGGCGATCCTGCCGCTGCTGTTGCTTGCGGCCGGAGCGGTCGTATGGGCGTGGCGGCGTTCGAAGACGGTCGCACACGTCGCGTTTATCGGCTTTCTTGCGTGCGCGTTGTGCGTTTTCGGATTGCGCACTCGCAGCCTGATACCCGATTGGCACGATGACGTATCGTTCTGGCGGGCCGTGGTGGCGCAGCTTCCGGAGTCGGAAGCCAATTGGGGACTCGCCGCGACGTTGCTGGAACGGGGGAGGGCCCCTGAGGCGCTGGAATATGCGCAACGGGCAGTCGAAATTACGCCGCAACTGTACATGGCGCATAACACTCTAGGCCGCGTGCTGGCTCGATTGGGTAGACTTCAGGACGCCGTCAAGCAGTTCCAGCAGGCCCTGCGTCTCAAGCCCGATGATAGCGAGACGCATGTCAACTGGGGAAATGCGCTGCGAGACAGCGGCAATGTCCAGGAGGCCATCGCGCAGTATGAACTGGCAGTGCGGCTCAAGCCCGATAGTGCCGAAGTGCACATTAATCTTGGAAACGCTTTGTTGACACAGGGCAACGCGCGGGATGCGGTGGCGAATTACGAGGAAGCATTGCGGCTCAATCCCGATAGTGCCGAGGCGCACATGAGCCTGCGGAGCGCTCTGCTCGTACAGGGCCGGGTACCGGAAGCGATTCGTCGGTACGAGGAAGCCTTGCGGATCAAGCCAGATAGTGCCGAGGCGCATGACAACCTGGGGATCGCATTGGCACAAGCCGGGAGACTACCCGAAGCGATGGAGCATTGGGAAGAGGCACTGAAACTCAAGCCCGACGACGTTGAGGCGCACATGAATCTCGGAAAGGCTCTGCAGGGACAAGGCCGGATACCGGAGGCCATCAAGCAATACGAGCAGGCTTTGAAACTCCGGCCGGA
This sequence comes from Verrucomicrobiia bacterium, assembly GCA_052146795.1. Lineage (GTDB taxonomy): Bacteria > Verrucomicrobiota > Verrucomicrobiia > Palsa-1439 > Palsa-1439 > Palsa-1439. Next base: position 1,213 of record JBKQMH010000020.1, read on the forward strand.
TTTAACTGCCGCCAAAGATGCTCTCACGGGACTGCGGGACCGTCGATAAGAGGGATGGGATCGCAGAGGGGCGATTCACCGTATCCGCTTGGGTGAAATCGCGTGGCTGTCCCGTCAAAGAACCAGAGCCCGTATCGACGTGATCGATTTTCCCGCATCGACGAGATTTGGGTCGCCAAGAACGACGCCGTTGCGTAGTCTTTTCCGCTGTGAAAAGCCAGAGATTCGTCGTGTTGGCGGTGGTTTTCGCGGGGCTTCTGGCCTATCACAACAGCTTCTTTGGGCCGTTCGTTTTTGACGACGTATTCCACATCTCGGAGAATTCCCACATTCGTCGATTGTGGCCGCCGAGGGATGTCCTGAGCCACAGTTCGCGGCCTGTCGTGCATCTGTCCTTGGCGGTGAACTACGCGCTGGGTGGGATCAACCCATGGGGGTACCACTTGTTCAATGTGGTCGTTCACATTCTCGTGGCGCTGACCTTGTACGGAGTGGTGCGGCGAACGTTTCTTTCGGAACCCCTGCGGCCCGCGTTCGGCCGGGCCGCGTCGTCGCTGGCGGTGGCGATCACGTTGATCTGGTTGGTGCATCCGCTGCAAACGGAATGTGTGACCTATACGATCCAGCGCGGCGAGTCGCTGATGAGCTTGTTCTATTTGTTGACGCTGTACTGCGTCATTCGCAGCGACGGCGCGTCGCGAGAAAAGCTGTGGAAGATCGGTGCCGTGGTCAGTTGCGCGCTGGGAATGGCCTGTAAACCCGTCATGGTCACAGCGCCCTTGGTCACGCTTCTGTACGACCGCGCGTTCCTGGTGAAATCGTGGCGTGACATTATGCAACGGCGGGGCTGGCTGTACGCTGGTTTGGCGGCCTCGTGGTTGTTGCTCCCGCCACTGTTGGCGAACGCGCCGATAGAATGGAAGGCCACCGCCGGGTTTGAGTTCAGAGGTGTTCCACCGCTCCAATATGCGCTGATGGAGTCGGTGGCGATTCTGCGTTATCTGCGCCTCGCATTCTGGCCTCATCCGTTATGCCTGGACTACGGTTGGGGGTACCATTGGCAAGAAATGGCGGGGTCAGGAGATGTGTTGCCGGATGTGATCGTTGTGGTGGCCTTGCTGGCGGGAACTGTCTGGGCTTGGAGTCGCCAGCCGGCGCTGGGATTTCTCGGCGTGTGGTTCTTCCTGATCCTGGCCCCAACCTCCAGCTTCATACCGATTGGAGACCCGATTGCGGAACATCGCATGTACTTGCCGCTGGCGACCGTCGTGACGGGGGTGGTGGTCGTCGCGTTTGTGCTCGGGAAACGGCTTCTCGGCGACCAATCCGGCTCCGTTCTCGGATGGGTGGCCTGCGGGTTCGCGGTGGTTGCACTGACCGTTCTGACCATCCAACGAAACCGCGACTACATCTCAGACATCGCCATTTGGGACGATACTGTGGCCAAGTGCCCACAGAACCCACGCGCTCACCAGAACCTGGGGTTTGCGCTGTCGCAGATCGGCAAGTTCCAGGAAGCCATCGGACAGTACGAGCAGGCGCTACGGATCAAGCCCGATTACGCCGAGGCGCACCGCAACCTGGGGGTTGCACTGTCGCAAATCGGCAAGATCCAGGAAGCCATTGGACAGTACGAGCAGGCGCTACGGATCAAGCCCGATTTCGCCAAGGCGCACAATAATCTCGGGGTTGCCCTGTCGCGAATCGGTAAGACCCAGGAAGCCATCGGACAGTACGAGCAGGCGCTGCGGATCGAGCCGGATTTCGCCGACGCTCACCACAACCTGGGGATCGCTTTCGCGCAAACGGGTAAGATTGCGGAAGCCATCGCCCACGACGAGCAGGCGCTACGGCTCAAGCCCGATGACGCCGAGGCGCACTACGGCCTCGGGATTGCCCTGTCGAAGGCTGGCAGTTTCGCGGAGAGCATCGGACAGCTTGAGCAGGCGCTACGGATCAGGCCCGATTACGCCGAGGCGCACTACAACCTGGGTCTCGCGTTGGTCCGACTGGGCCGGGCACAGGAGGCGATCAGCCATTGGGAGCAGGCGGTGCGAATTAATCCCGATTTCGCGGAGGCGCACTACAACCTGGGGGTCGCATTGGAGAAGGCGGGCCGCAGGCCGGAGGCCATCGAACATTACCAGCAGGCGCTGAAGCTCTGGCCGGACTTTGCGCCGGCGAAAAACGCGCTCACACGACTGCAGGCAGGTCAGTGACTCCCGCGAGCTTGCACCGCAAGGCTGGCCATTTCCTCCCACGCATTCACACGGTCCCAATGTCCTCTTTCCTGACGGCGCGCGATTGCGCAAGTTGAAACGCAGGACGTGTTCTCGATTGCCCTTGGACGGGACGTGTGATTGGATTCGTTTGCATGACTGTCAGCCGGACAAAGTTGGTTGGAATGGCTCTGGTGATTTTTACGGTCACTGTCTGGCTGTTTTGGCCGAGCGTCCATGGCGGGTTTCTCACCGGCATGGATGATGACGGCTACCTGCAACAGGAAGTGCGCGTGAAGGGCCTGACTTGGGAGGCCGTGAAATGGGCGTTTACGACCACCGAACCGTACTACCATCCCTTGCCGCGGTTGTCTTACGCCCTCGACTACCAGATTTGGGGACGGAACGCGGCGGGACGCCATGCGACCAGCGTCGTCCTGCATGCGCTCAATGCGGCGCTCGTGTTCGGTTTCCTGTGGACGTTGCTGGGTGCGGCGCCGTTGACGACCGGTGAGCGGCTCGCGATGGCTCTGGGTGTCGCGGTGGTGTTCGCGACGCATCCGCTCCAAGCGGAATCGGTGGCATGGATGTCGGTGCGGACGCAATTGCTGTGCACGACGTTCGGGATCGGCAGCCTGTGGGCGTACGCCGCCCGCAGGCGCCGGTGGGTGGTGTGGGGGTTGTATGTGGCGGCGCTGTTGTGCAAACCGACGGCGGTATCCTTTCCGTTTGTCATGCTGGCGATGGATTACTTTCCGCTGCGACGGCACGAGCAATTGGGCTGGGGCCGGTTGCTGCGTAAGAAGGCGGTGTTGATGGTCCTGGGGGTATTGGCGGCAGCCGTTACGATAATCACCGAATCTCGGAAGGGAGGTATGATGCTTCCGTTGGAGACGGTTACGCTGTCCCAACGCGTGCTTTTAATGTTCCTGAGCCTGGCGTTTTACCCGTGGAAACTGGTATGGCCGGCGCGGTTGTCACCTTGGTATCCGCTGCGCTTGGGGATCGCGCTGGGGCAGCCGCTGGCCTTTGCGTCGATGCTGTGCGTGGCGATTGTCACAGTCCTGAGCGTTCGCCACAGACGACGCACGCCGGCGCTGGCGGCGGGTTGGGTGGCCTACGTCATGCTGGTGCTTCCCGTGTCCGGACTGATGCAAAGGAATTCGCCGGCGGTGGCGCTACGGTACGCGTATCTCGCGATGCTGCCGCTGTTGTTGTTGGGGGGGGGAGCGGTGGTATGGGCATGGCGGCGTTCGGCGACCGTTGTGCGGGTTGGCCTTGTCGGTCTGCTGACGTGCGAACTGTGCGTATTCGGATTGCTGACCCGCCGTCTGATACCCATTTGGCACGAGGACGAAACGCTGTGGCGAGCCGTGTTGGTGCAGTTTCCGGACTCGGATATTGCCAATCGATTGCTCGCGCTAGGGCTATTGGGTCAGGGTCGGGCCCGTGAGGCGCTCGAATACGCACAACGGGATGTCGAACTCGTGCCGCAACTGTGCCTGTCGCATAACAATCTCGGATTAGTGCTGGCAGCGTTGGGACGGCTGCCGGACGCAATCCGGGAGTACGAGGAGGCGCTACGACTCAATCCCGATTACGCCGAGGCGCACGTCAATTTGGGGGTGGCGCTGGCCAAGGTGGGCAAGCCCGACGACGCCATCCGACATTACCAGGAGGCGCTGCGGCTCAAGCCCGATTGGGCCGAGGCGCACATTAATCTTGGAAACGCTTTGTTGACACAGGGCAAGGGGCGGGATGCGATGGCGCATTACGAGGAAGCGTTGCGGCTCAATCCCGATAGTGCCGAGGCGCACATGAGCCTGGGGAGCGCCCTGCTCATGCAGGGCCGGGTGCCGGAAGCGATTGGTCGCTACGAGGAAGCGTTGCGGCTCAATCCCGATAGTGCCGAGGCGCACGACAATCTGGGGATCGCATTGGCACAAGCAGGTAAACTGCCCGAGGCGATGAAGCATTGGGAGCAGGCGCTGAAACTCAAGCCCGACGACGTGGAGGCGCACATGAACCTCGGAAAAGCTCTGCAGGGACAGGGACGTGTGCCGGAGGCCATCGCGCACTACGAGCAGGCGCTGAAACTCCGTCCGGACTATGTCCCGGCAAGAAACGCGCTGACACGACTGCAGGCAGGTCAATAAGTCCCACGAGCTTGCACCGCAAGGCTGGCCGCTTCCTCCCCCACGCTCGCACGGCCCCAATGTCCTCATTTCGTGGCGGCGCGCAGTTGCGCGAGCCGAAACACAGGGAGTGTTCTCGATTGCGTGTGGGCGGCGCCGCGTGGTTCCGTTGAAAGTTCCTGCGAAATCTTGCCCGACTCCACTTCGCCTGTTACAAGAAGGGAAAGTTGCCGCACCCGAACCAGAAGGGACCGCCAGCGCGATGAAGAACGAGTGGAGAGTATTGGCCGCCGTGTGTGTCTTGGTCGTTGGGGTCTATGCGTATGCGGCCTATTCCGGCTTCATGGCCACGCCGGACCAACAGGCTGCCGACGCGTACTACAATCGATTGGTGGAGGGTTTTCAGGCCGGCCAGCTCAACTTGAAGATGGACGTGCCGGCCGGACTCGCGCAACTTGCGGACCCCTATGATCCAACCGCCAATGCTCCGTATCGAACGGCGAAGTATGGGCTGTACGACCTGAGCTATTACCAGGGCAAACTGTACTTGTACTTTGGGGTCACGCCCGCCTTGCTGTTATTTTGGCCGTTCGTCGCGCTGACCGGCGAGTACCTTTATGACGGACAAGCCGTCGTGATCTTTTGTACGCTGGGTTTTCTGGGCAGCGTGGTTATGCTCTGCGCGCTGAGGCGGCGGTATTTTCCCGACGTGAGCATATGGGTCGTCGCGGCAGGCACACTGGCGCTGGGACTGGCGACGGGCGTGCTGATGCTGTTGCCGCGATCCGCGGTTTACGAGGTCGCCATCAGTTGCGCGTACATGCTGACGATGCTGGCGCTCGGGGCGATCTATGCCGCTTTGCACCAGCCGGATCGAAGACGGCTGTGGCTGGTGGCAGGGAGTGTCGCGTACGGGCTGGCAGTGGGGGCGCGGCCCACATTGGTGTTTGGCGCGATCATCCTGCTGGCGCCAGTGGTGCAGGAGTGGCGGGAACGGCGGAGGGTTTGGCCGCTGCTGCTGGCGGCGACCGTGCCCATCACCCTGATCGGGTTGGGGCTGATGTTCTACAACGCACGGCGGTTCGATAGCCCGTTCGACTTCGGCCTTCACTATCAGTTGCTCGCGGACCGGCAGACGACACAGCAGTTTTTCAGTTTGCGATACCTTTGGTTCAATTTCCGGGTGTATTTCCTCGAACCGGTTCGGTGGCGCCACCATTTCCCCTTTGTGCGTGACATCGTCGTGCCACACCGACCGGCGGGGCATGGGGTGGTAGAGCATGCCTTTGGGATCTTGAGCGACATTCCTGTGGTATGGCTGGCATTGGCTCTGCCGCTGGCGTGGCGCGGACGGACAGGGAAATCGCGCTCCCTGCTTCACGGGTTCATTGCGGTGACCGCAGTGTTTTGGGGCGTTTGCGTATTGATCACGGACCTGTACTATTACACAGCCGATCGTTTTGAGACGGAAATCCTTCCCGCGCTGGTGTTGCTGGCGGTGATTGGCATACTGGTTTTGGAGCAGGCACTGGCCGACCGGCCGGACTGGCGGCGTGCGGCACGCTGGGGATGGGGCCTGCTCTTGGGCTTCTCGGTAGGGTTTAACCTGTTCGCGAGCGTCGAGCGTTGCGCCGACGTGTACGTTTGTGCCGGAGCTTCCCTGCAGGAACTGGGCAAGATGCCGGAGGCCATGGGGCTGTGCCAACAGGCGCTGCGAATCGATCCCGATTACGCCGATGCATACTTCCATCTGGGAAATGTCTTCTTGCAAGAGGGGAAGGTCAGCAATGCCATCGGGAATTATGAACAGGCGCTGCGGATCAACCCCGATTCCGTCGAGGCGCACAACAATCTGGGGAACGTTCTGGTGCAAACGGGGAAGATCGAAGAAGGCATCGCCCACTACAAGCAAGCCTTGCGGATCAACCCCGATAACGCCGAGGCGCACTCCAATCTGGGAAATGTCTTGTTGAAGGAGGGAAAAGTCAACGATGCCATCGGGCAGTATGAACAGGCGCTACGGATCAAACCGGATTACGCCGAAGTCCACTACAATCTGGGGGTCGCGTTGGTCCTGCTGGACCGGGCACAGGAGGCGATCAGCCATTGGGAGCAGGCGGTGCGAATTAAGCCCGATTTCGCGGAGGCACACTACAACTGGGGGGCCGCATTGGAAAAGCTGGGCCGCCGGCTGGAGGCCATCGCGCACTACGAGCAGGCGCTGAAGCTCCGGCCGGATTTTGCCCCGGCGAAAAACGCGCTCACACGACTGCAGGCAGGTCAGTGACTCTCGCGAGCTTGCACCGCAAGGCTGGCCGCTTCCCTCCCACGCATTCACACGGCCCCAATGTCCTCTTTCCTGACGGCGCGCGATTGGGCAAGTCCAAACGCCGGACGTGTTCTCGATTGCGTGTGGGCGGGACGTGTGATTGGATTCGTGGGGAAACGGGATGTTTCTCATTCGCATGAATGTCAGCCGCACAAAGTTGGTTGGAGTGGCGCTGGCGATTGTTGCGGCCACCATCTGGCTGTTTTGGCCGAGCGTTCGCGGCGAGTTCCTGGCAGGAGACGATGTGGAGTACTTGCAGCAATCGGTGCGGGTGCACGGGCTGACGTGGAACTCTGTCAAATGGGCGTTTACAACCACGGCTCCGTACTATCACCCGCTGCCGCGATTGTCCCATGTTCTGGACTACCAGATTTGGGGAACGAATGCAGTAGGTCACCACGCGACCAGCGTCGTCCTGCATGCGCTCAATGCGGCGCTAGTGTTCGGCTTCCTGTGGACGCTCCTGGGCGCGACAGCTTTGACCGCTGGCGAGCGGTTGACGGTGGCCTTGTGGGTTGCGGCGGTGTTTGCGATTCATCCGTTGCAAGTGGAGTCGGTGGCGTGGATGTCTGGGCGGACGCAACTGCTGTGCACGACGTTCGGAATCGGCAGCCTGTGGGCGTACGCCGCCGGCGGGCGTCGGTGGATGGTGTGGGGGTTGTATGTGGCGGCGCTGCTGTGCAAACCGATGGCGGTATTCTTTCCGTTTGTCATGCTGGCGATGGATTACTTTCCGCTACGGCGGCACGAGCAACTGGGTTGGGGCCGGTTGCTGTGGGAGAAGGCGGGTTGGATTGCCCTCGCGGCAGCGGCGGGGTTGGCGACGATGATCGCCAAGTCACAGACCGGTCAACTGATTCCCTTGGCGGCGGTCCCGCTCTCCGAGCGTGTGTTCCTGGCGTTCGAGAGCCTGACGTTTTATCCGTTGAAACTGGTCTGGCCGTCTCATTTATCGCCCTCCTATCCGATGCCTCCCGGCCTATCGCTCGACCAGTGGCCGGTGTTGGGGTCGGTGCTGAGTGTTGTCATGATCACGGTAGTGGCCGTGATTGAAAGACGGCGCGTGCCGATGCTGGTGGCGGGCTGGGGGGCCTACGTGATATTGCTTCTCCCTGTCTCCGGGCTAATGCCGACCATCGTCTTGCAGGGAGTGGCGACGCGGTTTGCCTACGTGGCGACGCTGCCGCTGCTACTGGTGGCCGGCGGAACCGGGGTGTGGGCGTGGCGGCGTTCGACAGCGGCGGCACGTCTGGCGTTGATCGGCCTGCTGGCCGGCCAACTGTGCGTCTTCGGAGTGCGCGCTCGCCGCCTGATACCGGTTTGGCGCAACACCGAAACGGAACTGCGAGCCGAATTGGCGGAGTTCCCGGATTCGGAAGAGATAATCCGGGACCTCGCGATGGTGTTGTTGGATCAGGGAAGGGTCAGTGAGGCGCTCGACTACGCGCAACGGGATGTCAGAATTGCGCCGCACATGGGGCAGGCCCATCTGATACTGGGGCTGGTGTTGGGCCGGTTGGGGCGACTGCCGGAGGCCATCGCGCAGTACCAGCAAGCGCTACGAATCAACCCGGATTCTGCCGAGGCACACCTGAACCTGGGAAACGCTCTGTTGACACAGGGCGATGTGCGGGGTGCGACAGCGCATTACGAGGAAGCGTTGCGGCTCAAGCCCGATCGTGCCGAAGCGCACGACAATCTCGGGACCGCGTTGGCGCAAGCGGGGAGACTGCCCGAGGCGATCAAGCATTGGGAGGAGGCGCTGAAACTCAGGCCCGACGACGTGGAGGCGCACATGAACCTCGGAAGGGCTCTGGAAGGACAGGGACGTCTGCCGGAGGCCATCGAGCACTACCAGCAGGCACTCAAGCTCCGGCCGGATTTTGCCCCGGCCAGAAACGCGCTCACGCGGCTGGGAGCCGGTCCGTAAGCCACCCGGGCTTGTGCCGTAATAGCGGGGCGCCGAAACACTGGACTTGCGGCAGGGGCGCTTGTTACGATTCGGGAATGTCGGGGGGCACAACGGCACTCAGGCCAACCAATGCGGCGGGAGCTGGCTCGTCATCGCACCGACGGAACATCATTCTTGGCGGTGGGCTCATCATCCTTGTGGCTCTGGCGGTATACCACAACGGCTTTGCGGTGCCATTTCTCCTGGATGATGTGCCCTCGATCACGCAAAACCTGAGCATTCATCATCTGTGGCCGGTTTGGTCGGCGTTGTCAGCGCCGGTCGATTCATTCGTTGGCGGTCGGCCTGTGGTGAATTTCTCGCTGGCGGTCAACTATGCGCTCGGGGGCACGCTCGTGTGGGGTTATCACACGGTCAATCTGGCCATCCATATTCTTGCGGGGTTGACCTTGTACGGGATCGTGCGGCGGACATTGTTGTGTCCGTTGTTGCGGGAGCGATTCGGCGCGTCGGCGATGCGGTTGGCGCTGGCGGTGGCGGTTCTCTGGACGGTTCATCCGCTGCAGACGGAAGCGGTGACCTACATATCCGAACGTTGTGAGTTGTTAATGGGGTTGTTCTACCTGCTGACGCTGTATTGCTTCATTCGCGGGACGAGCGCCCGGAGATCAAGCTGGTGGTTCGCGCTGTCCGTGGTGGCGTGTGGTCTGGGGATGGCGAGCAAGGAAGTGATGGTGACGGCTCCCGTGATGGTGCTCGTGTACGATCGGACATTTGTCAGTGGGAGTTTTCGGGAAGCGTGGACGCGGCATCGGTGGCTGTATCTCGGGCTGGCCGGCACGTGGGTGTTGTTGGGCTGGCTGATGGCGGGTTTGCGTTACCGTGGCGCCGGTTATGGCCTCGGGATTTCCTGGTGGGCTTATGCGCTGATCGAGTGTCGAGCGGTGGCGCAATACCTGTGGTTGGCGCTCTGGCCGCATCCGCTGGTTTTCGATTATGGGGAGTTTGTGCCGATTCGGCGTATCGCGGAAGTGGCTCCGTATGCGCTGATTCTGGCGGTCTTGGCAGCGGGTGTTTTGCTCGAACTGAAGCGGCGACCGGCCATCGGCGTTGTCGGCGCCTGGTTTTTCCTGATTCTGGCCCCGACCTTGAGCGTGGTCCCTATCGGAGGCCAGCCGATAGCGGAGCATCGGATGTACCTGCCATTGGCGGCGGTGGTCACGTTGGTGGTGATCGGGATTGATTCCCGGATGGGGCGGCGGAGCACGGCGGTGTTTCTGGCGCTGGCGGTGGGGCTTGGATTTCTGGCGACGAGGCGCAATGAAGATTATCGCACCGAACTATCCACCTGGAATGATACGGTTGCCAAATGCCCGGACAATGCTCGCGCTCATGGCAATCTCGGCAGGGTTTTGTTGGAGGCGGGTCGCTACCCGGAGGCGTTGGCAGAGTGTGAAGAGGCGCTGCGGCTCAAGCCTGACAATCCGGAAGCCCATTTCAATCTGGGGTTCCTTTTGCAGCAAACGGGAAAGACGCAAGAAGCCATCGGCGAGTACGAACGCGCGTTGCGTCTCAAGCCCGATCATTTTGAAGCGCGCTACAATCTGGGGGTCGCGTTGGAGAAGGTGGGCCGGGAGCCAGAGGCGATCCAACAATACGAGCAGGCGCTACGGAGTTACCCCGATTATGTCGAGGCGCATGTCAATTTGGGGAATGCTTTGCTTCGAATGGGAAAACCGCAAGCGGCAATCGAACAATACAACCAGGCCCTGCGAATCAACCCCGATTACGCCGAGGCACACAGCAATCTTGGAGCCATCTTCCAGCGCATGGGAAAGCTGCCCGAGGCCGTTGCGCAATATGAACAGGCCTTGCGAAGCAAACCCGATTACGTCGAAGCGCACTACAATTTGGGACTGGCGCTGGAGAAGCTGGGCCGACGGCCGGAGGCCATTGAGCAATACGAGCAGGCGCTGAAACTCCAACCGGATTTTGCCCCGGCCAGAAACGCGCTCACACGACTACAGGCGAGTCCGTAAAGGATTCGAACTTCCCGGCCTGCTTGTCAGGCATACATTTGGCGGATACACTCGGTCGCAGGATACTGAGAGATGGGGACGACCGACACGAAGCAGCCGCGAACCGGTAGGCGCATTCCGAAATTGGCCATCCTGCTGGTGGTTCTCACGGTTCTCGCGTACATACCGGCACTGCGGGGCGGCTTTGTCTTTGACGACGTCCTGATCATCGACAGTCCGCTGATTCACGCGACCAACGGGCTTTCTCGGATTTGGTTCAAGGCGGAAGCGCAAGATTACTATCCGCTGACGGAGAGCCTGTGGTGGCTGGAGTGGCGATGGTGGGGCGACCACGCGACGGGCTACCACGTGGTCAACGTGTTGCTGCACGCCGTCAACGCCGTGCTGGTGTGGATGGTCCTGCGGCGCCTCAAGATTCCGGGGGCCTGGCTGGCGGCCCTCGTGTTTGCGATCCATCCGGTCAACGTCGCCACCGTCGCCTGGATCAGCGAACAAAAGAACACGCTGTCGATGTTGTTCTACCTGGTGGCGATTCTTCTGTATTTGCGATTCGACGAGGAGCGCCGTTGGGGCTGGTACGGTTTGTCGTTGGCGGCATTTGTATTGGCCCTGCTGAGCAAGACGGCGGTGGTGATGCTGCCGGTGGTGCTGCTGGGATGCGTGTGGTGGTTGCATCGCACCGTGCGGGTCAGAGACGTCCTCTCCAGCGTACCGTTGTTTGTGCTTTCGTTGGTCATGGGATTGGTGAACATCTGGTTTGAGTATTATCGGTCAATGGGAGGACACGCACTTCGCACGGTTGGCTTCCCCTTTCGTCTCGCCGCAGCGGGCTGGGTGCCCTGGTTCTACCTGTACAAGGCCCTGCTGCCGGCCAACCTGATGGTGATTTATCCCCAGTGGGAGATCGATGCTTCGCGCTGGGTGGCGTATCTGCCCGGAATCGTTTTGATCGGCAGTCTCGCACTCTTCTGGTGGAAGCGCCACACGTGGGGAAGACCATGGTTCTTCGGGCTGGGTTATTTTGTCGTGACGCTTTTCCCGGTGCTGGGATTCTTCGAACAAAGTTTCTATCGCTTCTCGTTGGTCGCCGATCACTGGCAATACTACTCCATCATTGGAGTCATCGCCCTGGCGGTCGCCGCCGGCGAATCGGTTTGCCGCCGAATGGGTGAACAGGGTCGGTATGCCGGAATCGTGGCTTGCGTGGCGGTAGTGATGGTGCTGGGAGCCGCCACGTGGAGACGCAGCGGTGTGTATGCTGGCGAAGAAACACTTTGGCGGGACAACGTGGCAAAGAATCC
>JBKQMH010000021.1:0-7745 GCA_052146795.1 Verrucomicrobiia bacterium
CCGGCCACGGGAACACACCCAGGGCCGAAGGGTTCACCATTGTGACCGTGACTAACCCCTGGGCCGAGACCACAAGACCGGAGGCAGTCTCCGAAACGCTTGCCATCCCTGTCCCCGTCGAATAGGCAAGACCGCCGGGATTCACGACGGCTATATCGGGATTCAGGCTGCTCCACTGCACATACGGCGTCACGTTTTGCGTAGTCGAATCGCTGAACTTCATCGTGGCCGTGAATGCCTGCGGGAAGCCGAGCGTGACGGCGGGATTGGCCGGTGTAACCGCAATGGACTGCGGAGTGGCCGAGGTCACGATCACCTGGGCAACACCGCTGACGCCGCCCGTAGTCGCCGTAATGTCCACGTCGCCAGGCGACAGTCCAGTGGCGACTCCCTGGCCGGTGACGCCAGTGACGTATCGCGGGATTCCCGGATCGTCACTGACCGTGACGACCGACGGACTTCCAGAGGACCATTGCACTGAACTCGTCAGATTCTGCCGGCTGCCGCCGGCAAAAGTGCCGATCGCAATCAAGCCATAAGACGTCCCTGTGGCGAAGCTGATCGGAGGCGGCGGAGCGGGTGGATCCAGCGGTGGACAATTCACCAGCGGGTTCGAAACCGTGGCCGCGCAAACGTCGATTCGGGTCAAAGCGCCGGGATTCACCAGCAGCGCACTCGAACCAGTCTGCGAATTGAAAGTTGTACCGACGCTCGTCTGGCCCGGACCACTCGCGGCGGCATAGCCGAATGAACTTACCGTTGCAATAGCGCCATTGGCCGCACTCCAACCGGAGATCAGCGTAAGGTCTTGCTGGGTGCCATCGGTGAAAGCGCCGGTCGCAACAAATTGCAGGGCGCCTTCCGGTGTGACCGAAGCTGGCGATGTGACCGAAGCCGCTAAGGGAGCAACGCTGATCCCGGTCAGTTCGGCGCTACTGACATTCAGCGCAGCAAAGCCCGTAGCGGTATTGCTGTGAGCATCGGAGAAACTGGCCGAGATGTTGGCACTGCCGGCAGCCACTCCCGTCACGAGTTCTTCCAACCCGCTGGAGTAGGGCGTGCATCCGCTGGATTGGGGCAGGCATGCAACTCCGGGGCTGCCGCTGGACCAGGTGGCCGCGCTGCTGTTGCTGATGTCCTGCTGGAACGTGCCGTTGCTGTCGGAAAATGAACCGATGGCAACCACATTCTCGGCGGTGCCGGGAGCGATTGTACCGTTCGCAAGAGCGACTGTTAGCGCCGTGATGGTTGAATCCGAAACGGTCAACGATGTGCTGCCGCTCTGACCAAGGGTTGCGGAGATTGTCGTTGTTCCCGGTTCCTTCGCAAGTGCCAATCCAGTGGATGCCGCAACGCTTGCCACGTTGGAATCCGATGAACTCCACTCTATGCCCGGCGTTTGCGTAACATCGAGCGAACTGCCGTCCTGGAAAACGGCCACCGCGCGCATCTGGTAATTCGTAAGGTTGGCAATTTCGTTAATGATAGGAATTGGATTCGGAGGGGGCTGGCCTGGAGTTTCGGGGGGCAAAACGTTAAATCCGGCGGGAAGGACGTTGAGCCCTGCCACGGAGCTGGCATCCACGCTGGCGGTCGTCGCTTCGTTGATAGCGCCCGAACTGGCAGTGATCGTAGTGTCGCCCAATCCAGCGCCCGTCACGACGCCAACCGAACTGACGCGAGCAATCGCCGGACTGGAGGAAGTCCAATTGACGGTTGAGCTGATATTCTGCGTCGTACCGTCGCTGAAGCTTCCAGTTGCGGTGAATTGCTGAGAGGTTGCAAGCGGCACGGTCGAGCCGGCAGGCGTCACGGAAATCGAGACCAGATTTGCGTTCGTCACCGTCAGCGGAGAGGCCGGACTGCCAACCGTTCCGAGCGATGCGGAGATGCTGGTCGAACCTTGAGCCGCGCCCGTCGCCAAGCCTTGCGTCCCGGGCGAGGAACTGACGCTGGCAAACGCCGGCTGGGTTGAGTTCCACGTTACCAGCGACGTGATATTTGGAGAAGTTCCGTCGTTGTACTTGCCGGTGGCCGTGAATTGCTGGGCCGTTCCCTTCGCGATCTGCGCGCTTGCCGGACTGATCGTAATCCCCATAAGCTGCGGGACCACGGTAAGTATGGTAGTTACTGCAAATGTCTTGCCACTAACAGGGTCCTGAATCGATCCGGAGATGATGACCCTCCCGGAGCCGGCCGCGGCCGCGAGACCTTGGCTGTCGATGGTGGCGACGGTGGTGTCCGCGCTATACCAGGTCATCTGGTCCGTAATGTCTTGCGGGTTACCGAAGCTGTAATTGGCAATCACATCGAATGCCTGCGTCGAAGCCGGAGACAGGCTCAGGGCAATGCTCGGGTTGGTTGGCGTCAGCGAGATGCCGGTTATGCTCGCGCCGCCTCCGGTCCCGATCACCCCGTTCTTTTTCCCGCAGCCGCAGAGGGCGGCCAGCGCGCACGTTATCATGAACAGAATCAAAGTGAACAGAATGGAACGTCTAACCATAAGTGCGCTACTTTCCCGAGCCGGAACCCCCGCCCATCGGCGTTTCTTTCGCCGCATGGAGCGCCTTCGGGTCCGCAGCCTTGATCTGAAGTTTCAGCCAATCGAAAATCCGTCCGCCGGAAGCGGCCTGACTGAAGAATTGCGCGCTGTTCTCAAAGCGGCGATGCTCCGCCACCACGGGCAATGCTTCTTCCATTCGCTTCTTCGCTTCTTCGGGCGTGCTGATGAAATCGTCGTTCAGTTGGTTGAGCCGGATGTGCGGCGTCTGCAGCGCCGGCAGCAGCTTCACCGGATCGAAGTCCGCGACCTTTTTCAGGAACTCGGGTTTCAGGTAGGCTGGCCGCTCGTCGTCCGGAATCAGGGCTGACGTTTGCATCCACACCGGCCAGTCTCCCCACGGGTCGAGCAAGTCGACGGCTTTAATTCGCGGATCGGCCGACGCGGCCATCACTGCGATCGTCCCGCCCGCGCCCACTCCGAATACGCCGACGTTGGCCATATCTAAGTCGCCGCGCCCGGCAAGGTAATTCAGCACCATCTGCACATCATGGGCCGACTTGCCCAGCGCTTCCTGCAGTTCGCTGACGAACCACTGCTTCATGGGCCGGTCATGATAGCGATGCCCGGTGAGCGCCGGAACAAGCCCCACGGCAGCGTAGCCGCCGCTGGTCGTGCGCCGGCACCAGCCATCGTCCATGAAACGGTCGGTGTCGGAGGGATGGCCGTAGACATAAATCGCGACCGGCGGCTTCTGCACTTTCGCCGGAAGGACGACATAGAGATAGATGCGGTCCCCTGGACGCCATTGCACCGCGAGAAATTCGCGAGTGAAGTCCTTGTCCTCGGCTTTTTCCAGGAGTATCGGCGGGTCGGCATGCAGCTGGCTCCCGCTGAGCGAAGCGTTGGAAACATCCTCGACGCTCTTGCTGGAGGCGGCGTTGGGATCGATCGCAGCTATATTCTGGTCCGCACAAGCCAGCGGCAAAACAAAAGCGAGTAGAACGAGAACCGCAACCGCCAAGCACCAGGAGCCCGCACGCTTCATAAAGTATATATTCTCGATATAGATAGTTGACTAATCATGATCCATCCTAAGCGAAGACGCTGCCTGTGCCCAGAGAAATCCTGAGCAACCGGCAGCCGCTCTGGGTGAAAAAACTCTGCACCACCAAAGCCCTCGCAAAAGGAAGCAGGCTGGCCCATGCGGTCAGCCTGCCCCACTTCAGGTTTTACGTTACCGTCAAGTTACTGGCGAATGCTAATCAGTTCCTTGCCGGTGTCGGTGTGGTAATCCAGATCGGCTTGGTCGGTGAAAACCGCGCCGTGCACGTCGCCGCCACTTTCCGTAGAGGTAACGTTGCCGTTGTGCGGAGCGCCGGAAACGCCGGTGGGCGTGAAGTGCGAGTGGAACACAACCAGACCCGGTTCAACCGAGCCACCGATGTTGCAGGTGGTCGGGTTGGTGCAAACGAACGGAACGAAATCGGCAGTCGTGTTGTTGACTTCGTTCTGGGCGGCTGTGACCAGGGTCTGAGTGTTCGTCAGGTTGACGCCAGTGGAGTCGGTAACTGCACGAATGATCGTCCACGCTCCGTAAGCACCGGTACGAATATTCGGCAGCGAGGTGCCGCCATTCGCTTGACACGGCGCCACGCAATTCGGCAGTTGTCCGGCGAGGTAGCCTTGGCCATTGAAGGTGTAGGGCCCGTAGCCTTGGTTGATGGGGTCTACTCCATCCAGCGTGAGGTAGCGGCCGGCGCCTCCGGCGGTACCGGACGAGCCGGGGGTGCCAGCGATCGGGTGCACATTGCCGAAGGAGAAGAACGTATAGCCAAGGCTGTCCGCAAGGTGCAGAATCCCGCCCGCGCCAGCGTTGCCGCTGATTACTTGGCCGGTACCGATGGCACGATAACGGAACGAGCCATTGGGGCCGGGCAGATACAGCGGATCGGCGCAGTTCGAGCCTACAGTGCAAGAGCTGGTCAGGAGGATACCGGTTTCCTGCGAGGCTGCATCCGGGATTTCTTTCAGCGTCTCCGTGGTGCGAAAAACGTTGAATTCAGTGGTTGTCATCGTGCCCGAAAGGGCCTCGCGCAGGAGAGGGAAAAACGGCGGGTTGACGCCGAGACCCTTCAGAGCCAAAGCCAGCGATGCATCCAAGTCTTGCTGGAGGCCTAGCGACCCGTTGAAAGTGTAAACCGCAGTGAAGCGATTCAGGTTCTTGAAAGCAACGTTGATGCCGTCCGGACCAGTCGCGCCCAAGCCATTGGTGTCGCTCACGTTGTACACGAAAACAACCGGCTCGGCGCCGACTTCAATGGTCTTGTACTTCCAGGCAGAGTTATTGGTGAATGGATCCTTGCCGGTGATGGCATACTGTACCGGCGTGGACTTCGAATAAATTCCGCTCGATGATGGCCACGTACCGTAAAACGGGCAGCCAAGGTCGGCACTGACAGTGTAACCGCCAGTGGGGTCATTAGCGGGAGGCAGGAAGCAAGTGGCGTTACCGGAGGTGCCATAGCCGAGTCCGGTGCCCGTGACGGTGTATGGCGCCAGTATGCGGTTGACTTCGAACTTGGCGTCTTCCGGACGGACGTCGCTGATCGCGGCGGTAAAGGTGGTTTGAACGACGGAGAGAACGCCAGAGGGGATGCCAGTTGTCGTATCGGCTTGATCCAAACCGGTCTGCCGGTTGTACAGGATCGCGGCAGGAACCAGGTTCTGGCCCGCGGCGGTGGTTGCGCCCGCGTCAACCTGCTGCGTCGCGCGCGGATTGGCGAAGAAGAGACGCTCGCCCACAATGGTGTCCACGTTCAGGTAAGTCCAGACATTCCCTGAGACGGTGTCCCACGCCACAAAGAAGCTTCCAGACTCCGGGGGAATGGAGGTGCTACGGCTGTCAACTCCCTGCGCCCAGTTCTGGCCATCGGCGGAGTTCGTCCCCTTGGCGCTCCAGTGGAAGCAATTGCTGCCGGACACGGAAGAGCAGAGGTCGGTGAATTCCGCCGCTGAAGCCGTATTGTACATGGCCGAAGAGCCGACGGCCGCAACCACTATCTTATAGGTTTGGGCGTTGGCTACGGAAGCCAACCCGACGATTGCGGCCAGAACCACGGCCGCGAAAATTGTTTTTGTTACTCTTTTCATTTTGTATTCTCCTTAGAGCTTTGGTCAGTAATTTGTCCGGTGGGAGCGTTGCTTTCGCTCGGACCCGCCCTGGCGCCCGGTACAGTTCCCTGCTATCCCTGGACGCTGCGGAATCGGCAGCATCCGAGGAACTCCTTACACCACCAGAACTCCCGGTAAGCAAGAGTCTGTGTTGTTCGCCTGCATGGGAACTATCAATCAAAGCTGTTAAACGGAAATGACAGCAGGATGAACGGCAGGTTAATTTCCGAGGCGCAGGCCGCAAAAGCTTGCGCACTGTGGATTTCCGGGCCGCAGGGTGGCGCCTCACGAACGACAGAGTACATCCCATGTTGTGCCGCATGCTCAAACCCGTCCTGGAATCGCCGTTGGCTGGCTGGACTTTTGACGAGTTTAAAGATCTCAGACTCTATCCTTCAATTGACGACTTGAGACAAGCTCTTCGCGACGGTGACGAATCCAGCGCCCGCGAACTTCGCGCTGATCTCAAACGAACCTGTCTTCGATGGCACCCACGTGACCGATGCCACTCCGCCGGCCACCGGGACTACCCCGACTACCTTGCCGGCCGCCTTGAATGTAACGCTGCCGGCTGGCGCGGTTCCGGTGGCAGTGACGGCCGCGGCAAAAGTGACTGGCTCGCCCTGGACCGACGGGTTCTGCGATGAGGTTAGGACGATCGAGGTGGGCAGGGCGTAGCCCAGGTGCATGGTGCCGATCGCCAGGTAATCGGGGACGCCAGCGAAACTGATCGATCCGGCAGTCGCACTCAGCGGCACCCCCACCGCAGACCAAACGCAAAGCTTGTAGGTAGTACAACCGGAGTTGTTCGGAGTCAGCGTAACGTTGGCGAGGATCTTGCCCGTGCCGTTCGGCCCGGCATATAAGGTGACCGCGCCGGACTGAAGCGCGGAATAATAAAACCACAAACCGGTGTCTATGCCACTGGTGGCCGTGACCGTGACGTTCGTCCCAGTCTGGAAAAACATCACCGGATAGTTTCCCGGATTGCCGGTGAAGTTGCCCGAACCGCCGTTATTGGCTGAGATAATGGCTTGGGCATTGGCCGTAAACTGCAAACCAAAATTCGGGCCCGGACCCGATCCCATACTGCCCTTTCCCCCGTCGTAAAACTGGTCGACGAACTCCAGGTTCTGTAATCCACCGAAGCTGACAACTCCCTTGGTCTGCGCCGCAGACAGCACCGGCAGCACGAGCAGGAAAAGAGCAATGAATCGAATGCGGGAGTGGAGCACAGCCTTCTCCGGGTCACAAACTAAGTTCCGAACCGGCGATTCTCCGCCTTCAATGTTACGCCGGAATTACGGCCGTGTTAAAGAATTGTGAATTCTTGGCAATCGGATTGCCAACGCGGAACATGACGCTTGTCTATGAAATTGCTGGCGACAAGCCACTTACGATCTTCACTTGAAATTAACCTCGGCGTCACATTGCCGTAACAATTCTCCAGTAATCCTTACTCCTTTGGTTCGAGGTGTGTTTCTGGTGAAGAGTCCGAAGTCTTTATTGCATTTTGCGGCCTTTTTCCTGGTTCTGGCCCCGCTGGCGTTGGCGCAGGTACCGGTCGGGCCCGATCTGGTTCCACCGACGGTGCAAATTCCCGATCCGCCGCCCGGCGCGAAGGCGCCCAGCAGGCCGACGACCCAAGTCGCCGCTCCGATCCAACCATCCCCTCATAAGGAGGGCGAGGCTCAGGTTTATGGCGCCGTTACCGACCAATCGAGCGCAGTGCTTCAGGGCGCGGCCGTCACGCTGACCAGTGCATCGGGCGCAACTCGGACGGCCAGCAGCAACGTGCAAGGCCAGTACTTTATCAACGCGCCTCCGGGAACCTACACCCTCAAGATTGTCGCCAAGGGCTTCAAGGAGTTCACCACCGAGAATCTGATACTCGCCTCGAACCAGGAAATTGAAATGGATGGCACGCTCGAACCAGCGGCAGCCAGTCCCGAAAAAGTCGAGGTTATATTCGTCGAATCCGTGGCTACAGGCGTTCCAGTGGATTCAGGCCAACACACCCGTAAACGCGTATTTCGCGCTTGACCCCCACTATCTTGAAGCGCCCGGCGAG
>JBKQMH010000022.1:0-13033 GCA_052146795.1 Verrucomicrobiia bacterium
AATCGGATATCAAGTCAATCCTAATACGATGAACCCGCCGCTCCGGGTCGTTGTAGCCACGCCGCTCTGTCGGCGTGCTCCCCGCCGCTGGCTCCTTCCGTTCCTCGTCCGCCTTCGCTTCGTCTCCGCTCATCCCTCCGCCCTCATCCCTCTCCGTTTTCGCCCCAATTCCCCCCGCCTGCGTCCGCGCCATATTGAACCGGGCTTCGCTGCTTGTCCGCCGTAGTTTTAACGAAGGCGGATAGCCGCGCCTCTGTGAGGCGCGATCCGTCCCTCGTCTCCACCCCGCCCCAAACGCTGAACGCTCCACGCTCCGCAATTTCAAAGCCGAGCCGCTGGGAGCGACGGAGCCGAGTCGGACGAGACGCGGCCAGTAGTATCTTGGGCCGCAAACGCAACGCCGCAGGTTTACCCCGACTCCGAGGTCGGGGCGGCCCGTCCGGGCGAGCCGAGCGGGCGCGAGCGAGTGCAGAACATCCACCAATATCAAAGCCAATTACCGACTGAGTTGGTCCTCAGCGATCTGCTTACCTTCAAACAGCGCGCTTGAAGCGGCAAGGGAAAACGAGTAGAGTTATGGCATGACACTGACCGCAGTCCTGACACCCGACGCCGACGGCGGCTTTGTTGCCTTCAATCCCGAAACCGGGACGACGACTCAGGGAGAGAGCATCGCCGAAGCACTGGTCAACCTGAAGGAAGCTACCGAACTCTACCTCGAGGAGTTTCCGCTCAAATCCTCCGGCCAGCCGTTCTTGACCACAATCGAGGTCGGTGGTGCCTAAACTGCCACGCATCGGTGGCGCCGAGTGCATCAAAGTCCTTCAGCACTTGGGATTCCTTGTCGTCCGCCAACGGGGCAGCCACGTGGTCATGCGACGCAACGATCGCGGCTGTGTGGTCCCGCTCCACCGTGAACTGAAAGTTGGAACATTGCACGGGGTCCTGAAACAAGCGGGCGTTACGTCAGAAGAATTCGTCGCCGCTCTCCGCAACTAACCTCCGCAGAACCAACAATTTGGCGGCGATTGCCGATCCGCCTCCCCTGCCTACAACCCCAGCTCCGCAAACAGCCTCATCCCCTCGACCGTCGATGGGTCCGGCAGGAAATCGACGGCGGCGTCTTTCATCGCCGTCATGTCCATCGGAACCTGCTTGCACGTGGCGCGGACGCACACATGGCCGGCCTCGTCGCGCAACTCCGCTTCCGATTCCCAGAGCCGACCCCGATCCGCCTTCAACCGCGCGACACACACCAGCCGTTGGCCCACGCTGACCTTGCTGATGAACCGCACATTGAGTTCGGCAGCGAGGCAGAAGCGCTTCTTCGTCGATGCCGCCGCCCAAAACATCGTTTCGTCTAGCACCGTCGACAATATCCCGCCATGGACAATCCCGCGGAAACCGGCGTGTTGCGGCTGTGGCGTGAATTCGGCGTGGACCTCGTCCCCTTCGCGCCGAAAACGGAGGTGCAGCCCGTGTGGATTGTGCGCGCCGCAGACGAAACAGTCGCGCGTGTAAGGAAGTTCGAGTTTGCTCATTTGATGAAGACCCTCAGCAGTCGGCCGACCAGATAGAGAAACAGCCAGGCCGGCAACGCGAAAATCAGGACGGCTGATAACGACAGCCAGTTCCATCTCACCAATCCAACCTGCATGGGATACAACGTAATCAGAAAATAACCCGAGAACCGCGTGTGGCCGAGTACCTGGCACAGCGTGCGGTCTTTCTTCCGCAGCCCCAGCACAATTGTGAAAATCCCCAGCCCAACCGCACACGCCGCCACCAGCCACGCAATCGCCGTGCGGCTCTTGACGTCGCCCAGGTACGCGAAGAAACCGAGATTCGACAGGTGCAGCGCCCAGTTCACGCCCGCCCAGAGCATGACGAACCCGTTGCCTACCGCGTGCCCAAACGACACCTTGCTCTTGTACAATTCGCCAATCAGCAGCGAGACATACAGCGGGACGATACCGAGCCAGACCGCCCCAAAATCCCGAAACGGCGCGACGATCAGCTCGACCAGCTTGACGAGATATCCCTCCAATGGCACGAACCGCACCTCCTTGCCCGATCTTCTAGCACAAGACGCATCGGCTGGGCAAGACTGGCCGCTGCCTTCCACTTTGACGGCTCCCGTGTCTGTGGGTATACTCAAGCTGTGGTTTTGGACATCATCAAATACGGTCACCCGGTCTTGCGCCAGAAGGGCAAGCGCATCGACCGCGTCACGCCCGAGATTCGCAAGCTCGCCGATGACATGGTGGAGACCATGCGCGCTGCGGAAGGGCTCGGTCTGGCGGCCCAGCAGGTCGGCCAGGCGCTCCTGCTCACCGTCATTGATGTCGCCCACTCCGACCGACCGTCCGAGTTGTTCCTCGATGGCAAACCCCAGGACCTGCCGACCTCCATGCCGTTGGTCCTCATCAATCCTCAGCTTCGCAACCCGGAAGGTGAACAGGTCGGACCCGAAGGTTGCCTCAGCATCCCGGATGTCAACGCGGACATCCGCCGCGCCGAACGCGTGACGATCCGCGCCCAGAAGCTCGACGGACAGGAGATCGTTTTCGAATGCACCGGGCTGCTGGCCCGCGCCGCGCAACATGAGATCGATCACCTGAACGGCATTCTGTTCGTTGATCGCATGGATGCGGCCACCCGCGTCAGTTTCGACGGCAAGCTCAAGAAGATGCAGAAGGAAACTCTCGCCGCCCTGCCCAAGACCGCGAAACCGCGGCGGTCGCCCGCCCCGCACCGCGCGGGGCTGGCCTCCTTGTGAGCCGGCTGCGCACCACTCTCCCGAGCATGGCCGAAACCGACTCATGAAATTTCTTCGCTCCGTTATCGAGTTGTGCAGCGGGTTTGCGGCGTATCGCCAGTACCGCGATTTGCCGGTTACGACCTCCCTGAAACATTTGGTGAAGTTGATCACTCTGCTGGCACTGGTGCTGGCCATCTGCGCCATTCCGCAGGCGTTGGACGGGATTGATGAATTCGCCCGCCTCTTCGATGACCACCGCCCGGACTTCTCCATCCAGGACGGGAAAGTCGTCACGCATGCGCCACAGCCCGCCTCGTGGGGCAATAACAATGTGCGCTTCATGCTCGACACCACGAGCGCCGTTGCTTCTCCCGACTCCAACGCGACCTTCGGCGTCCTGTTCACCGCCGACAGTTTTCTCTTCTGGACGACGCAGTCGAACGCGCCCGGGCCCGTCAGCACGCATTTGCAGAGCCTGCGCGGGTTTCCCGATGGCGCCGTCAACGGTGACTACTTTCGCCATCTGATCCGCGCCGTGCTGTGGCTGCTCGTGCCGATCGCATGGTTGGTTCTCACGCTATTTGGGATACTGAGTTGTCTGCTGCAGGCGTACCTGTTCTCGGTGGTGGCATCCTTCATGGAACGTTCGATGCCGGCGCCACTGACACTCTCCCAGTTGCTGAACATCGCCATCCACGCCTGCACTCCCCCCGCCATCGTCATCACCGCCTACTCCGCCATGCGCCTCCATGGCCTCAATCTCTGGCTGGTCTACCTGATCGTGTATGGGATCTTCCTCGTCGGCGCCTCCAACGCCTGTCGCGATCACGTGCGAAAAACCGAACCGCCGCCCGCGCCGGATGATTTATTGTAGCCGCGCCCTTCCGGGTGCGCGAGTCGCAGAGAAAACTCGCGGCTACACCGAAAAACTCTCGCCGCAGGAACACGTCGCCGTCGCATTCGGATTGTGAATCTTGAATCCGCCGCCAATCATCTTGTCCTGAAAATCAATCTCCGACCCGCTCACGTACAGCGCGCTCTTCACGTCCACGAGCACGCGCACGCCCGCCGACTGGATCAGAATGTCCTTCGGCGTCGCCGGGTTCTTCTCGAAATCCATCTTGTACTCCAACCCCGCGCACCCGCCTCCGATGATCTTCACCCGCAACGCGCCCTCCGCCACGCCGTCGCGCTGCATCAATTGCGACACCTTCCGCCCCGCCGCCTCGGTCAGCTTGATCAGCTTCTCCGAGCCGACGCGCGGCGCTGCTTGAGTTGGAGTTTCTGCGACCATCGTCACCCGTCACTATAGCGCAATTCTACTGTGTTTGTCACCCCGGGCTTAACCCGAAGGTTCGCGGGCGATTCGATCAACTCTGCGGTCTTATTCCCCGCCCTTGCCTCGAATCCCCGGCTCCGTGAGCGCGCGCAGGTTGAAAATCTCGTCGAGCTGTTTCTCGCTCAATCCTGAAACTTCGCGCGCGACTTCGCGGACGGTCTTGCCTTCCTTGTACGCTTTCTTGGCGATCTCGGCGGCCTTGTCGTAACCAATCACCGGCGCCAACGGCGTGCACATGGCCAGGCTTTGCTCAACGAGCGACTCGCACCGTTCGCGGTCGGCCTCAATTCCCTTCACGCACGCGTCGGCGAAATTGCGCGACCCCGCCGCCAACAGATGGACGCTCTCCAGCATCTGCGCGCCGATCAGCGGCATCGCCACATTCAACTCGAAGAAGCTCTGCAACCCGCCGAGCGTGATCGACACGTCCGCGCCGATGACCCACAAGCACACCTGAATCAGGCTTTCCGCGATGACCGGGTTGACCTTCCCCGGCATGATCGAACTGCCGGGTTGCACCGGCGGAATCTTCAACTCACCAATCCCGCATCGCGGCCCGCTGCCGAGCAACCGAACGTCGTTGGCGATCTTCGCGAGGCTCACCGCGATGGTTTTCAACCGGCCGCTCGCCGCCACGCACGCGTCGCGCGCCGCCGCCGCCTCGAAGTGGTTGTGCTCTTCGTGCAACGGTATCCCCAGTTCCCTGGATAGTTTCTCAATCGTCCGCTTCGCAAACTCCGGATGGGCGTTCAATCCAGTCCCGACCGCTGTTCCCCCGAGTGGCAGCGTGTCCAGCGTCTCAATCGCTTCCTCCGCCCGTTCATACGCGTTTGCCAGTTGCGCCGCATACCCGGAAAATTCCTGGCCGAGCCGGATCGGCGTGGCGTCCTGCAAATGCGTGCGCCCAATTTTCATCACGTCGTCAAACTCGCGCGCCTTCGCCGCCAGGGTTTCCTGTAAATATTGCAGCGCGTGCAGCAGCTCTTCATGAATCGCCGCAATCACGCTGATGTGAATCGCCGTCGGAAATACGTCGTTGCTGGATTGGCAGAGATTGACGTGGTCATTGGGATGAACCGGCGATTTGTCGCCGCGTTTGCCGCCGAGAATCTCATTGGCCCGACTGGCGATCACTTCGTTGGTGTTCATGTTCGTCGACGTGCCCGACCCCGTCTGGAAAATGTCCACGGGAAATTGCGCATCAAGCTTGCCGTCGACCACCTCGGTTGCCGCCTGCACGATGGCATCGGACACTTTCTTGTCGATAAGACCGAGTTCGAGATTGGTCTTTGCCGCAGCGCGTTTGATGCGGCCCATGGCGTGGATCAGCCGCGGCGGCAACGGCCAGCCGCTAATGGGAAAATTCGTCACCGCCCGCTGTGTCTGGACGCCGTAATACGCGTCCGCCGGCACTTCCAGCGGACCCATGGAATCTTTTTCGATGCGTGTGTTCATGGAACTCTCCTTAGCTCTCAACGTTGAACGTTGATGGATCCGTCTTCCGTTTCACGGCCCGACTCTAATGCAAGGAAAAGACCTTTGCAGCCATTATCGACGCGTGCACCAGCGGACGCTGGAAAATGCCGATTCCGATCATTGCCACCATGCACACGATCAACCCGAACCGCATCGGTTTGCTGACCACGATCGGCGTGGCATCCTCGGCTTCCTGCAGGTAGATCGCGCGCCCCACGCCGAGATAGAAGTACAAAGAGATGACCACCGCCACCGCGCCAATCGCCGCCAGCACGTAATACTTCGAATCCGTCTGCGCCCGCTGGATCACGGCGGCAAACAACTGGAACTTGCCGAAAAACCCGCTCAATGGCGGGATGCCCGCCAACGACATCATCGACAGGAACAACGCCAAGCCGAGAATCGGCGAGCGTTTGCCGAGACCCGAGAAGCTCGGGATTTCATCGCTGCCCGTCGCCGCCGTCACCGCAATGATCGCCAGGAACGCGCAGAGATTGGTGAAGGCGTATTGGCCCAGATAGAACAGCACCGCGCCCGCGCCGAGCGCGTTCACCGCCGCGACCCCCATCAGCATATAGCCCGCATGTCCGATGGACGAATAGCCCAGCAGCCGCTTGATGTTGTGCTGCGGAATCGCGCCGAGATTTCCATAAAGCAGCGTCGCGCCCGCGAGGACCGCAATCAGCGCGTTCCAGGACAGGCTCACGGGCAGCAGTCCCGTGTACAAGACCCGCAACAACAGCGCAAACCCCGCCGCCTTGCTACCCACCGCCAAAAACGCCGTCACGGGCGTTGGCGCGCCCTGATACACATCCGGCGCCCAAACCTGGAACGGGACGCTGGCGATCTTGAATCCGAGACCGGTCAACACCAGCAGCATCCCGAACACGAACGCCGACGACGGCGCTCCCGGCTGGGACTGCAGAATCTCGGCAAGTTTGTCGAAGTTCGTCGTCCCAGTCGTCCCGAAAATGTAGGCGATGCCATACACCGTGAACCCGCTGGAGAGGGCGCCGAGAATGAGATACTTCGTCCCCGCTTCCAGGGACGGGACCTGCCGCCGCAGATAGCTCGCCAGCACGTAGAACGTGATCGTGACCAACTCCAGTGACACGAACAGCAGGATGAAATCATTCACGGACGCGATCAGCAGCATGCCCACCGCGCAGAACATCAGCAGCGCGTAGAATTCCGTCACGCCCGATTCGATGCGCGGCGAAAACTCCGCCGCCATCAGCAGCACGGCGGCCAGCGCCAACAAAAACAGCCGCTTGAAATACAACGCGAACGGGTCGAGGCGGAACATCCCATGAAAGAATGTCTGGTCCACAGGCTGGATCGCGAAGCTGTACAGCAGCGCCACGGCCACGAACCCGGCCGCCAGATATCCCACCCCCCGCTTGTTCGCGATCGGCTTGAACGCGTCCACGAGGAGAATCAGGATTCCCCAGATCGATATCAGGCACTCCAACTGAATGCCATACAGGCTCATCATGGCGTCGTCCCGCCGTTGTAGGCCGTGTCCACGGACGCGGCGTTCGCTTCGTTGCCCGTGGAGAACCGGCTGACAATGGATGTCGCCACGCTTTGTTTGATGATGTCCGTCAGCAGTCGCGGATAAAACCCAACCGTCAACAAAGCCGCCAGAAGCAGCGCATATGGAAACTTCTGTTTGAACGTCACTGCGTCCTTGAGCATCGACCACTTCTCATCGAACGGCCCAAAGAAACTCGTCCGCACCGCCCACAGCAGGTAGGTCGCCGTCACGACAATGCCCCACACGGCGCAGATCGTCGCCACGCGAAATAGCGTCGACCCTTGTTGCCACGAACCCAGGAACACCAGCACTTCGCTGGCGAAATTGGCGAAGCCCGGCAACCCGCTCGACGCCATCACCGCCATCACCATGCACACGCCAATGAACGGGATCTTCCGCGCTAGGCCGCTGAGGTCGGGCACGAGCCGATTGTGCGTCTGATGGTAGAAAAAGCCGATCAACGCGAACGTCAACGCCGCCATCACGCCGTGCGCGAACATCAGCAGCACCGCGCCCGTCACGCCGACGACGTTCAGCGTGGCGATTCCCAAAAGGACGTAGCCCATGTGGCTCACCGAGCTGTAGCCGATAACGAATTTCCAGTCCTTCTGCGTCAACGCCGCCCAGCCGGCGTACAGGATGTTGAAGCACGCCAGGATCGCGAGGAGGTTGGCCCAATGCCGCGCGCCTTCGGGCAACAGCGGCAACGCCAGCCGAATGATGCCGTACGCGCCGAGCTTCTTCAGCACGCCCGCATGCATCATCGAGGCCGCGGTCGGGGCGGCGGCGTACCCGAGCGGCGACCACGTGTGAAACGGCCACATCGACGCCAGAAAACCGAACCCGAACAGCAAACACGGGAACGCCCACATTTGGGTGCTCCTTGCCAGCCAGATGGTGTGCTGCAGTTTCTCGATATCCAGTGTGCCGCCCACGAAGTAGATGCCCAGCAATCCGATCAATGCCAGCACCGCGCCCGCCGTCAGGTACAGCGTCAACTTCATCGTCGCATACTCTTTCGTGCGCCCGTGCTTGCCCGGCGGCAGCGATCCCCACATGCCGATCAGCAGATACATCGGGATCACCGCCAGTTCGTAGAAGAAATAAAAGAAAAACAGGTCCATCGTGCAGAACGTCCCGCTGATGCCCGTCGTCAACGCGAGAAACAGGATGTAATACTCCTTCTCGCGCTCGTGGATTTCGCTGGAAACGAACGCCCCGCAAAACGAGACGAACCCGACCAGCAACAGCAACGTCATCGAGATGCCGTCCACGCCGAATTTCAGCGAGCACCCATAACTCGGCAGCCAGTTGATGCTGTGGACGAATTGATACCCGCTCTGCGTCCGGTCAAAGTTCGCGAACAGCGTCAGCGTGATTAGCAGCGACACGCCCGTGGCGAACATCGCCACCGCCCGGATCGCCTTCGGGTTGTTCGCCGGAAACAGGAACAACACAAACCCCGCGATCAGCGGGAGCAGGACGGTGATTGTCAGTAAAATGTCCATTCCAAAAACTTGTTCTCTCTAATTTGTCATTCTGAGCGAAGCGAAGAATCTCTGTCGTTCTTCAATTCCAAACCTCGATACCAGCCTTCACTCAAGTCCTTCCAGTTCCTATTCTTCTCCTCAATCAATGCGATCTTCCTCGCCCTCAACAGCCCCTTGATACGTTTCTCACACGCAATCGCATCCCGAATCTCCCTAAATTCCTCGAACCAAACCAGCTTCGTGCACTTGTACCTCTTCGTAAATCCTTTGGCTGTTCCCTGCTTGTGCTCCCAAACCCTTCTCTCCAAATCATTCGTTACCCCCACGTACATCACTCGCGAAACACTCGCCATGATGTACGTCCAATAACTGTGCTGCTTCGTCATCGACTGTTCTCATTCAGAGCCCGTCATCTCAACGTTGTCATTCTGCCCTCTTGTCATTCAGAACTTTTCATTGCGAACCTGTCATCTGCACTCTTGTCATTCTGAGCGCAGCGAAGAATCTCTGTCGTTTCCGAGTCGTTCACGTGATGCGGCGGAACTCTCATTTCTCGGTGATTGTTGGTAATTGCAGGGGTTCGACGCGACGGCGCTCAAGAGGAAGCGGCTTGTCGCCTTCCAGAACCCGATTCACATTCGTCTGAATGGCTTTCACATCTAGCTCGATCGTCTGGTAAATCGCCCAACGTTCCCGCCAAACGTGCAAATGCTCCTTGGCTTCTCTCCTGAGCAA
Organism: Verrucomicrobiia bacterium; assembly: GCA_052146795.1. Classification (GTDB taxonomy): domain Bacteria; phylum Verrucomicrobiota; class Verrucomicrobiia; order Palsa-1439; family Palsa-1439; genus Palsa-1439. Next base: position 9,339 of record JBKQMH010000022.1, read on the forward strand.
ATCCTGCACTTTCCTAGCCTGTTGCATGACCTGTTCAAGCGGAATTCTGTAGGTCGGACTTGTGATGAAGCCTAGCAACTGCGTCGCGACCCGGTTCTTCTGTTCGTTGTCCAATTTCGCCTTGGCCATTTCGATCAAATGCGCTCGGCAGAGGCGCGCAAGCGGAATAACGCCGAGCGGCGCGACAATCAAGACGCTGTCCTCCTGTGCGAGTCCAGTGAAGCCCTTGCGCGTTCCAGTCGTGACGAGAATCGCGAAGTGAGCTTCCCGGGCCTTCTTGGCAGTCGCCGCTTGTTGAACATGCGCCGGCAAAATCTTTGGCGTTTGCTTACACTCGTAAACGATGACGCCGGCCACGTCTTTGCGAAAAACAACGAATTGCAAGATGTCCCCGCCTTTGCCCTTGTGCTCAATGCGATCTTCGGGGAACTCCTTCTTGAGGCGCTTCCACAGGACATCTTCAAACTCTAAGCCTTCAGTTTGAGGAGTCGTTCCCTTCTCCAATTGCTCGATTCGTGATTTTGCCAGTGCCAGCTTGTTTCTCAGTCCAAGAGTGAGCCGTTCTTGCCGCTGTTTCTCGATGCGGGCACCGGCCCTAGCACCTTCGGTACGCGCTTGTCTTTCCTTTCGTTTGGACTCCTGTAGCTTAGCCTTGAGTGACGCCTGAGTCTCCCTTGCCTGACGTAGTAGTCCATCAACCTTCGCCAACTCTTGCTCTCGTGCTCTTTCCTTCTCCTCTTCGATGTGCATCACGCGCTCAAACTGATTCTTTGGCAGTTTGCTTTTGCAGAGCGGACATCTATAAGTTTTCACAAAGGGTGACCCCTTTCTGCTCGCCTCAACAACAGAGATTCTTCGCTTCGCTCAGAATGACAGATGGAGTGGCGATTGGGCATTTGTTTCATCTCACCACCACGCAGTAAATGACCACCGTCACGCCGAGGCCGATGAGAAAGGCGTAACCGGAGAGGCTGCCGGTTTGCAGGAGGCGCACCGTGCGACCGAGCAGGCCCGTGCCGACCGACAGGCCGCCGATGCCAAGCCGCTGGAGTATCCAGCGGTCGAACACATCACACACCGTCGCGATCGTGCCTTGCACGTATTTGATGATCCAGTGATACAAATCGTCGAAATAGTATTTGTTCTGACCCACGTCCAGAGCTTGCCAAGCGCGGCTTTCACGGGCGCGTCGCTCGGTTCGGCCCTCCAATAAATCTTCGCCGCGACAAGGAAACCGAACAACGGCACGAGGATCAGACCGCCCGTCAGCAACAACGAATGGCGCTCGGCTTCGTGCGGCGGCCCGAGGAAATTCGGGACTTTGCTGTACCAGCCGCCGATAATCGAGAGCGCCGCCAGGAATATCAGCGGCAGCGTCATCACCCAGGGCGATTCATGCGCGTGATCGTAGGCGTGATGGTCGCGCGGTTTGCCGAGAAACACCACGAACACCTCGCGCCCCATGTAGTACGCGGTCAGAAACGCCGTCACGGTGGCCATGATAAACAGCATCGAATTGCGTTCGAAGGCCAGCAGTAGAATCTCGTCCTTGCTGTAAAACCCGCTCAATGGCGGCACACCCGCCAGCGCCAGCGTGCCGATCAGAAATGTCCAAAACGTGATCGGCACCTTCTTCCACAGCCCGCCCATCTTCCAGATGTCCTGTTCGTGGTGCAGCGCGATGATCACGCTGCCCGCGCCAAGGAACAGCAGCGCCTTGAAGAACGCGTGCGTCGTCAGATGAAACATCGCCTGTGTCGGCCCGCCGAGACCGACGGCCATCACCATGTAACCGAGCAGCGAGAGCGTCGAGTAGGCGAGGATGCGTTTGATGTCGTTCTGGGCGATGGCAATCGTTGCCGCCATGAGCGCGGTGATTCCGCCGATCCATGCGATCAGCCACAACGCCGTTTCGCTCGGCAAAATCAGCCACGAGACGCGGCAGAGCATGTAGACGCCCGCCGCCACCATCGTCGCGGCATGAATGAGCGCGCTGACGGGCGTCGGGCCTTCCATCGCATCCGGCAACCAGACGTGCAACGGCACCTGCGCGCTCTTGCCGACCGCGCCGGCAAAGATCAACGCGCCGATCAGCGCCAAGGTGCCAATCGATAAACCGAGCGTCGGCAGTTTCGCCTGCAATTCGGTGAAATTGAAAGTGTGCGCGTGCGACCACAGCAGCAGAATACCCAGCATCATCCCGACATCGCCGATGCGCGTGGTCAGAAACGCTTTGTTGCCCGCTTCCGCAGCGCTGGGCTTTTCAAACCAATAGCCAATCAGGAGATAACTGCTCACGCCGACCAGTTCCCAGAAGATGAAAATCTGGATGAAGTTGCTCGAAATCACGATCCCGAGCATCGAGAAGGTGAACAGCGACATGCAGGCGAAAAACCGCGAGAAACCGGGGTCGCCCTTCATGTAGCCGAGCGAATAGATATGGATCGCCGACCCAACGCCGGTGACGACCAGCAACATCAACAGCGCCAGCGCATCGGTCGTCATGCCGAACTGGATGCGCACGGTGTTGCCGATGACGAGCCACTCGATCGGATGCGGCTGGTGCTGGATGCCTTTGAGGGCAAACAACAGGAACAGCCGCAGTGACAATGCAAAGGAAATCAAGATGGCGCCGATGGACAATGCGGCGCTCAGCGCTTTCCACTCTTTCGTGAGCAATGTAATCAGCGCGGCCGCCACCAGCGGCGTGAAGAGAATGATCCACACCGAGCAGATGGGGAAATGGCCCATGCCCCAGTCGGTGCCATACATATAGGTCAAGTGATTCATAGCCGCATCGTCGTCAATTGGTCCACGCTGATAGATTGTTTCCGGCGGTACAACGCCACGATGATGGCCAAGCCGACCGCGACTTCCGCCGCCGCGATGGCGATGATGAAGAACACCAGGATCTGGCCCTCGACCAGCTTGTTGAATTTCGAAAAGGCGACGAGCGCGAGGTTCGCGGCATTGAGGTTCATCTCCAACGCCATATAAATGACGAGCGCGTTGCGGCGGATGATCACGCCGGCGATCCCGAGCGCGAACAGCAACCCGCTGACGATCAGATAGTGATTGAGGGAAATGGCGCTGGTCATTTGAGTTCCTTCTTGGAGAGCAGTACCACGCCGATCATCGCCACCAACAGCAGCAATGCCGTCACCTCGAAGGGTAACATGTAATTGGCAAACAGCGGTTTGACGATCTGCTCCAAACCGCCGCTCAGTTCGTTGCCGCCGGCGGCGACGGGTTTCAACGGTCGGGTGAGGATGATTTCCAATTCCCATACGAACGCCGCGGCCACCGCGATCCCGCCAAAGACGCCGAGCGCCCGGAACTTGCGGCGCTCGCTGGCCTTGATGTCCAGCAGCATGATGACGAACAGGAACAACACCATGATCGCGCCCGCATACACCAGCACCTGGATTGCCGCGATGAAGAACGCTTCGAGCAGAACAAACAGGCCGGCCAGGAACACAAACAGCATCACGAGAAACAGCGCGCTGGCAACGGGATTGCGGCTGCCGATCACCAACAGCCCGCACACCAGCATCGCGATGCTGAAAAACCAGAACAACATGTCGTGAATAATCATCAGTCTAGTTACGCCACAGATTCACACGGATGTATCACGGATACTCATCGGTGTTTATCGGTGTGCCTTTGTGGCTTCCTCACGTTCGCCCCCGGCGCAT
>JBKQMH010000023.1:0-19887 GCA_052146795.1 Verrucomicrobiia bacterium
CAAGTCTAAGGATGGTTCCGTATCTGGCGCATAGAACGTGCGCGCTTCCGTCGGGTCTCGTACACGCGCATCGTCACATGGAGGGCCTTCTCAACATCCGCAGCGGTTCCCTCCACATCGACCAGCACACGGTTCGGGAATGTAGCGGTCACAGTGAGATGGTTTGCCTTCGCGAACTCCATGACGGTCTCGTAATCCGCTTCTGTCGGGCCAAACTTCTCCGTGAACTGTTCCGGCGTCAAGTACTGGTGGTATTGGGGACTTGCCGGGTCGTAAATCTGCTTGAGCAGGGCGCCTAGTGCGTCTTGGTTGCGCAACGGCAACCCAATGGCCAGATGCAACCGATTCGTGGCGGAAAGGCGACCCACTGGTTGCAGGTTCAAGATCGACACCACCGTGGGTACGTGACCGTGCAGCACCTGTCTGTCCGCCGCCCGGGCAGTCGTCGCGAACAGAAGCAAAGACGACGCGCAGGACGCGAAAAGGAGTGCCCCGGGAAACAACCGCTGGAAATCCATCTTCATAAGAGAGCCTTTCACCCGACATTTCCCACATGACTTACGCCTCTGACTATCGTTGACCATTCAGAGAAAACCTTCTTCATGGATTGTCTCCTGTGTGTGTTGCCTGACAACCAGCTGGCGCAACGGAACACCGTTGGTGAACGGGAGCAGGGGTAGTGCTGCGTGTTTCTGGACCGCTGCTTGGTCAGATAAGAGGCAACAGGGGTCACACAAGCGTTCGGTGGCGGACACGCCCCTGATGACGGAACTATGGTTCGAGTCCATTCTCGCGCCGACTCGAACCCGAAACTAGGCAGGCCAGCATCGTGGCTGCGTCTCCCTCGCCAAGGGTGGAGATTATCACTACATCAATCCCACCGGCAAGCAAATTCAGGGCTTCTGGGGTTGGCTCAAGACGGAAGGGCTTCGGAAACCGTGTTGGGGACGTGACGGTTTCACAACAGAAGTAGCGGCAACACCGACCTCAACCTGCGTGGTCCGTCGGCTGGGCGCAGTCACTTGGCGTTCGCGTGTGCGGCTGTCCCGTCAAAGAACCCGTGCCCATATCGAGGTGATTGATTTTCCCGCATCGACAAAGTTTTGGGTCGCCAGGAATGGCGCCGTCGCGTAGTCTTTCCCGCTGTGAGGATCCAGAAATTCGTCGTGTTGGCGGTGGTTATCGCGGGATTTCTGGCCTATCACAACAGCTTCTTTGGACCGTTTGTTTTTGACGATGTATCCTCGATCGTGGACAACCCGAGGATTCGTCATTTGTGGCCGATCTGGGACGCACTGTCGCCCTCGGTCTCATCGATGGTCGGAGGACGCCCGGTCGTCAACCTCTCGCTGGCCCTTAACTATGCACTGGGAGGCCTGGCCGTTTGGGGCTATCACGCGCTCAATCTGGCCATCCATATTCTCGCGGGCTTGACGTTGTTCGGCGTCGTGCGGCGGACATTATTGCGGCCGGCGCTGCGGGAGCGATTCGGCCCGTCAGCGGTGCGATTGGCGCTGGCGGTGGCAGTTCTGTGGACCGTTCATCCGTTGCAAACGGAAGCGGTGACGTACATATCACAACGCTGTGAGTCGCTGATGGGGTTGTTCTACCTGCTGACATTGTATTGCTTCATTCGCGGGGCCGATTCCCAGCGATCCGGCTGGTGGTTCACGCTTTTGGTGGTGGCCTGCCTTCTGGGCATGGCGACCAAGGAAGTGATGGTGACGGCTCCGCTGATGGTGTTGCTGTATGATCGCACCTTTGTCAGTGGGAGCTTTCGGGAAGCATGGGCCCGTCACGGGCGGCTGTATCTGGCGCTGGCCGGTAGTTGGCTGTTGCTGGGCTATCTGATGGTTGGTTTGCATTACCGTGGCGTGGGCTATGGCCAGGGAATTCCCTGGTGGGCTTACGCACTGACCGAGTGTCGGTCGATTGTGCGCTACCTCTGGCTGGCGATGTGGCCACATCCGCTGGTCTTTGACTATGGACCGGACATCATCTGGCATGTGGCAGACGCGGCGGCGTACGCGCTGATTTTGGCGCTGCTGCTGGCGGGTGTCCTATTGGCACTGGGCCGGTGGCCGGTCATTGGTTTTGTCGGCGCCTGGTTCTTCATAATTCTGGCCCCGACCTCCAGCATGATCCCTGTGGGGGGCCAACCGATGGCGGAGCACCGGATGTACCTCTCGCTGGCGGCGGTGGTCGCGCTGGGAGTGATGGGAATTCATGCCTTGATCGGACGGCGAACTGTCGGGGTGGTGGTGGTGCTGGCGATCGCGCTGGGAACTCTCACTTGGCGGCGCAATCAGGATTACCGTAACGATATTGCTCTCTGGGACGATACCGTAGCGAAGTGTCCGCAGAACTCACGCGCGCAGTACAATCTCGGGGGCGCCTTGACGCAAACGGGTAAGATCGACGAAGCCATCACCCACTACGAACAGGCCCTGCGGATCAAACCCGATTATGCAGAAGCGCACAACAACCTCGGGATGGTTTTGGCAAAAACGGGGAAGATCGAGGAAGCCGTCACCCACTATAAGCAGTCCCTGCAGATTAACCCGAAGAATGCTGAGGCGGATAACAATCTGGGAAGTGCCTTCTTTCAGGAGGGCAAGATTAACGATGCTATCGGCCGCTACGAGCAAGCGCTGCAGATTCGGCCCGATTACGCGGAGGCACATCGCAATCTGGGGATCGTCCTGATGCAAACGGGTAAAATCCAGGATGCCATCGCACAGTACGAGGAGGCGCTCGGGAGCAAGCCCGATTATGCCGACGCACACTACAGTCTGGGGCTTGCTCTCGCCCGACTGGGCAGGCTGCAGGAAGCTGTGCAACATTGGGAGCAAGCGCTACGGATCAAACCTGATTACGCCGAAGTGCATTACTCGATGGGGGTCATTTTGGAGCGGGCAGGCCGCGTGACGGAGACCAGGGAGCATTATGAACAGGCACTGCGGAGCAAGCCGGACTACGGCGAGGCGCACGAGAATCTGGGAAATATTCTCTTGCAGGAGGGTAAGACCAGCGATGCCATCGGGCATTATGAACAGGCGCTGCGCAGCAAGCCCGATTATGCCGACGCACACTACAGTCTGGGGCTTGCTCTCGCCCGACTGGGCAGGATGCCGGAAGCCGTGGAACATTGGGAGCAAGCGCTACGGATCAAACCCGATTACGCCGAAGTGCACTTCGCCTTGGGGATGGCTTCGGAACAAGCGGGCAAGGTGCGGGAAGCCATCGGACACTACGAGCAAGCGCTACGGAGCAAGCCGGATTTCACGCAAGCGCAGAACGCGTTGGCGCGACTGCAAGGCAGTCAATAAGCGAGCGGCGAGGCGGCGTCTTTGCGTATCCGTCTGGGGGAAGAGCACGCACTCGTCATGGCGTAGAACTTGTAAACGGAAGGTTGAACTCCACCGTCTGCCTCATACGATTGACCGCAGGCACGGTTCCATCTCAGAATTTGCGTTCGTAGCTGCGGATGACGCCGATGACTTTGCCGAGCACCTTGGTGTCGCCCTCGACGGGGATCGGCTCGTAGCGGGGGTTGGCGGGCTGGAGCCAGAGTTTTCCGTTGCGGCGGGCCAGGCGCTTGACGGTGGACTCGCCGTCGACGAGGGCGACGACGATCTCGCCGGGCTCGGCGTGGTTTTGGGCGCGGACGACCACGAGGTCGTCCTCGCAGATCCCGGCGTCGATCATCGAGTCGCCGTGGACCTTGAGGGCAAAGACTTTCTGGCCCGCGAATTCCTCGGAGAGATCGAGCGTGCCCTCGATGTTTTCCTCGGCGAGCAGCGGGCCGCCGGCGGGAACGCGTCCGAGAATGGGCATGGGCGGGAATTTTTCCTGGAGGATGTCGGGCCAGTTGCGGGGAACGAGGCCGCGGGATTTGCCGGGAAGTTTCTTGAGGTGGCCTTTGGCTTCGAGGGCGTGGAGATGGTCGCGGGCGGTTCCCGTCGAACGATAGCCGAAGGCGTGGCAGATTTCGCGGACGGTCGGGGGGCGGCCGGCGCCGCGGATGCTGTCGAGAATGTACATGAGCAGCTTTTGTTGCGGCGGAGTCAGTGGTTCTGGCACGCGGAGACGATTACCACACAGATGTGTGGTATGGCAAGCAGAAAAGAATTTTTTTGCTAGGCGGCGGCCAAGGCGACGTGGATGGCGCGGTCCAGATCGGTGACGTCGAAGGGTTTTTCGAGGAAGCCGCGGGCGCCGGCTTCGCGGGCTTCGCTTTCGGTGGTGCGGCTGCCGGTGACGACGACGACGCGGGCGCTCGGGTCGGCCTTGGATAGCAACGAGGTGCAGGTGAGGCCATCCATGCGCGGCATGCGGACGTCCATGACGATCAAATCCGGGTGCATGCTGCCGTATTTTTCGATGGCTTCGTGACCATCGGCGGCGAAGCCAACGACCTCGTGGCCGAGATATTCCAGGGCCAGACGCAGGGCAAATCGGACCGAATCGGTATCGTCTGCGATCAAAATCTTCATGTGAGTAGTGAAAATAGCAGTCGTCATGCCACTGGCTTGCAAGGCAGGAAAAACGGCGTTTTCGCGGGTTTTGGCGAGAAAATCGGGCCGAAATTGGCCACCCGATGAGAGGATTGAATATCCGAAATGTAAGGAACGCTATTCCGTCGACAGTCGCCACCGCTGGCAGCGGTTACGGGCAGATCGGGCCGGTGGTAGGCAGACTCGGGTTGGCAGTCCGTACATCTTTAATCGAGGGAAACATATCGGTACACTTTGGGACCGTCGTAGGGTTCTCCACCCATTCCACGTGACCGTCCATGAACAGGAAATTTCCCTGGTAGGTCCAGGCAGTACCCCTCTGATGCCTCGACAAAGGCGGATTGTTCCCGATTGGGCCGGTGCCGTTGAGGCCGGTGATGTACACCCACGTTGGATTTGCATCATCGCCGAGAACGGGCAAGACGGACGTGCCCTTGTAGTTATCAGTATAGTAGTCGCCGACGATCGCGACCGAAGTGTTTGTCAGATAGGGACAAGTGAGACGCGAGCCCGCAATCCACTGATCGCCCGGAGTCGTCTGGTTGCCCGGGGTTGAATCCGCGACGACAATGCCATAGGAGCGCGGAGCATAGGGTTGGTTGCTCACAGGGTTAATCGGCCGTGAGGACACGTCATCCGGGCATAGAAAGTTCTTCGTCGAGATGTATCCATTCGTCAACGCCGAGTACCAGACGGTCTGACCGCCAGGAGTAGTGCCGGAGGTTTCATAGGGATAGGGGTTGTTAAAGTCCGAAGGAAAATGGTTCTGATTATCGGCGGCGAACAAGAACAGCGCGAGGCCGATCTGATGAAGGTTGCTGGCGCAGCCAACGCGCTTTCCCTTTTCGCGGGCGCTACTCAGTGTGGGCATCAGCAAGGCAGCCAGAATGCCGATAATGCTGACGACCGTCAGCATTTCAATCAGTGTGAACCCTTGGAACCGATGATTCTTGGTGGTTTGCATCGTGGCCTTCCCCAAACGGTGGACCATCCCTAAGTACACGTCATTTTAGGCCTCGTCAAGGACGATCCCTGTTCGTTAATTTCGTTGCGTTCCACATGCCCGGCAGGTGGCATAGGGGCCTCTTTTCACAATTCACTATGATACAACTTGACAGGGTTGTCAAGACATTGTACATACAATATGGGTACTGAGTATGGAATTTGACTGGAATGATCCGCCATTCAACCCGAAAGACTCGCCGACCCTTCGGGAGATCGAAGAGGCATTTGAAGATCCACTCGGTATCCGGCTGATTCCCGACTCGGGGCGCTTCGCCAAGGAGTCGCGGGCGTTCTGTCTGGGTCGAACCCTGACCGGACGGGGCATATTCAGCGTATTTCGATCGGATGGCAAGCGGATACGGGTCATCGGGTCGAGGCCGATGACGGAGGAAGAGGACTATTTTTACGACAGGAAGGTGTCGGAATGGACGTCGTAATCGAGTGGGAAGAGATACCGGCGTTTGCGTGCGAGCACGATGAGGCCAAATTCTGGCTAATGCATCGGCTGGACTCGAAGCTGATGGAGCAGTCGGTGGCGGGGGCCGACCAATCCGAATCGACGACGATTACGCTGCGGATCGATCCACGGATGCTGGCGCGAATCAAACGGTTGGCGCGTTCGCGGTACCTCAATTACCAGAGCATGATCAAGCAATGGATCAGCGAACGGATGGAGGACGAATTACGCGATCGGGGAAACCGATGAAGTTTTTGAAGGCAAATGATATGGCGGGGGATGGAGGACTGAGGGCCGAGGGCGAGAGGCGGACGTTAGGGGTGCCGAAGATTCGAGAGGATCGTGGCTGCCCCTTCCCGGAGGCTTTCGGGGTGAACCTCTGGAACTCTTCCCCCGCCGGTTTTACGCTGGTGGAGATGCTGGTGGTACTGGTCATCGTTGTGATGCTGGCGGCGCTGACGGTCGGCGCGGCGAAGTATGCGCTCACCAGGGCCGCCAATACGCGAGCGCAGTCGGAGATTGCCGCGATGGAACTGGCCCTGGAGCACTACAAGAGCGACAACGGAGCTTATCCGAAGAGCACCACTATCCGGCATAGTCCGTCGCCGCCGGGGACGTGGGGCAACATTGAGATTAACAACTCGGCCAGCCTGTGTTCGGCGCTGGCGGGCAAGTATTTTACATTCAAGCCAAATCAGTTGGCCGTGGCCGGGGTGAGCACGTACGTCGTCGATCCGTTTGGCGCTCCGTACAATTATTACTGTAATCCCGGCGCTCCGGATCAGACGAACACAGCCTCATTCGACTTGTGGTCGTACGGACCCAATGGCATAAACGACGAAGGCACCAACGACGACATCTCGAACTGGCAGCAGCATTAGGAGGCCCCATGAGACAACGTACCCGAACCGATTGCGCATTCACCCTGATTGAACTGCTGGCCGTCATTGGCATCATTGGCGTACTGGCGGCGCTGCTGTTCCCTGCCATCAAGACCGCGATTCTCAAATCAGAGGTCAGCGGGGCGCAGAGTGGAATCTCGAATTTGTCGACGGCCTTCAAAGCTTACTATACGGAGTACGGCAAGTGGCCGATTCAAGACACACCGGCTCCGAACAAGTATTACGTTGTCGATGCCAACATGGTCGCGCTTCTGTCCGGAGCAGACATCGGAACGCTGACCACACCTTTCGCAACAACGGAGACAGACGGCGGTAACTTCAGCAATAGCGGTTCGTTTCAAGGCAACCCGCGAAAGATCCCGTTCCTGCAATTCAAGCAATCGGATCTCGGCCCCTTTAATAATGTTCCTGGATTCTATCTCGATCCATGGAAGAAGCCCTATTTTTTCAACCTGGATTTCACCTACGCTGGCAACCTCCCAAATCCGTTCGGCATTCTCCCTACCTTTCAGTCGATCACCAATGGTTTTCTTGTTTGGTCAGACGGTCCCGACGGGCAAGAGAATCATACTTGTGGCGACCCCCCCGGCCCCTATACAGAGCCGCCTCCGTGCGTGAACCGGGACAACGTGAAGAGCTGGTGACATGGTACGACACCGGACAAATGGATTTACGCTGATCGAGATGCTGGTGGTCCTGGTCATTGCCGGCATGCTGATCAGTCTGACGATCCCGGCGGTCACGAAGCTCATGTCGTCGGGCGGTGTGAGCGCCGGCTCGCGCGAGGTCGCCAATACGCTCGGTCTGGCGCGGCAGGTGGCCATCACCCAGCGGACGTATGCGCGCGTTGTTTTTCCGTACAGGCAAACCGGGAATCGGCCGGACATGTGGTATCGCACGTATGCGGTCATGACCAACCGCTACAACACTGTCGCGAACGGATGGGCCTGCATGACCAAGTGGGAGTACCTGCCGCTTGGGGCGGTGTTTCTCGACCTGAACCTGCCGGCACCACTAACGCAGCTGCCGAGCGGAGGGGGAGCGCTGGACGACCCGAATTCCCTCAGCTCAGGTAGCATGCCGTTCCCGCCAGCGGGAGTTGGTTCGGTGGGACAATTGGCCTATATCGAGTTTGGGCCGACGGGCGCGGCAACCGCGCTGTCGTCCGGCAGTGGTGGCGGCACGCTGGCCATCACCGAAGGCTTTACAATCGTGGGGAGCGCCACGGCGACGCCGCAGCCGACGGCGTCCAAAACGAACAACACCTATTTGGCGAACCTGACGACGATCAGCGTCGACTCCATGGTCGGACGCATCCAGGTGACGAGATGATGAGAAGGCCCCTCAACAATACGGTCGTGCAAGGCCGTCCCCCGACGGGTCGCCGCTCCGGTTTCAGCCTGGTGGAGATCATGATTTCCCTGGGGGTCATCGCCATCGGGTTGATTGCCGTCGTTGGTTTGATTCCGCAAGGCGTCCAATCCGCCCGCGATGCCGCCGACAACACGCTCGCCGCGACCATCGCTCAGGACACGTTTAACCAGATCCGTGCACAAGCGCTGATTGCCTGGCCTCCGACAGTTCAAGCAAATTACTATTACGATGCGGCCGGCACAAACGAGTTCAATTCGGTGGGGACCCTGACCTTCTATCAGGTGCAGTTGACGACTGCGCAGCCGTCCGCGAACCTATTGACGCTCAGCGCGATGATCATGTGGCCCGTAAACCCCTCGACCGTTAGGCCGCTCAACACGAACTTTTTTTTCACTGCAATTGCCAACTATCAGCACTGACCATGAATCGAAAGCTGTCAACGCAATCCACGGCGCGGTCGGGAGACCGGCGCCGAACCCCGACGAGGACGTCGGGGCGGGCCAACGCAGCCGGGTTCACGCTGGCGGAGTTATTGACGTCGATGGCGATACTCGGGGTGATGATGGCGTTGTTGTTCTCCGTATTCAACCAAATCAACAAAGCCTGGCTGCAGGGGGAAAACCGCGTCGAGACCTTCACTACGGCGCGGGCGGCGTTGGATCTCATGTCCCGCGAACTCTCCCAAGCAATCGCAACGAACGGGATCGTTTTCCATGGAGAGACAAACAGGGTGTTCTTCGTGGCACCGGTGAGCATCAACCCGGCCGATCAAGATGACCTGTGCCAGGTTGGCTACGAGTTGGATCCGGTTCTTCCCGTCGGCTCCGGTGCGTGGGCATTTCAAATCACGCGGCACCTCGTCGAAGCGGCCAGCACCAACGTCACCGCTGGCAGCTGGAATATTTACAACCCTGCGTGGTGGACTTCTCTCCCCGCCACCCCGCTCGTCGGGGATGCTCCGGCGGCTTTGGCCACCAACTGTATTGTGAACTTGCAGTTTCAGTATTTTGACTCCGCCGGAAACCCCATCCCAGCTACGGGCAGCGGGTTCACATACCCGACCACATATCCGAAATTTCCCTCTGAAATCGTCATCAGCATGGACGTTGTGGACTCCCGGACAGCCACGAAGTTGAGACTTGTGCCAAATACCGGACCCGCGTCCTGGCAAGGCGTCACCAACTCCACGTTGCGAAGTTTCAGCACGACGGTGTACCTGCCGAACATTTCGCCATGAACAAGCGCCCAACATCCATCAGCCATCGGCCATCAGCCATCAGCCATCGGCCATTGGCCATCCCTCGTCCTTCCGAAAACGGCGTCGCCCTGGTCCTGACGCTGTCGATCCTGGCGCTGGTCACGCTGCTACTGATTGCGTTCGTCACCAGTATGCGGGTGGAAAATGCCGCCTCGAAGAACTACAACGAAGTCATCAAGGCCCGCGAACTGGCCAAGGGCGCGATTGATCAGGCGGTGGCCCAGATCCGGCAGGCGACACCGCAGCGAGGAACTAACGCAACGAGTGTCGTTGTGAATTACGTCACTTTCCCCGGCGGCGCGTACGTCAGCAACAATGGGGGCGTCACGCGATATCCGCTATATTCCGGTCCCTTATCGACCGACCAGACCAATCTGAACTCCGGACTGTGGATTACGGGGGGGACCAGCCAGGGCGAATTCCTCCCTACCAACAGCCTGAATTCACAGATTAACGTCGGCTGGATGTACGTCGACCAAAATGGCAATGTGGGACCGGCACCGTTGGGTATGGGCGTCCCACTGGTGGGGCGCGTCGCCTATTGGGTCGATGACGAAGCGTCCAAGATCAACGTCAATATGGCGGGGAGCCCCTCCAACGCCGTTGACATGTCCGTGTTGTTGAGCGGGCTGGGCGGGCTGGCCCCCAGCATCGTACTCGCGCGCTCGCCCAACCCCTTTACAACGATCCAAGAGATCGAACGGGTAAACGCGGCGATCACGAATATGTTCGACGACAATCGGTGCGAGGTCACCGCCTATTCGAACGATGCGAATTATCCGGGTTATGCGGACGATCTCGACGTGTTCGATCGCCAGCGAATGCTCCTCACGTCTCTCAATTCGACGCCCAGTATCACGACGCTGAACATCACCGGGGCGGGTGACGTAAATGGTGTTGGCGCGTTTACAAGGCTCTCGGACCCGAATCTGGGCTATGTGTGCGCAAACGGCGTCATACCAAATGGCTTCCAAGGCAAATGCGGCGGCGCGAGCGGCCTCAGCCAGCTCATTGCCAACATCATCGGATACCAGATTAACCCGAACCTCACGCCGCCGCCGGACGGAGGCGGCAACCCGCCGACGTATCTCGGACTGGCGGCGACGCCGCTCGTGAACTCGGTGAAGATCGAGTATGATATTACACCTGCCGTCGTGCTTCCCCCCCAGCCTGCTACTGTAACGCGTATCGTGTCGGTGCAGCTGTGTTATATGTATAACGCCGCTTATACAAACGGAAACGAATCGATTATCATCACTGGATTGCCGGTGGGGAACCCCGTGACCTTTTCTTCGACGGTTACCATCAGTCCCGCTGATCCCAATGGGATAAAGGCCGGAGGAACGCCCGCCCAAGGCAGCGTTGCAGTGTTCAGTCACCAAGATGCACCGATCCAGTTCGCCTCGCCTATTACCGTGAGTACCCCCGGGGCGCAGGTCACGTACACGCGCACCTATGGGGCAGCTGCAGATCGTCTGAATTTCGCGCAGACGGGGCCGATTACGGTCGCGTCGCAGCCGACGCTCAATCCCGGCGTGCAGGCTCTCACGAAGGTTTATCAAGGGAGCGACGTCATCGGAGACCCCGCCGTAAACGTGCTGGCGACCGGTGCGGAGTGGGCGCCTAACAAGACTTCTTCGTTTCCGAGTGCTCCCTCCCCAGATCCCAAGACGGTCGTGCGCGGGGGTCCCATGCAATCCGTCGGCGAATTGGGCTATATTCACGTCCCTGCTTCGAGCGTCGCCAACCCGCAGTGGGGATACCTCACCCTGCAACCCAATCTGACCACCGCTCAGATTCCCGACTGGGCCTTGCTGGATCTGTTCACCGTCGGCGCTGGGACCGGCGGCCGGATTAACATCAACAGCTTAATCAACCCCGGCCTCTCCCCGGCAGTCCCGGCTCAGCCCCGGCTCGTTCCGCTGGAAGCCCTGCTGAAAAGCGTTGGTCTGGCCGCTAACGCATCTGCCATCTATCTGGATTCGGCCCGCACCGACACGTACGGCATGCCATATTCGAACACGGCCCAGCCCATCTTCGACACGATTGGCGAAGTCTGCGAGATTCCATCGCTTGCGGCCGGTGGGAACGACGCCGCGAAAGAGGCCGCGATTCGCGGCATAGCCAGCCTGATTACGGTTCGGTCGAGTACATTTACGATCTGGGTGCTGGCCCAAAGCATCAAGCAGCCGCCGGGATCGACCCCCGGGACATTCAATCCCCCACCTGCGGGCCCGGACCAGATCACCGGCGAAATCCGGGCGCAGGCGGTGGTGGAACGGTATGAGAACCCGCCCGGCAGCGCGCCCAAGTACCGGGTGAGGTATTTCCGGTACCTCTGACGTTGAGGGCGAGCAGGATAAGCAGAGGCAGAAATGCGTTAACGGCAGGAATTTACTGGGTTATATGGATGTATCGGTTTCCAGATTCTTCGGTTTTGGCTTGAGTTTACGTTGATGAACAGGTAGATAGTTGGTTTAGCTTCGAGGTGAGGCCGGTCGTTGGCCGGTACAGTCGGGTCAGAAAGGGTTCGCTATGCGGAAGCGGCAGGAATGGCTCATTTGTGCCGCCGTGATCGTGTCACTAGCGACCGGCGGGATCAACGCGCGGGGGCAGGCGACTTTTGGCGTTCTGCATTCGTTCACCAATTCGACCAGTGACGGTTCGACGCCCGTGGGCCAGCCGGTGTTGATTGGCTCGACGCTGTACGGAGTGACGTTAGACGGCGGAAGCTCTTCCGATGGAACCCTGTACAATATCAGCACCAACGGCACCGGGTTCGGCGTTCTGTACTCGTTTACCGGCGGGGCCAACGGCGCCAACCCGTTCTGTACCCTGGTTTCCACCGGTGCTTCGTTTTACGGGATGACCTACAACGGCGGCGTCAACGATGGAGGGGTCGTATTTGGCGTCAACACGAACGGCACCGGCTACTCGGTGTTGCACACCTTTCTCGGGGGAGCCGGCGACGGTCAGTATCCCTTTGGCAGCCTGACTCTCAACGGGACCAATCTGTACGGCATGACAGGCGGCGGTGGGAGCAACGACGACGGCGTGGTGTTCAGCGTCAGCACCGCCGGGAAGAATTTTACCGTGTTTCACTCGTTTGCGGGCGGGACGAATGACGGGGCGTTTCCGAATGAAGGCGTGATCGTCAGCGGGTCAACCCTGTATGGAACGGCCTACTACGGTGGCAGCAATGATTTGGGGATTGTGTTTGCCGTGAATACGGCTGTCAACAGCAACGCCTTCAGCATCCTACACCAATTCGCCGGGGGAACGAACGACGGCGCCAATCCTGCGGGGCCGCTGGCGCTCAGCGGTTCCTCCCTCTACGGGCTCGCCACCGCCGGCGGCACCAACGATCTGGGCGTGATATTCAAGGTCAGCACGAACGGTTCGGGCTACGCCGTGTTGCACTCGTTTACCGGCGAACCGAATGACGGGGCTTACCCTCAATTCGGCCCGTTGGTGGTGACCAATTCCGTCATTTACGGCGCGACGGAGGAGGGCGGGACGTTGGATAGCGGCGTGCTGTTCCAGATGAACACGGACGGCACAGGATTTACCGTCGCGCATGGTTTTTCCGGCGGCACCAATGATGGCGCGTACCCTGCCTTCGGGCCGCTCGTCAGTGGTTCCATTTTCTATGGAGTGACGCCCAACGGCGGGTCCAACGACCTGGGAGTGGTGTACGGGGCGCCACCCACGAACACCGCGACCACGTGGCAGGTGTGTACGAATGTGCCCGGCACCACTTCGGCAGGGGTGGCGATCACGAATGTTGTTGCGGGACAGGCGTATATGTATACAGCGTCCGGGGCCGTCGCGTTCAACACGACCGGCTGTTTTTCCGATCCCGATGGCGAGATGGTGGCCGGTAACTGCTTGCCGTTTATCGCCGACAGCGGTTTCCCTTGTCCCGGGCTGCAGGCGGAGTCGCTGGTGGGCGAGATCAATGGCGGGGGGTGCTTCCAAATGGGAAGCTCCGGGTATTTTGTTGCGTCAGAGTCCGGCACGTTGACGCTGATTTTCAACGATGACAACTACGGCGACAACAGCGGAAGTTTCACCGTGTGCATCACGCCCGCGACGTCGATGTGTACGACTGTGTTGGCGACCGATGAGGCGCCGGGGTCGGGGGCGGTCGTCGGCAATGTTGTTGCCGGGCAGATGTACCTGTGCACGGCATCGGGTGAGTGCCATTATAATTACGGGGTCTGCCAGGCCAATCCCGACGGATTCCTGACGGACGGGGGCATGCCCAACACGAGCGTATGTAACCCGATTCTCGGGGACACCACGTTCACGTGCCCCGGGATACAGGCGTTCTCGTTGGTGGGCAACATTAACGGCGGAGCGTGTATCCCGCTTGGCGCGAGCATGTACTTTGTCGCCCCATCGACAGGACCGCTGATGTTGTACTTCAACGACGATTGGTATGGCGACGGCGATAACAGCGGCTCCTGGAGTGCCTGCATCACGCCCGTGTCGTGTCCGGGCACAAATTTCCTCACGCAAATTTCGGCGATCTGGTTTGTGGGCGTGAATGTGGTCATCACGATCCCGACGGTGACCTGCCAGACGTATCAATTGCAGTATAGCGACGCGATGGTTCCCACGAACTGGAGCAATGTCTTCGGCGCCGTGGCAGCGGGCACGGGCAACCCGATCCACTTGATCGACTTCCGCGGCGTGCCTGTCACAACCTGTCTCAGCGTGTCGGCGACGGCGCCCGGCGGGGTGGTCTATGGCAATGTCATTGCCGGCGAGGTCTATGGGTATCAGGCATCGGGTTGCGCGCAGGCCGGCGCGACGGCCTGGGATGATCCGAATGGAAATGAGTACGCCAATAGCAATTGCTCGGGGTCGACACATACGTTTGTCGCGGATGACACGTTTGTGTGCAGCGGGGTCACGGCGCATATGTTGGTCGGGAAGGTTAATGGGATCTGCGTGCCGATGGGGAGTGACGGGAGTTTCACGGCGCCGGCGTCCGGAACCTTGACGTTGTATTTCAACGACAACATCTGGGACGACAACAGCGGGTCCTGGGATGTTTGCATCACCGCGCCCTGGGAGCGATTCTACCGCGTGGCCATCTCGCCGTAGGAGCGCGACGAGCGGGACGGCGGACGGAGGAGGACGGGGAAACCCAAGGCACCGCTCGTGATGTCGCGGACGGAGGTTGGTGAGGTGCGGGGGTGCATCTTGATACTGCCACCATTGTAGCGTCGGCTGTCCCCAGCCGAAACTCTGCAAGTGCCCGCCCGGATGCGCTGAGACAGCGCACGCGACACGATCCAATGCAATTGTCAGTGATAGTGTCAAGATGTGCCCGACGGGCGGAGCGGGTAGTGATGCCAGTTGACCTGTGGGGAGTGGCTGGTAGAGTACGGGGCGATGGCGCGGATGGCTCTGGAGGATAATTTTGGGGATATTGTGGGGAAGGCGCAACGGGGGTTGCGGCTACCTATAAGCAAACTGGCCCGAGAGGCAGGCGTTTCTGAGGGGCGTCTCGGTAAGCTGGGGATGGGGGTGGCCGGTGCGGGGGGGGCGATGGAGGAAGCCGTCATTCGGAAGGTGGCGGCGGCGCTCCGTCTCGGCCCGGACGCGCTCGTGGCCAGCGCGAGGGCGACGTGGCGTCCCCGCGACCAGGAACCGCTCGACGGCTTTGCCGCGTTCACGACGCCGTTCGGCGACATGACGGTGAATGCGTATGTCGTGTTCGATGCGACGACGGGTCAGGCGGCGGCGTTTGATACGGGCGCGGATGCGGATGGGATGCTGCGATTCGTGCGCGAGAAGGAGTTGACGCTGGCGTTGATCCTGTTGACACACACGCACACCGACCATGTCTTCGAGCTGGATCGATTGAAGAACGCCACGGGCGCGAAGGCATTCGTGAGCGAACGCGAGCCGTTGCCCGGCGCGGAAGCGTTCGTTGACGGGAAGGAGTTTGCGCTGGGCGCGCTGACAATCGGAACGCGGCGCACCAGCGGCCACGCGCGCGGCGGCACAACGTTCGTCGTGACGGGTTTGCAGAAGCGTCTGACGGTGGTCGGCGACGCGCTCTTTGCCGGATCGATGGGCGGCGGTCTGGTAAGTTACGACGAAGCGCTGCGCACCAACCGCGCGGCCATTTTCACATTGCCCGACGACACCATCATCTGTCCCGGCCACGGCCCGTTGACCACCATCGGCGAGGAGAAACACCACAACCCGTTTTTCCCCGAGTTTCAGGAACAGCCGGCGGCGCAACACCAATGAAAATCATCCGCTACCAGGACGCCGACGGCAATGTCCGTTACGCCGCCCAACTGCCCGACGGGACAGCGCGACGCATCCGGGGCGATATCTTCGGCGAGCATCGCGTTACCGACGAGCGCGCCGATGTGAAGAAATTACTCGCACCGGTCGCGCCGGTCGCCTTCCTGTGCATCGGCCTGAACTACCGTCAGCATGCCGCCGAGACGAAGGCGAAGATTCCCTCGTTCCCCGTGTTGTTCATGAAATCGCCGGGCGCGTTGCAGCATCCGGGCGAGCCGATCCTGCTCCCGACCCATCTGAAAAGCGGCGCGGTCGATTACGAGGGCGAATTGGCCGTGATCATCGGCAGCCGCTGCAAGAACGTTTCCCGAGCGGACGCGTTGCGCCATGTGCTCGGCTACACCTGCGGCAACGACGTGAGCGCGCGCGACTGGCAAAAACAATTCGGCGGAGGCCAGTGGACGCGCGGCAAGACGTTCGATACGTTCGCTCCGCTCGGCCCATGCCTCGTCACTCCCGATGAGATTCCGAATCCCAACAACCTCCGCCTCCGCACCATTCTCAACAACGCCGTGATGCAGGACGCCAACACCAGCGACATGATCTTCGATGTTCCGACACTGATCGAATTTCTCAGCGGGAGCACAACGTTGGTGCCCGGCACGGTGGTTCTCACCGGCACGCCGCAGGGCGTCGGCATGGCGCGCACCCCGCCCGTCTGGCTCAAGCCCGGCGATACCGTGACCGTGGAAATCGACGGCATCGGTCAATTGACGAATCCTGTGCGGTCGGAAGCGTGAGTAATCCCTGCCGCCATCTCACGCGTCTCTCGATGGAAGGAGGTTCGAGTTGGTTTATTTGTATTCGCTGACGCTCTTGCTCAGTGCGTGTTTGCTGTTTGTCGTGCAACCCATGATGGGCAAGATGATCCTGCCATTGTTGGGGGGCGCGCCGGCGGTGTGGAACACGTGTCTCGTCTTTTATGAGGCAGTCCTGTTGCTGGGCTATGCGTATGCGCATTTTTCCACGCGCTGGCTGGGCGCGCGTCGCCAAGCGGCGTTCCATTTGGGCTTGATGGTGCTGCCGTTCCTGGTGCTGCCCATTCATGTCTCCGATCAAATCCTCCGGCACCTTCCCCGCTCGGATAATCCGACCCTGTGGCTGGTGGTCTGCCTCGCGACAACCGTGGGATTACCATTTCTGGTCGTGTCTGCGACCGCCCCGTTGTTGCAAAAGTGGTTTGCCAGTACGGAGCATCCGCACGCGCGTGATGTTTATTTCCTCTATGGCGCAAGCAACACCGGCTCGATGGCGGGGTTGCTGGGCTACATTCTTTTCCTCGAACCGACCTTTCTCCTGAAACAACAGGCCTGGCTCTGGACGTTGTTCTACGGGGGACTGGCCTTGCTGATCATCGGTTGCGCATTGGTTCTGTGGCGCTCGAAACCGACCGGCGTTGCTGGTGAGAATTGCGAATCGCCCGTTGCACCCGAAGAACGCGCCGCTGACCGGACAGTGACACGCACGACCACCGTAACCCTTACGCGGCGGCTGCACTGGGTGTTTCTAGCCGCGGTGCCGTCGAGTTTGATGTTGGGAGTGACCACGTACCTGACGACGGACGTGGCGCCGTTCCCGCTGTTCTGGGTCCTGCCGCTCGCGCTGTATCTGCTCACGTTTATACTCGTCTTCGCGCGGAAGCCTGTGTACCCACCTTCCTGGATGGGGCGGGTGCTCTGCCTGCCCGCGGTGGTGCTGACCGTCACGTTTATCGTTGAGGCAACGGAACCAGCCTGGCTGTTCGTCCTCATACATCTGCTGATATTTTGGACCGCGGCCATGATCTGTCATGCGGAACTGGCCAAGGATCGACCGCCGGCAAAAGAATATTTGACCGAGTTCTATCTGTGCCTGTCTTTGGGGGGAGTTCTCGGGGGCCTGTTCAACGTATTAATTGCGCCGCTGGTTTTCAAGTCTGTGCTGGAATATCCCCTGGCGATCATCGTGGCCTGTTCCATCCGGCCATCCGGGGACACCCCTTCGCAACCGTCACGCGTCCGTTGGGCAGACGTGATGTGGGCGTTCGGCGTTGGCGCGACGACGATGGCATTGATCGCCATGGCCCGGTCCGTTGAAGCTAATCCAAGCCAACTGAACACGGTCTGGACCTTTGGGATCCCCGCGCTTTTGTCGTATCGATTTGTGAAGCAGCCGATCCGCTTTAGCCTGTGCCTGGGAGCCATGCTTGTGGCCGGCAGCATCGGGTACGTCGGCACGCAAGGACGAGTGCTGCTGACAGAGCGCAACTTCTTCGGCGTCCTGCGAGTCACCGAGGACTCCCACGGCAAATTCCATCAGCTTGTACACGGCAACACGCTTCACGGTCGACAAAGCCTTGACCCCGCGCGCCAAACCGAGCCGCTGGCGTACTACCACACGAGCGGCCCCATCGGACGCGTGTTTGACACGTTCAATCAATTCCGTGGCGAGTCCCACACCGAGGTGGCGGTCGTCGGACTGGGAGCCGGGGCCCTGGCCTGCTATGCTCGCCCCACCCAGAACTGGACATTCTACGAAATCGATCCGGCTGTCGAACGCATCGCCCGTGATACAAATTGTTTTACGTTTCTGAAGGCCAGCCTCGCCAAACACCTTGAGATCGTTCTCGGGGACGCCCGCTTGCGGCTGAAAGACGCATCCGATCATCACTACAACCTGATTGTTGTGGATGCGTTTAGCTCCGACGCGATTCCCATTCACTTGGCCACGCGCGAGGCGGTGCGCGT
The DNA here is from genome assembly GCA_052146795.1 of Verrucomicrobiia bacterium. GTDB lineage: Bacteria > Verrucomicrobiota > Verrucomicrobiia > Palsa-1439 > Palsa-1439 > Palsa-1439. Next base: position 18,570 of record JBKQMH010000023.1, read on the forward strand.
CTACTTGGGCAAGCTTGCCGAAGACGGGATTCTGACATTCCACATCACCAATCGTCGCCTCAATCTTGAACCAGTGATGGGCAATCTGGCCCATGATGCCGGCTTGGTCGCGCTGTACGACAGGGATCTGTCGCCCGGTCCCCCGGGAAAAGAATCCTCCGAATGGGTGGTGATGGCCCGGCGGATGGAGGATCTGCATGCGCTCCCCGCAGCCCGTCAGTGGACGCCGTTAGATCCAGAACCAAACGCCAGAGTCTGGACGGATGATTTCTCCAACATCCTCAGCGTCCTCAAGTGGCGCTGAGCCTGCCAGCCAAACGATTTTGGTCTGTCCGCAAGTAAATTGGCGGCCCCAACGGGATTCGAACCCGTGTACCCAGATTGAGAATCTGATGTCCTAGGCCTCTAGACGATGGGGCCGTCGAGGTCGGAAAACAGTGGAGAGAATACCCGTGGCACGCGGAAAATCAAGCGCTTTGGCGCAGGCGCGTCAGGAGCTTCTCGTGGATGCCGTCGAACTTGCCGTTGGAGAAAACCGCAACCACATCGCGGTCGTGGAGATTCGGGACGAGACGGTTGATGATTGCGTCGGCATTCGGTGAATACTCCGCCATCTTGCCATGGCTGCGCAGCCGCGCGATGATTGCGTCGGGATTCAAGCGCTCGCTCTCGTTGAGTTCCTGCAGACGGTCGACACGCGAGATAAACACCCCGTCGGCCAGCGCCAGCGACTCGGTCAACTCGTGTTGGAACACGTTGCGGCGCGTTGTGTTGCTGCGCGGTTCGAACAGCGCCCATAATCTCCGCCGCGGATATTTTTCGCGGATGGCCCGAAGTGTCTCGGCGATGGCGGTCGGGTGATGCGCGAAATCATCGAGCACGGTGACGCCGGCCACTTCCCCGCGCACCTCCATGCGCCGCTTGACGCCTGTGAAAGTGGAGAGCCCGCGCTGGATCTGCTCGGGCGAGAGGCCCAATTCCGCCGCGCAAATCGCAACTGCGGCGGCATTGCGTTGATTGTGTTCCCCTGCGAGCGGCACCACGAAATCACCGGCGTCCGCTTTCGTGAAAAAACGGAGGCGGCATTGCGCCCCGTCGACGACTTCACGGACATTGGCGTCCTCACCGTTGGCGATGATCAAGCCCCGACGGGGAACAATCGCGACGAGTTGGTGGAACGCGCGCTTCACCGCTGCGAGGTCGGGGAAAATATCGGCGTGATCGAATTCGATGTTGTTGAGGATGACGGTGTCGGGTCGGTAGTGGACGAATTTGCTGCGCTTGTCGAAGAACGCCGTATCGTACTCATCGCCTTCGA
>JBKQMH010000024.1:0-69300 GCA_052146795.1 Verrucomicrobiia bacterium
TTCAACCTCAACGGCCAGACCTACACCAACGGGTTGATGATTCTCAGTGGCTCGGCGGTGCTGACCAACGCCGTGGCTGGGGCGACGTTCAACGGCGGTGTGAGCAACGCGGCGACCGTGGCGGTGACGGCCAATACCTTCTTCAACGGGCCGGTGACGAACACGGGGGCGATGTTCTTCCAGGGAGCGATCAGCAATGGCCTGGTCAACAGCGGCAGCTTCAATCTGAACAACAACGCCACGGTCACAGGGACGTCGCTCAACAGTGGGACCATCAGCGTTGCGGCGAACACGCTTACGGTCAACCCGCTTTGGGCCAATGGAGGCCTGGTGCAGATCAGCGGCGGGGTGCTGGCCGGCGGCGCCGTCAGCAATACGGCGGGTGGTAACATCAGCGGCTTCGGCACGGTCTCGAACACGGTGGTCAACGCAAGTTTGATCACGGCGACTGGCGGCACCTTGACGATGACCAGCGCGCCCACCACGAAGGCGGGCAGCGGCATTAGCGTGACTGCCTCGGGTGCGTTGAACGTCATGCCCGATTGGGCCAACGGCGGCACGCTCAACATTGCCGCCGGCGGGGTGGTTGCCGGCGGTACGTTAACCAATACCGGCCCCGACCTGAGTGGATCAGGATTAATCAAGTCGTTTGTGGTCAATCAGGATTACATGAACTGGGGCGGCACGATCAGCAACAACCTGCTGCAGACGGCGGGCAGTTTCACCCTGAGCGGCAACGCCACGATTACGGGCACCACCACGATTAATGGTGGCACCCTTGACCTTGAGGGGAACGTCATGACCAACGGTCAGTTGGTTATCGGCAACGGCGCCGTGCTGCAGAACGGCGGTGCAAGCGCCGCGATCCTCAACGGCAACATTACCAATTCCGGGACCGTGGACTTCTTCGTGAGTGCGGAGACGGAAATCAACGGACTCGTTGTCAACAACGGTACCTGGTACCAAACGGGCATCATAAGCAACAATCTGGTGAACAACGGAACGTTTGAGTGGCTGACATGGAACCCCGGCGGCAACACTCCGCTGGTTACCGGAAGTATTAGCAACTCGGGTTCATTGGCCCTGATCTCGACGGACGCCGCGCAGGTCAACGGCTCGGTCACCAATACCGGGACATTCGCGCTTCACGGGACCATTGGTGGGACCTACCTGCAGAGCGCGGGCTATTTTGTCTCGTCCAACGCGACGATCGATGGGACGGCCACGGTCACGGGCGGCAGCTTCAATCTCGCGGGTAATACGTACACGGGTTCGCGCATGATCGTCAGCGGCACGGGAGTCCTGACCAACGGCGTGGCGGGCGCCACCTTCAACAGCAGCCTGAGCAATGCGGCCACTGTATTTGTGTCGCAGAACACCTTTTTCAATGGGACTGTCACCAACACGGGCACGTTTGCGTTCATGGGCGCCGTCAGCAACACGCTCGTCAACTCCGGTGACGTCATTCTCAATGGCAGCGGCACGATCAGCGGGGTGCTGGCCAATAGCGGCAGCGTCAATGTCAACAACGGGACCCTTTCACTCGTGGTCGCGCCGACGCAGACAGGGTTGATCGCCGTCAACAATGGCGCGACACTCAATGCGGCGCGGGCATGGGTCAACAACGGTACGGTCGCGATGCTCGGCGGGAATATCACCGGCTCGACCGTTACCAACGCGGGCACGATGACGGGTTTTGGCGTGGTGCAGAGCGTCGTCAACAACGACCTGATGTTTGTGACGAACGGGACCTTGCAGGCGACCGCTTCGTTCACTCAAAACGGCACGGTGAATATCGCGACCAACACCCAACTGGCCGTGACCCCGACGTGGCTGAACAACGGGACGATCCTGCTCAATGGCGGGTTCACGAGCGGCGGCCTGATGACGAACGGCGCGTCGTCACTGCTGGCCGGTTTCGGCACAATTTCCAATGCCGTGGTCAACACCGGCTCGCTGGTGGCCACGAACGGCACATTGAATCTGGTCAACACACTCACGCAGTCGGGCACCATCACGGTGGCCAATGCCGCGACGTTCAACTCGGTGCTCAACTGGCAGAACGGCGGCTTCCTGAGCATGCTGGGCGGCAGCGTAATCGGTGGGCAACTGACCAACGCGGGCAGCGTGACCGGTTTCGGCACATTCAGTCCATCCGTAATCAACAACAGTGGCGCGACAATCACCGCTTCAAGCGGGGGCACATTGACATTGACGGCCATCCCCTTCCAAAACGGCATCGTCAATATCCTCGGCACCCTCAATGTTGCCTCCGCTTGGAGCAACGGCAGCGCGGGTACGGTCTCGATCAACGGCGGCGTGCTCACCGGCGGCACGTTTACAGTGGACGGGACGGTTGGCGGCAACGGCACCATCGCCGCGAACATGATTGTGGGCAGCAGCAAGTCCGTGACGGTCAACGGTGGGACGCTGAATGTGACAGCATTGACGACGATGAACGGCGGCGCGATCAACAGCGGCGCGCTGGTCAATTACGGAACGATTTCGGGTGACGGCACGATCGGTTCCATGTTGTCCAACCCCGGCTACGTTCGGGCGACGAATGGTCTGCTGTACATCCAAGCGCTCAGTGGGAATCAGGCGACCGGGACGCTGGAAGCCAGCACGGGCGGCACATTGCAGGCCAACGGAGTGACTCCGTGGCTGAATAATGGGCAGGTCATTCTTTCCGGCGGGACGGTCATCGGCGGGGACATCAGCAACAACACGTCTCACATTATTGGTGGGTATGGCACCATCACTCCGAATGTTTACAATAGCGGCACGGTTCTCGCCAACAATGCGAGCCAAGCGCTGACGCTGAACAGTTCGTTGGTCAACCTGTCCGGTGGTTTTGTCACGGCGAACGCAGGCAACCTCGTTGTGGGTGGGGCATTTGTGAACCAGGGCACATTGGCGATGGCGAACAGCATGGGTACGTTCGCCGGCACGGTTGTGAACAGCGGCGCATGGATCACGGACCCGACGACCAATATTTTCCAGAACACCTACACGCTCACCAGGAGCGGTTATATCCAGGCGAGCGCGGGTGACGTCTACATCTTCACGAACAATGGCAGCCAGGTGGCCAGCTTCGTGAACCAGAGCGCGCAATCGAACACCTTCAATACGGTGACCGCGAAGTTCGTCTTCAATGCGACGCTGTCGCTGACGCAGACGATGTACGCCGCCGGCAGCAACATCGGCAATCTCGACGTCTCGGGCGGGTTCGACGCCGTGTTGGTCGGCGTGGCGGCCACGAACGCGCTGTTCCAGTACCAGAACAACTTCGCGTTGGGCACCCTGGAGATCAGCAGCACGACGGAGGTGGCCGGCGCAGAGGTGGACGGCGGCGTCGATCCCGGCGGGTTGCAATCCGCGTTGTTTGTGAATCAACTGGATCTCGATCCCGGCGCCCACCTCATCATCAGCAACGACGTCCAGATCTACTTCATCTCGTCGAACACGTTCAGCTCCTCGCAGGTCACGCTGTTGGGCGACGCCGGTCTGCATCTGCTCACCAGTGACGCCAGCCTCGTCGTGCCCGAACCGACGGTTGTCCTGCTCTGGCTGAGCAGTATCGCCACGCTTTATGCAGCCCGCAAACGCGGCGCCGGCAAGAAGTAGGGCTGCATTTTCCTGTCGTGACAAGCTTTGCTCGACGGGTAAACTGCAGCCATGATTGATGGGCAGACCCCAAAGTGGATCGACCGGCTCGAACGCCTGATGCCGGGATTGGGAATCCCGAACCTTGCCTTGTACCTCTGTGGGGCGCAGGGGCTTGGTTTCTTTCTGGTGCTGGCCAATCCGCGGGCGTTGTCGCTGCTGATTCTCGACCCAGATTCGGTGCTTCACGGTGAACTCTGGCGGCTCATCACCTTTCTGGCGGTGCCGCTGACACTCAGTCCATTGTGGATGGTGTTTGCGCTCTGGTTCCTGTACTTCATCATCAACGGCATCGAGCAGGAGTGGGGAGAATTTCGGACGACGTTGTACGTGCTGGTTGCCGTGTTGCTCACCATTGCGTTTTCGTTTGTGTTTGGCTGCCGCATTTGGAGCATAATCGAATTGCAATCAACTCTGTTTCTCGCGGCGGCCACGATTGCGCCCGAGTTTCAGATCCTTCTGTTCTTCATACTTCCCGTCAAAATGAAATGGTTGGCGTGGCTGTCGGTGGCATACATCATCTGGTCGCTGATTGTCGGTTCGTGGCTGGGGCGGTTGTACCTGCTGGTCATGTACGCCAATTATCTATTGTTTTTCGGGCCGTATTTCGTGGACCGGGTCAAAGCGTTTCGTCGTCGCCGGAAGTTTCAACATGACGTGGCGGCAGGAAGGGGTTCAGAGGAAGAGACGCCCGAATGACCACCCCGATGAAATACCGCCGGTTCGGGCGCACGAACCTGCAGATTCCGGTCATTTCTTGCGGCGGCATGCGCTACCAGCATTCCTGGAAAGACGAAGAGGCCGGTGGGAACACTCCCGAGGGCCAGGCCAACCTCGAAGCCACCATCCAGCGGGCGCTGGAATTGGGTATCAACCATATCGAAACGGCGCGCGGGTACGGCACCTCGGAGGTGCAATTGGGACGAATTCTCCCACGATTGCCGCGGGAGAGGATGATCGTGCAAACCAAGGTCAGCCCGCGCGCGGACACCAGGGAATTTCTGGCCACGTTCGACCAGTCGATGAAGAACCTGCAACTGGATTACGTCGACTTCCTGGGCATCCACGGCATCAACAACGAGGAACTCCTCGAATTTACGTTGCGTCGCGGCGGATGTCTGGAGGTCGCGCGGCAACTCCAGAAGGACGGGCGCGTCCGGTTCATCGGGTTCTCCACGCACGCAGTGCCGCGGGTAATCGCGAGGGCCATCGAGTCGGACGAATTCGACTACGTGAACCTGCATTGGTACTTTGTGAACCCGCTGAATTGGCCGTCGGTGCTGGCGGCCACGAAACACGACATGGGCGTGTTCATCATCAGCCCGAACGACAAGGGCGGGAAGTTGCAGGACCGGCCGACGAAGATGGCGGAGTTGTGCGCGCCGCTGACGCCGATGCAGTTCAATGATTTGTATTGCCTAGCCCGGCCCGAGGTGCACACGCTCAGTTGCGGCGCGTCACGCCCGACGGATTTTGACGAACACGTCGCCGCGCTGGAGTTTTGCGACCGCGCCGCCGAGGCGACCGCGCCGATTGAACGGCGGCTGCGCGCGGAGATGGAACGCGAACTCGGGGCGGATTGGTGCGCGCATTGGACCGAGGGCTTGCCGGAGTTTACCGAAGCGCCGAACCAAGTGAACATCATCGAGATCACGCGGTTGTGGATGTACGCGAAATCGCTCGGCCTCGTCGAGTGGGGCAAGATGCGTTATAACCTGCTCAGCGGCAACGGCGGGCACTGGTTCCCCGGCGAAATGGCCAACAAGGTGGAAGACGAACGCCAATTGCTGACGGCGATTGCGAAGAGCCCGTTTGCGGCGCGGATTCCACAGATCCTGCGGGAAGCGCACGCGATGCTGTACGCCGAGCCCAAGAAGCGCCTGAGCCAGAGCTGAGATCGCGAAGTTACGAAGCCAGCGGAATCCCGTTTTCTTTTGCCACCTTGCGCAAGGCTTCTACCGCGACGCCGAAAAGAGTGGGTCCCGAGAAGCCCGAGAATTGACCGGCGGCGGCGAGGTGAGGTTCGAAGCTCAAGAGTCCGCGATAGCCGCTGGCGTAAGCGTCCTTGAGGATTTCGCCGATGTGCCCGTCGCCTTCGCCCGCGGGCACGACCTTGCCGCTGCCATTCAGGGCGTCCTTCACGTGAATGTGGACCGTGTACGGCTTAAGCAGCGGCCAGTTATCGAGCGGATTATCTCCCGCCTGGATGAAGTTGGCGAAATCGAAGGCGGCACGAAGCTTGGGCGTGTCGATGCTTCGGTGCAGATCGAGACAGGCCGGGCCGCGCTCGCCGTAAATGTCCTTTTCGTTTTCGTGGACGAGCGCCGGTCGGTATTTCAGGATGTACTCCACTTTCTTTTGCAGGCGGCGGATCACTTCCTTGCGGCCATGGGGGAACGCTTCGTAGTAACTGAAAATGCGGACGAACGGCGCATCGAAGAACTCGGCCAACTCGACGGCGATCTTGAACCGTTCGAAGTGGGGCTCGAACGGCTCGCTGAGCTTCACTTTCCCGATGGGGGAACCGATGCCGATGACGGCGAGGCCGTTGTCGGCGAGCTTGCGTTTGATCTCCGCGCGCATCGATTTGTCGAAATTGAGGACGTTCTTGCCGGCGACGCCGCGCAATTCAATGTGCGTCACGCCGTGTTTCTTGCAGGTCGCAATCTGGACATCGAGGTCGGGTGAGATTTCGTCGGCGAACGCCGCTAGCCGGAGCATATGTGGTCTCGCGTGTATTCGAAACTTTGCTTCAAGGAAACGAACGGGTCGCCGGGGCAGGTATCCTGCTCGATGCAGAACCACTGACAACCGGCGGCTTCAGCGGCCGGGATAATCCGCGTCCAATCGAGATTGCCGTTGCCGATTTCGGCGAAGGTCACTTTGTTTTCGGTCGTCACGGTGTAATCCTTCATGTGCAGGATGGGCAACCGGTTCTTGAGGCGCTTGCACCACGCCACCGGGTCACCGCCGCCGTGCTGGACCCAGTACGTGTCGGGTTCGCCCTGCAGGTAACGCGGATCGGTTTCCTCGAAGAGGATTTCAAGGATGGGTTTGCCGGCGAGGCGACGAAACTCGATGTGATGGTTGTGGTAACAAAGCACCTGACCAGCATCATGCAACACTTTGCCTGCCGCATTGAGTCGCTTCGCAAATGATTTCACGTCGGGCAGTGTATCGAACTTGATTCCCGCGGGCCAGGCGTAAGCGGTGAGCGCGCAACCGAGTTTCTGGAGGTGTTCGACAACGCGTCGCGGTTCGTTAAGAATCAGGTCGCTGTCCTCATGCGTGGCGCAACACGTCAGGCCTTCGCCGTTGAGCAGCGCGACCAGTTCGCTATCGGAAATCGGCCCGAGACCGCTGAGCTGGACGGCCTGATAGCCGATGGCGCGGATTTTTTTCAGGGTTTGCGCGATTTCGGCCGGTGTTTTGGCGAAATCGCGGACGGTGTACAATTGTGCGGCGACTTGTTTGATTTTCATCGATGGAAAGAACCGGCGAGATCGTCGGTGACGGTACCATGCTTGCGCGGCGCACCCTTTTTGAAGCGCGACGCGGGGAATTTTTCCTGGAGGTGCTTCTCGTAAGCGGCGGCGTCCAGCGGCAGATCGACAGTTTGGTTACGGGCGGAAGAAAAGAGGATGGCATTGGCAAGCTCCACGGAATGAACGCCTTCCGGGGCTGGCGCGATCAACGGTTTGCCGTCGAGGATGGCATCGACAAAATTCTGGAGCACTTCGACGTGCTGACCGCCGTGGTCGGGAAAGGTGAGCTTCTCTTCTTTTGTGGCCGGGACAGCAAACGGCTTGCTGGCGGCGCGGCTGAACTCGGTCATGGGCGTTTCATTTTTCGTGAACAAGAGGACATCGTTTTCGAACACGAGCCGTCCGTTCTCGGCGGCGACTTCGAGGCGGTTGGTGCCGGGGGCTTCGCCCGTGGAGGCGATGAACACGGCGGTCGCGCCATCGGCGTATTCGAAGTACGCGGTCACGTCGTCCTCGACCTCGATATCGTGATAGCGGCCGAATCGGCAGAACCCGCGGACGCGGTTGGGCATGCCGAAGAGCCACTGGAACAGGTCGAGATTGTGCGGGCATTGATTGAGGAGCACGCCGCCGCCTTCGCCGGCCCACGTGGCGCGCCAGGCGCCGAGCTTGTAATACGCCTCGGCGCGGAACCAATTCGTGATGATCCAGTTCACGCGTCGGATGGGGCCGAGCTCGCCGTGTTGGATGAGTTCGCGCACCTTTCGGTAATAGGGATCGGTGCGTTGATTGAACATGGCGGCGAAGACCTGTTTCGGGTTGTGATGCGCGGCGATGAGGCGTTCGCAATCCGCTTTGTGGACGGAAATCGGTTTCTCCACGAGCACATGCAGGCCGCGTTGCAAAGCATCGATGCCAATGGTGGTGTGATCGTAGTGCGGGGTGGCGATGAGCACGGCATCGACGGCGCCGGACCGAACCAACTCGTCGCTGCGGGTGAAACCTTTGGCCTTCGGGAAGCGGGCGAATTTTTCCGGGGCAGGATCGCACACGGCGGTGAGTTCGCAGCGGTGGACGGCGCCGGACGATATTTTGTCGGCGTGTCCCGAACCCATGTTGCCAAGGCCGATAATTCCCAATCGAACGGATTTCATTGTGCTCGCAGTTGCGCCCCTCCTTCATCCTATGCCACCGGCGGCGCGTCAAGCGTGTTTTCCCCGAGGCGGCTCCAATTGTTCGCCCTCACGAGTTGGCCAAGCGTGTGAAGCGTAGGAGCCTGCTTTACGGGGGCTCGTTTCGCGGCTACTCTCACGCTCGTGGACAACATTGCGCATGGGTTGACGGGGGCGTTGATCGGGTACTGCGGGTTTCGGCAGCGCGGGGGGAGCGAATCGGGCCGCGCGGCGCTGTGGACGTGCGTTGCGGCAGCGGAATTTCCCGACATCGATATCCTGACGGCATTCTTCGGGCGCGACACCTATTTTCGCTGGCATCGAAGTTTCACGCATTCGGCGATCCTGTTGCCGGTGTGGGCGGCGTTGGTGGCGTGGATGTTTTGGTTGATCTGGGACCGGAAGAACTACCGATTGTTATGGTGGGCGGCGGTGGCGGGGATCGCGTCGCATTTGTTGATGGATTGGCTGACGAACTACGGGACCGAATTGTTCTGGCCGTTGACCGACGCGCGGTTGGCGCTGAACTGGGTGTTTATCGTGGACGTGTACGTGTGGGGCCTGCTGCTGATCGGGACGGTGGCGGCGGTGTGGACGCAGCGCGCGTGGGTGGCGAGAGGGGCGTTGGGAGTGGTCGGGGCCTACTTTCTGTTTTGCGGAGCGTCGCGGGCGTACGCGCTGCGCGCGTACGAGGCCGGGCTGGTGACGGGAAGAACCGATGCGTTTCCTTTGCCGATGGACCCGCTGCATTGGACGATCGTGCGTGATGACGGCGTGGCGGACCATTGGACGGACGGCTCGCGCAACGACACCTTCATGCAGTTTCACGACGACAAACTGTTGCCGAAGGCGGAGGCCACGGAAGCGGTGAAGCTGTTTCGGTGGTTCGCGGTGTTTCCGCTCGTGGAGAAAATGGAGGAGAACGGTCACATGGTGTTGCGCTATCGCGATCTGCGGTTTCGTTCGGGGATGCCGCGGGGCGCAGTGGGAGAGGGGATGTTCGTCATCGCGAAGGTGGTGTTTGACGACCAGGGGAACGTCGTGTGGGCCGGGCTGACGAATGGAAGGAATTGATGGGCTCTTACCTCAGGCGCTCCGTTCATCAAATGTGGTTGACGAAGTCCGGGCGGGAAAGGATGATGAATTTGCGATTTGGTTTGGAGAAGCCTCTGGATGGCCGCGGATTCTAGCAAACGAAGGATTCTCGTGACGGGGTCGAATGGACTGATCGGGTCAGAGGTCTGTCTGTACTTCGCGACGCGAGGGTTTGACGTGTCCGGCGTCGACAACAACCAACGGGCGGTCTTTTTTGGTCCGCAAGGGGACACGCGCTGGAACCAAAGCCGCCTCCAGAAAGCGATCCACGATTTCCATCATTACGAAGTGGACGTGCGGGACCGGGATCGCATCGAACAGACAGTCAAGGATGTTTCTCCCCAGTTGATCGTGCACGCGGCGGCACAACCGTCGCACGACCTGGCGGCTTCCATGCCGTTCGCGGATTTCGACACCAATGCCGTCGGCACGTTGAACATGCTGGAGGCCGCGCGGCGGCACTGTCCGGAATCGCCGTTCGTCTATCTATCGACCAACAAGGTTTACGGAGACGGACCCAACACGATTCGGCTGAAGGAACTCGACACGCGCTGGGATTACGATGACCCCCGGTTTGTGGACGGGATTCCGGAGTCATTCGGTGTGGATCAGGTATTGCACTCGCTGTTTGGGGCGTCGAAACTGGCGGCCGATACGCTGGTTCAGGAATACGGGCGGTACTTCAAAATGCCGACGTGCTGTTTGCGAGGGGGCTGCCTGACCGGGCCCAACCATTCCGGAGTGGAACTGCACGGGTTTCTCAGCTATCTGATCAAATGCAACTTCGAGGGCAAGCCCTACAAGATTTACGGCTACAAGGGCAAACAGGTTCGCGATAACATCCACTCGGAAGATGTGGCCGCGTTCATCCACGAGTTCTATTTGCGGCCGCGTTATGCCGAGGTCTACAACATCGGCGGTGGTGGTGGGAACTCGTGCTCGATACTCGAAGCGTTTGCGATGGTGGAGCAACTGAGCGGAAAGAAACAGGTTTACGAATACGTCGATCAGAACCGTATCGGAGACCACATCTGCTACTATAGTGACCTGCGCAAGATGAAGGAACATTATCCGTCATGGTCGATCACCAAGACCCTGCCGCAGATATTCGATGAGATCGCGGCCTCCTGGAGTCGACGGCTGGCTGATGGAGCTGTGGATGGCGGCTAATCCATGACGAAAATGGCACTGGGAGGACCATGAAGATACTGATCACCGGAATTTGCGGTTTTGCCGGGAGCACGATTGCAGAGGAATTGGCGAGGCGGTCAGCGGGCTACCAGTTGTTTGGGTTGGATAACCTGAGCCGGGCCGGGAGCGAGGTCAATTTGCCCCGCCTGAAGAGATGCGGAGTGCGGTTTTTCCCCGGCGATGTCCGTAACGCCAGCGATCTGGAATCTCTGCCGACGGTCGATTGGGTCATCGACGCCGCGGCAAACCCGAGCGTGCTCGCCGGCATCACCGGGCAGGTGAGCAGCCGCCAGCTCGTCGAGCATAATCTATCGGGGACCATCAACGTGCTCGAATACTGCAAGCGTTCCGCCGGTGGGCTGGTGTTGCTCAGCACGAGCCGCGTGTATTCGATTGCGGCGCTGGCGAGCGCACCGATGGACGTGGTGAAGGACGGCTTTGTACCCCGGCAACGCGAGATCAAGCTACCGGGCTGGACCGACCGGGGAATCAATGAAGACTTTTCCACACAACCTCCCTTGTCCTTGTACGGCTGCTCGAAACTCGCATCGGAACTTCTGGCGTTGGAGTACGGAGCGGCGTTTGGATTGCCCGTGTACATCAATCGTTGCGGGGTCCTGGCCGGCGCGGGCCAATTTGGGAAGCCGGACCAGGGAATTTTTTCATTCTGGATTCATTCTTATTGCCAGAAACGGCCGCTCCAGTACATCGGTTTTGGCGGACGCGGCCATCAAGTGCGCGATTGCCTGCATCCGCGCGATCTCGTGCCGCTATTGCACGATCAAATGCAGAGTTCGGGCAAACTGGCCGGGCAGATCATCAATTTGAGCGGGGGAATCGCGAGCGGCATGTCGCTGGCGCAATTGAGCCAATGGTGCCTTCAGCGGTTTGGTCCGCACACGGTGGGAAGCGACAGCGCCCAGAGACCGTTCGATGTTCCCTGGATCGTGCTGGATTCGTCCCGCGCGGAGCGCCTGTGGGGCTGGCGTGTGGTGACGCCTGTGGGGCAGATATTGGACGAGATCGCCGAGCATGCGGTGGCGCACCCCGAATGGTTGGACTTGTCGAGCAGCGCATGACCGAACCAACTCCAACGGCACCGCCCTTGTCATTGCTGTCCGTGGTGATCCCCGCGCGGAATGAGGAGGGCTGCATTTCCTCGACGGTGGAACACCTGTACGTGGAGTTGCGTCTTCACGATGTGCCGCATCAGATCATCGTGGTGGATGACGGGAGCAGCGACAAAACATGGTCGCTGCTGGTGGAACTTCAAAAGCGAGTTCCGACTCTGAGCCCGGTCCAAAACTTGGGGCCGAACGGGTTTGGCAGGGCCGTCATTTGCGGACTGGACGCGATGCGAGGCGACGCGGTGGTGATCATGATGGCTGACGAGTCGGATGACTGTCGGGATGTCGTGCGGTATTGGGTGGAATTGAACAAGGGGTTCGATTGCGTATTTGGCAGCCGGTTCATCAAGGGCGGCGGGGTGATCGACTATCCACGACACAAGCTTGTGTTGAATCGTCTGGCCAATCTGTTTCTGCGGATCCTATTTCGCATCCGGCTCAACGACACCACGAATGCCTTCAAAGCGTATCGCAAAGAGGTAATCGCGGGCTGTCGTCCACTGATTTCCCCGCACTTCAACCTGACGGTGGAGCTTCCATTGAAGGCGATCGTGCGCGGCTACACGTGGACGGTCATTCCGATCACGTGGCGCAATCGCCGTACGGGCGAGGCCAAGCTCAAGATCAAGGAGATGGGTAGTCGCTACCTGTTTGTGTGCCTGTACGTGTGGCTGGAAAAGTACTTCAGCCGCGGCGACTACCGGAAGCGAGGAAAGGATAAGGCGTAACGGCGGATTTGGGGAGCAAGTGGAGCATTGCGTCCAAGACTTCCTGGAGATTTTTGCGGCGGATCACGAAGCTTCAATTTTGGCGCACGGAATGCTGCATTCTGCAACGCATGAGATGTTCTCTCCAACATTTGATGGAATTGTGAATCAATTCAGACGCCCGCATACCGAGGAAAACACCAAGCCCGTAATAAAATCGCCCGCCCTGACTCGCGCACGAGTCCGGTCGTGGACGACGATGCTGCGTTACTGTATGGTGTGAGCCTGGACTTGCATACATGTCGCTCCAACGTGGTGACGGCATCCTCCGGTGTCGACGGCCTGAACAGGCTCATCCCCGCCAACCCGGAAGAGTACCCGTTCGCGCCGCAACGGGCCACGATGAGACGCGCCATTTTCACCAGCGTGCTTTTCGGGATCGTGCTTGTTGGCAGAGAGGGACAGACATTCGCCCAAACTTCGCCCAATCAGGCAACGATAGTATCAACCCTCCCGGCAGCTTCGGCTTTCACCAATGTCTACGGAATTTACGGTACAAACTTCATCACCATTGCTCCGTGGACCTCCCAAGGTATCTTCTACCAAGGAGATGCTGTTACGATTTCCAACCGAATTGGCACCACCATTGAAGTTTATGATTTCCACAGCAATCACGTCACCAACCATGCGCCGCCTGTTACCCTAACCAATCTTCCCATGGGGCACTATTTTGTCCAGGTGGATGGCGCCAACGGAGGGTTCGGAGACCGGTCAATGTTCAGTGTTTGGCCAAAAGGGTACACGAATTATCTGCACTCAGACATTGGGTCGTTTTATACACCCGGTACATTTGGCGAGTCCAATCGTTTCGCTCGATTGGCCATAGGCGTCTGTCGGTCCGGCTGGTCGGCCTGGGGAAGCGAGGATTGGTGCGGTAACATTCTTTGGTTTACTGGGGGGCCTAATACGACAAACCTTGTTCCACCTTTTGTTGGTCTCATAAACACTAATGGCAACGTTAGTGATACCAACGCATACCTCTGGACCTTGTATGACCAGTTTGTAAATGGTGGTGGTCCGCTTTATCGGGGATTGTGGGCAAATGGCAACCTCTCCGACTCTAATGGGGGCGGCGGCGTGACGCAGTGGCCCAATCCGCCTGCGGCGAAGGGGATAATAATTGAGACGGGTCACATAACGAATGATTGTTTGAACTACTACGCCCCATTTGTAGACGATACGAACTCGTTGAGTAGTTGGGTTCATGAGGTGGCCATTACCTGGTCCAACATTGCCGTACGTTACGGCACAAATTGCTTCTACGAAATTCTCAACGAACCAGCGTACCCCACCTTGGCGTTTACTACGAATCAAGGCAACCCATACGGAATGATAACCAACAATCCCGACGTGACGGAGTATCCAGCATCTCTGGCCGTTAGCGCCGCATGTAGCGTCATTCATTACGTCTGCCCGTCTTGCCAGGTGAAGGCTCCGAATACATGGTTTGACGCTGCCCACATCTCCATGGTGACAAATCGATTCGTTGTTCAGGGCTATACGAATGTCAGCGAAATTACATGGCATGACGGCAGCATGTTATGGGGACCGATGGACAGTACGTGTATCTATACGGATGCTCCATTCTATGTAGTTCTATCAGTAGATGCTTACAATAGAATTGTTACGGGCATTTATCATAAGCCGTATTACATCACTGAATGGTATCCGGCGTCACCAGATGTGATGGGGAAAACGAATGGGTGGTGGGTGTCGAGTCCTCAGGAGTGGGGACGGAGCGGTGGTACCAATTTTAACCCTAAGTCATGGGGTTGGTACGTGATGAACATGCGTTGGTGGAAGGACATTATTCTCAACGAATCAACCGGTTGTAAGGGTATTCAGGGTTGGCAGATAACAGACGGTGGCGGCCGTATTCCGGCGGGCGATAATCTAACTGATTATGCAGGTTGGAATCATAATAGTGAACACGATGACATCTATGGATGCGGTCCGAGACCTACCGTCGACGGGCAGGCTATGCTTTCCTGGTGGTTGACCGGAGGCACACCCCTCGCCAATTGGTTATCAGGTAATCCACTAGTATGTATTGACATGATGGGCAGCTATTCCAATGGTCCTCCGGGGCTGCATTTTTGGGAATGGCAGTTTGCTGACGGAACGACCAACACGTTCGTTTGGTCGGACGAAATGGTCACGGTGACGACTAACTTCGGCGTTGGATTAACTGACATCTTCTCCAATCAATGGAACGGTCCAATTGGAATGGAACCGGTAATTGCTTGGGGCTGGCCGAACAACAGACTGGGGGGGACATTTTCCATTGTGCCCGTGGCTGCGTTCAACGCCAGTCCGACCTACGGCCCGGCGCCGATGACCGTGACGTTTACGGACGGTTCTGCCGGTGCGATTACCAACCGCTCCTGGCAATTCGGTGACGGCTTCGTGACCAATACGAGCGAGATCACGGTGGTTCACCGATACACGGGGCCCGGCAGCAACACCGTCCAATTGGTCGTTAGCGGCCCGAGTGGCGCCAGTAGCAAGGCCCAATCCAATATGGTCATCGTCACTCCAGTTTCTCCCCCGCAAAATGGTGGGGGCAGGAACGGCCTTCCGCCGGGCCTCGGCGGTACGACCGGTGGGAACACCGGTGGCACCAACAACGTTCCGCCAGCGGATGGTGGGGCCAACAGCAATTGGCGATTATTGATTACTTATTAGCCGCAGGTCGCGCCGCAGCTTCTTTCACCTCGTCGGTCGGACGATGACGCCAGGGGACGGTTGGGTGGTTGACCTCAGGCGTGGCGCGATGCTCAGGCTGCGCCAGCGTGTAGATGCTGTACGCGAGCGGCTTGGGAAATAAAGTCCGTGCGCGCCGGCGCGCCGGTGGTGATGTAGTACGATGGCGGTCGTGAGCTTGCGGATTCGGATTGATCCGGTGCTGGA
Source organism: Verrucomicrobiia bacterium (assembly GCA_052146795.1). GTDB lineage: Bacteria > Verrucomicrobiota > Verrucomicrobiia > Palsa-1439 > Palsa-1439 > Palsa-1439. The sequence goes on from JBKQMH010000024.1 coordinate 15,414, forward strand.
GCCGAGAAAAGACTTGATGGCGCTGTCAGAGGGGATACCATGCTGGCCCATGAGGCTGAATGGATCGCGATGGTCGCGGGGCGTATGTCGTATGGGAAATGTCGGCTGGGCGGTAACTGAGGGGGTTCGCAGCGACAAGCAGTCAGCGTTGACAGTGAGTTTTGCCGTCACCAGACAGTGGTCCAGGGAACAGTTGAGATATTTGGATTCTATTCGCGGCGCTGGCGGTAGCAAGGGCCGCGAGGGAAGCGTCTGGCAAGGCGTAGCCCAGGGTCGAACCGAGTGACGCTGTGAGCAACAGCTTGACATCGGGGTGACCAGCCAGTAAAGTAGGGACGTTTTCCTCCTCAAGCAACACATGACTACCAAGGCTTCAGTACTCACAGTAAGATTTCCCTCCGCTTTTCCTGACTGCGTGCGGGTGGCACTCAGTTTGGTAATTGGGGTGCTCGTGTATTACGCTTACTGGATGCAGCCAGCGGAGGGGGGCATGTCCTGTTATCAGTGGTTGATCGCGCACTGGAACGGAATCTCAAACTATTCGCACGGCCCGCTGATTCCCTTGATTGCTTCAGCACTGCTGTGGTGGAACCTGTCGGAGCATGGCCGCGGGGACGAGGATTGGGGGCCGTACTGGCGGGCCATGGGGGGCGCTGGCGCCGTATTGATGATCTGGATTGTGGGCAGTTCCATTAACAAAGACTGGGAGGATAAGGCCTACTTCTGGTCGCTGACGCTGTTGCCGTTGACAATCGCATGGCAGGTGTGGGCGTTGCGCGGCCATCTGGTGGGACAGGACGAACCACCCGCGACAACAGGACCGGCGGTCGTGGCGGTGGCCATGGCGATTTATTACGCGGGAGTGAAAGCTGTTCAGCCCCGCGTGGTCGTCATCTCGGGGATCGTGCTGTTGTACGGTTTGGCGTTGAGTTTTCGCGGTCGCGATGTGTTTCGTCGGGTGTTTTTTCCGATCACATTTCTGTTCTTGATGGTGCCATTGAATTTTCTGGACGACATGGTCGGATTTCCATTGCGGATGTTCGTCGCCAGGGTTGCAACCCTGGCCCTCAACTCCATGGGCATCGAGGCCGTGCAACGCGGATCGGGCATCATCTCCCACGTCTTTAGTTTTGATGTGGCCGATCCGTGCAGCGGGATCCGCTCGTTGATGGCACTGACGACAGTCACCGCGGCCTACGCCTATGTGACGCAACGGGCGCAGTGGAAGCGTTGGTTTTTATTTCTTTGCGCCATGCCGTTGGCGGTGCTCGGCAACCTGGCGCGGGTGATCTCGATCGCGTTGGTAGCGCAGGTATACGGGCAGAAAACGGCCACGGAGGTTTACCACGAGTGGTCGGGGTTTATTCTCTTTCCCGTAGCTCTCGCGGTGATGGTACTCATCGGACTGCTGTTGAATTTTCCATTTTACCGCCTGTTCCAAAACTGGCTGAAACCGCCGCCGCCACCACCGGACAAGGGGCTGGATGACGACAGGCTTCCGCCTGCAGCATGACGGGAGAAGTTGCATGAGTGAATCATCCGCGACAACAACGCCGCCAGCGGCCGTACAACCGGAAGGACAACCCGCCGCGCCGCTACGACGGGGTCCGAGCACGAAACAAATCTCGATCGTGGTTGTGATCCTGGCAGTCGGGGTGTTGCTCACGGCGACGACCTCGGATGTGGCGAAAGTTTCCGAGCCGGGTGTGAAGTTGTATCCCGATGGAAGCCCGTATCTGATCGATCAGGCAGGCGATTGGGCGGGTGGGGAGAAGACGGGATTGACTGAAGACGAACAGCGCCTTTTACCCAAGGACACGGAAGGTTCGCGGCGGATCTTTAAGGACAAGGACGGCCACGAGTTGTTTTGCTCGATTGTGCTGGCGGGACGCGATGTGACCAGCATTCATCGTCCCGAACTCTGTTTGCCCGGCCAAGGTTGGAAAATCCAAAGCGAATATACGCAGTCCATACCCGTGGTCGCAGCGCCGGGCGGCACGCTGAACGTGATGCGCATGAACGCCTCTCGCCCGGTTCGGCTGGCCGGTGGCCGGACGACGCAGGCGCGGTCGGTGTTCGCGTATTGGTTTGTGGGCAAGGATCGGGTAACTCCCTACCATTGGCAGCGCATCTATTGGACCGCCAAAGACCGTATCTTTTACAACACGAACCACCGCTGGGCCTACATTTTAATTCACATACCGATCAAGGGCGATGCAGAGGAGGGCGCGTCAGTCAAATCGCAAGATGATGCGATGAAGGTGGTCGACAGGTTTATCCAGGCGATTTACCCCGCCCTCGTTGCCAAGTAGCCGTGATGGGACGGCGCCGCAGGCGTGGGTGGGGGATGAACGGTGCGCCAGAAGCGCCAGAAGTGCCGGAGTGTTCCAATGTCAAATAGACGAAGAGAGGTCATCATTCAAGTCAGCCAGATCGCTGACGGGCTGCTGATTGCTGTCGTCTTTTGGTTTGCCCACGCGTTCCGCGAGCAGCTCGCCTTCTCGTTCCCGTTTCCGTATCACGTCCTCGGGCGCACGATTCAGTACGGTATGATCGCGCCGTTTCGCTACTACAAGTGGTTGTACTTGATCGTGCTCCCTGTGTATCCATTTCTTCTGGACGCTAACGGCTTTTACAGCCGCTCCCACAGCCAGCAGCTTCGCAATACGGTGTGGATTCTCGTGAAGTGCAGCATTATCTGCGCGCTAGCGGTCGTGGCGGCGATGTTTTTCTTCCGGCTGTCCGCGCTGAGCCGTGGTGTTGTGGTGATATTCATGTTGTTCAGTATCGTCGCGCTGTTTGTGAAGGACCAGTTGTTTCAGGCGCTCCTGCGCCATCGCGCCCGCAGTGGAAAGGAAGTAACGGAGATCATCCTCGTGGGCTCGGAGGAAAGTAACGCGGAGTTTGCCGGGCTGCTCGACGAACACCCGGAATGGAGCCTCCGTGTCGCCGCCAAACTCGACTCCAACACCGACTTGGTTTCGGAACTTCCCGCCATGTTGCACCGCTACCCCGTCGGGTGCGTGGTCTTCAACGTCAGTCAAACCGCCTTCGGTGAAATTGAAAAGGCGATCCTCGCGTGCGAAGTCGAAGGCGTCGAGGCGTGGCTCGTGGCCGACTTCGTCAAGACGTCCATCGCGCGGGCGACTGTGGACGATTTTTACGGGAAGCCACTGTTGATTTTCCGCACCACACCCGAGATTTCCTGGCAGCTTGTCTGCAAGCGGCTCATCGACATGGCAGGCGCGACGCTCGGCTTGGTCGTCTTGGGTCCGCTGGTCATGGTGCCCGCGGCGATCATCCTAAAGCTTACATCGCCCGGCCCCATGCTGTTCTCGCAGAAGCGCAGCGGGTTGCATGGGCGCCTCTTCACCATGTACAAGTTTCGCTCGATGGTGACCAACGCCGAATTGCTGAAGGCGGAACTCGAAGTCTTCAACGAAATGCGCGGCCCGGTCTTCAAGATGGAGGACGACCCGCGGATCACGCCGGTTGGCCGCTTCTTGCGCAGGACCAGCATCGACGAATTGCCCCAACTCTGGAATGTCCTCGTCGGGGACATGAGCCTCGTCGGCCCGCGCCCGCCGATTCCCACCGAAGTCCAGCACTACGACCCGTGGCACCGCCGCCGCCTCTCCATGAAGCCCGGCCTCACCTGCATCTGGCAGATCAGCGGCCGCAACCAAGTCGGCTTCGACCAGTGGATGAAACTCGACATGCAGTACATCGACAACTGGTCGCTCTGGCTCGACATCAAGATCCTGGCCCGCACCCTCCCCATCGTACTTACGGGCTTCGGGGCAAAATAGGCGAGGCTGCGCCCACACCTGCCTGGTCATCCATTCTTGTCCATTCGTGGCACTTGCATTTGGCAGCATTCTGTTTTAGAGGGAAGCTCGTGCCAATTCGTGTTTTCAAACCGTTGACGGGCTGACCATGTCCCGAATCAAGCGTTTCGTCCACATTCTGGCTTCCAGTTACGCTTCGCTGGGCGCCGGCGCTGTGTTCGCCCTCGTGTCCGTGCCGATGGCTTTGCACTTCCTACCGAAAGCAGAGTTCGGTCTTTGGGCGGTGATGACACAGGCCATTAGCTATATCGCGCTGATCGATGCGGGCATGACGGGTGCCGTGGCTCGTCATCTGATCGACTACAAGGATAATCCCGGAGGCGGTGATTATGGCAGTGTGATCCTCACCGGTAATCTCGTGTGGGTAATCCAGGGCGCCATCATTTTTCCGGTGGGGTTTGCATTGGGTCCCTGGCTCGCACAATTGTTGGCCATTCCGTCGGACCTGCAGCATGAATTCATCATCCTGGTCCGCTGGCAGAGCGCCATCGTGGCGTTTGGATTCGCCACGCGGCTTTTCGCGCAGATGATCTACGCGCACCAGCGAAATGCCCCGGCAAATTACGTGGAGATTCTCGGTTTTGCGATCAGTTTGTTCACACTGTGGGTCGCGTTTGTGTGGGGCCAGGGTGTGTACAGCATCTTGTGGGCGGGAGGCATCAGCGCCATCGTGAGCCAGTTGCTGTTGTTCCTCGTCTGCTGGAGATGCAGGATGTTCCCGCCTTGGGGCGCTTGGGGCCGGCCCACGTGGGCGAGATTCCACCAACTCTTTCACTACGGCAAAGACGTCTTTCTGGTCATGATGGGCTCGCAACTTGCCTCCGCCAGCCAAACCATCGTGATCACCCGCACCCTCGGGCTGGATGCCGCTGCCGTCTGGTCGGTTTGTACGAAATTGTTTGTCTTCGCGGGTGAATTGATCTCGCGCGTCTCCAACTACGCCGAGCCGATGTTTGCCGAGATGATGGCGCGCGGTGAGCATAACCGGTTGCGCACGCGCTTTCGTGACATCGTCACGATCTGTGGCACGATGAGTGTCTGGGTGGCCGTCGGGTTGGCCCTTGGCAACGCTCCCTTTGTACGCGTGTGGACGGCGGGAAAGATCTTCTGGTCGCCCTGGAACGACGTGCTGCTGGGGGTCTGGCTGGTCACGCGATCGATCGTGCGCTGCCACGTCAACCTGATCGTGATCAGCAAGAGGATTGGATTCCTTCGGTTCGTCGTATTCGCTGAGGGTATTGTGTTTGTAGTGCTGGCGCTGCTTGTTTCTCGGCGGGGAGGCATCCCGTCCATCGTGGGAGCGTCGATTCTCTGTTCCCTGCTACTAACCGGAGACTATAGCGCGCGCAGAAACGCCAAGTACCTCGACTATTCGCGACGGGAGGTCGTGTTTGGCTGGTTACAGGGCCTGATGCGCTTGTCGGCCTTTCTCGTTCCTTTGGCACTGCTGACGTGGTGTGTTTGTCTGTCGCTTCCCGTCAAATGGCGTCTTGTGTGTGACTCCATCGTCCTCGGTATTGGTGGCGGACTGCTGTGGCTTCGTTACGGGATCCCTGCCGAAATTCAAGCCGAAGTGCTTGCCCATCTGCCTTCTCCGTTTACAGCACTGTTGGGAAAGGTTTTTCTCAGGCAGGACGCCTGAACATCCGTTTTCCACAAATGCGCCGGCGATCAGATTGTTAGTTACGGCTACCGGGCATGGGAGTGAACACAGTGCCCCATGACGGCACCGGCAGGCGCCCGGTTTGCACGATTTGCTGCGAAGCTGTGCGGGTCGTCTGCCGAAGCCTTGAACTTGTTGGGGTGTGGCCGCCTGGATACCACCTCACCGGCCAGAAGATGAGGTGCATCGGGATGTGTTGAGGACGATCCAAGCGGGCCAGGCTGGGGTCGTTCCGTCAGTCAGGGAACCGAGACGGCCCCCAGTCTTTTGACCACGCGGGCCGGGTTGCCCGCCACCAAGGAGTCGGGCGGGATCTCTTTGAGCGCGACGACGCTGCCGGCGCCAACAATGCTGCGGTCGCCAATCGCGACGCCTTTCAGGATGATCGCATTGGCGCCGATCAGGATGTCGTCGCCGATCACGACGGGAGCGGTTTTGCACGCGGCAAGGTCAGCCATGGCGTCGCGGCGGGACAGATAATCTAACGCGTGATAGTCATGGTCGTAGATGCGAGCGTTCCCACCGATGTTTACGTGCTGTCCGATGCGGATGCTGCTCTTGGAGGACAGGGCCGCAAACGAACAACCGCTATTGTCCCCGAAGGTGATGTGGCCGTCACCCATGCAGTGGAGGATCGTGGGATTCGTCCGCCCCACCAGATTGGAGCCGGTGCGCGAGTTGATGGTGACGTTCTGGCCGAGCCGGATCGCGCCGCGCCGCGCGACCCGGACGATGACGCGGCCATCCACGCGAAGGTTCCGGCCATAGGGGCAGCCCAACAAAAGCAGGAGCAGCTTGGTTTGAAGCGTCCAGAAGAAGGTGGAGAGGTGTCCGACGACGATGTCGAAGAGCACAAACAAGTGAGCGGGGAAATCGTACTTGGCGATGAATTGGCGCAAACGAGTTTTGTTCATGGCTCTGTCCATCCAATCAACGACGTCCGTAGGCTTCAAGCCCCAAGATTTCCTGGTACGCCTGCACCGTTTGTACCGCGACGCGGTCGGGCAGATGGCGGTCGCGGGCGCGTTGGCGCGCGGCCTCGCCCAGGCGCGCTCGTAGCTCCGGAGCCTTGAGCAATTGGAGGATGGCGTTCGCAAGCTCGGCAGGATTCCGAGGCGGAACCAGCCAGCCGGTCTGGCCGTGCTCGACCATGGAAGGGATTCCGCCGACCGCGGTGGCGATCACGGGCAGACCCGACACCATTGCTTCGGCGAGAGTGTTCGGACTGTTTTCGTTTCCCGACGGCAAAATAAACAGTTGGTTGTCGAGATGGTGTTTGGCGATCTGCTCGGCTGACTGAAAGCCCAGGAACTGAACGTTACCGGTGATCTGCAACCGTTCACACAGTTGCTGATGCGGCACCTGATCCCCGCCACCGATTACCGTGAGCATGGTCTTTGGTTTCGTTTGTACCGCGAGTTTCAATGCCTCCAGAAGAACGTCCAGACCCTTGCGCGCTTCGAGTGAGCCGACGTACAGAAGTCGATCCTCATCACGCGCGCGCCATTCGTTCTGAAAGTAGACTGGGTTCATGGCTTCGTGGATCGTAAAAATGCGGGCGTTGGGGTTGACCGATCGGATGAACCCCGTGTCAAAACTGGTTCGACAGGTAAAGTACCTGGCGCGACGCACGCAGTCCTGCTCGTAATGGCGGACGATTCGGGACCGCAGACACGGGTCCGTCTTAAAGTATTCGGTGACGATCCCCTGGATGGAGATCAGGCACGGCAGCCGCGTCTTGACAGCCGTGAGTGCGTAGGCAGCTTCCGTACCGTGGGCATGGACGACATCAGGCTCTATCGCCTGAACTTCTCTGAGTAACCGAGCGACGTTCGCTCGAAAGCGGCTCAGGATATCCAGCGGCAGCCAGGGTGGGAACCCCCGGTTCAGGAAGGGTATGCCCGTCTTCACGACATGGAATGCAATGCGACCTTTCTGGACACGCTGGGTGGATGAGACGCGGCTGCTTTCGGTGACCAGATGCAATTCCACGTCCGGTCTCGCAGCGAGTGCATTCGAGAGATTGACGATCCAACTGCACGGGTGCTCCGTGGAGGGTCTCCGCTTGACGTGAACCTCGGGCTCCAATGACAGGATCGGGAAAGGCGCGAGCCAGACGGCCTTCGTTTTCATGCGGAAACCCGTGTTCCTCCGTTGTTCCACGAAAGAGGTCGTGCGACCACGGCCGGTTCCGTGGAGGGAGGCCGGCGTTCGCTCATGCGCCAGACCAGTGTCAGCAGGCCAATCAGAAACAAATGCTCGGGCACTTGGCTGTCGTACGCTCCGAAAATAAACGTGTAATGAACAGGCGCCCAAACGAGTTGGACGGCCAGGAAGATCGCCACGGGAAGCAGGGGGGTGCCACGGCATCGACGAACGCATTTCACAGAGGAGGTCGCCGCGCCAATCATAAGCGCATAGAACAGAATCAGTCCCACCACCCCGGCATAGCGAATCGTGGTCAATGGGCCGTTGTGGAAGGCGCCGCTGATGTCGGCCGATTCCTCGAAGCCGAGGTGAGCCGTCGCTCCGAAATCTGCTTCACTCACACCGAAACCATCACCGATCCACCAGTTCTTGGCGACTCCGCCTTCTTGGAGGAGCTGACGCCACCAATCCCATCGCGCATTACTTCCCTTGACCTCGTCCCTGACGGCCTCGTTCCATTGACCGGGGAGGTCTGCCAGCGCGCGCTGCGCGGCCAAGGGCAAATCAAACAAGCGACCCTGGCTAAAGACCAGAAGCCCGAGGAAGGCTGCGCCGATTGTGCCTCCCAGAACGACTTCGCGCCAGCCACGGTGGAACCACGCAGCCAACGCCATGTATGCGAATGCGATCGCCACGCGGTTTCGGTAGCCCGACACGAGGATTGCGACAAATCCCAGTGCAGACAGATAGAATTGCCATCGCATCGGGTTAAGAAACTTGCGCGGCAGGTAATAGGCGGACAACAACTGTAGGAGCGTCACCCCAAAGGGTCCCAAAAAGTCGAGTCGGCGAACCCCCTCCGCAGCTGTCGTGGCACGGAGACTCCCCACATACTCCGAGGTGGAAACACTGCTATAGAAAAACCAGACGTAGGGTGTACTGGAAGGGAAAATGTACACAAGCGAGCCGATCAAGGTGGAAAACGTCATGCTGGCCATCAGCCACAACGGGATTCTGACGACGCTCTTGTAGGATTCAGGCAAATGCACGATGACCCAATAGGCACACCAGCCAATGAACATGTCAAAGTAGGGTCGTCCTCCCATCGTTGCCGCGCCGAGAGCGTGCACACCCACGGGGTGAAACGCAAATGTAAGGGCAATCCAGAAACAGTTGATGACCACGAGTGCGCCCAACGCACCCCTCGACTGTCGACTGGTCTGGCCGAGGACACGTTGCATCAAATACGAAAAAGTCACCAGTAAGACCATTGCTTGACTGATTGATAGTGGCACAGGAAGCGCGTGGATTTGGCCCGTCAGGTACCAAGTGATGACAATCAAAAGCCAGGCACTTCGTTGCATTCCTACAATCACGAAGACCGTCGCTGCCACACCGGCCACAACGGCCAAGATCAAGAACTGCTGGTATGCAATCCAGTACGCGACGACCACGGCAAGCACCATGCAAATGGCCACGGTAATCCAACGGCGGATTGCCTCGGTGGCCAACTGCTGGTCGTTGATGATCTCGGAAAACTTCATCGCGCAGGCCGCTTTCTCAGGTTCTGAGTGTCCTGACTGTACATGAACCCACATTGGGCTGCAAGTGCTGTGCCACCAGTCGGGCGACTTGAGGGGACGCACTTTGGCCGCTGGTTGACCCTCGAAGCGGCATGCACCGGCGAGCGGCAAGTTTGATTACGTGGTCGGTTGAAGCATCACGTTAATCCCGTTCCACGTATCGCTGGGCAATGGGGACGCGGCGACCGATACCGAAGGCTTTGGTGGTGACGCGCAAGCAGGGCGGGGCTTGTTTGCGTTTGTACTCGTTGAGGTCGATTTTGCGGACGACATCGCGGACGAGCTTCTCACCGTAACCCGTTTCCTTCACGATCTCGAGCGTCGATTTCGCTTCTTCGACGTAGCGCTTGATGATCGCGTCCAGAATGTCGTAGGGCGGAAGCGAATCCTGGTCGGTTTGATTCGGGCGAAGTTCCGCGGACGGCGCTTTCGTGATGGAAGCTTCCGGAATGGGGAATCCTTTCTTTCCCGCCGTTCGCTTTCCATTCTGGTTGATGTACCGGGCGAGTTCATAGACCATCGTTTTGGGCACGTCGGCGATGACGCCGAGGCCTCCATTCATGTCGCCGTAGAGCGTGCAGTAGCCGACAGCCAATTCCGATTTATTGCCTGTGGTCAGCAGCATGTGGCCGAACTTGTTCGAGAGCGCCATCAACGTCGTGCCGCGAATGCGCGCCTGGATGTTTTCCTCGGTCGTGTCTTCCGTCAGTCCCTTGAACACCGGCTGTAGCGTGGCTTTGAACCGCTCGAAGACATCCTGAATCACGATCGTCTCCCACCGAATCCCGAGGTTGTGCGCCAGGTCCCGCGCGTCGTCGATGCTGCCCCGCGACGAAAACTGCGAGGGCATGGAAACCCCCATCACGTTTTCGGCGCCGAGCGCCGCGACCGCCAGGCAGGCCGTGACCGCGGAGTCGATCCCGCCGCTGAGGCCGAGCACGACCGATTTGAAACCGCATTTGCGCGTGTAATCGCGCAGTCCGAGCACCAGCGCATCGTGCAGGGCCGCGGCCGGCTTGACCGGCTCGGGCTGAATGGCAACCGGCGAATCCAGGTCAACCAGCACCAGGTCTTCGGCGAAAGCCGCCCCGGCTGCGACGAGATGACCGGAAGCGTCGAACACCAGGCTGTTGCCGTCGAACACCAGTTCGTCATTGCCGCCGACGAGATTGCAGTACAGGACCGGAACGCCGTACCGTTGCGCCACGGCGCGGAGCATATCGTGGCGAACGTGTTCCTTGCCCAGATGGTAGGGCGACGCCGACATGTTCAGCAGCAATTGGGCGTGTTTGTCTCCTCGCATCAACTCAAAAATCGGGCTGCGTTCGTACAGGCGCTTGGGCAGGTAATCTTGCGGCCAGATATCCTCGCAAACCGTTAGCCCCAGACGCCGATCGGCGAATTCGACCACGGTATTCGACTCCGCCGGCTGAAAATAGCGATCTTCGTCGAAAACATCGTACGTGGGCAGGAGCATTTTTTGGCGGCGAGCGATAATCCTGCCGTTTTGGATCAGCGCGACGGCATTCCAGTAATCGCGGCCGGGGCGTTTGGTATTGAAATCAACATACCCGACAAGCAACGCGGTCTGGCCAACCTGCGCGGCGAGCTCCTCCAGCACGCGCAGGTTGTCATCCACGAAGCGGTGTTTAGCGAGCAAATCGCGCGGCGGATAGCCCGTGATGGCCATCTCGGGGGTCATAACGAGGCCAGCCCCCGCGGTGGTGCCGCGGCGGTAGAAATCGAGGATTCGGGCACCGTTGCCGCCCAGATCGCCCACGGTGGCATCCAGTTGCGCCAGCGCGATCTTCATTCGTAAAAAGAATCCACCTTGCGTTTCCCAATTGGCCGGCGGCCACCGACCGTCGTGACCGATTGCGTCTGCATGACAATCATAGTATCACCTCGCGAGGTTCCGTCAAAAGATTCTTGCTGTTCGTAGCGTGGATTTGCGAAGGCGGAAGCCACTTCATCACCTCTACATCGACAACAGGCCTGATTCGCGCGGCTTCGATGTCTATTCTAAAACGCGCGGGCTAATCGCATGTACGGTGTGCTTAGACAGCAAACACGCATAGCCTACCCCTGCGTAGACGGTCAGAGTCAAGTCCCATGGGAGCCGGTACCGCTGATACCATTCGGTGATTACCATCACCTCGAAGGCGGTCAGTGCCAGGAACACCAGCAGGGCAAGGCGCGAGATCGCCAGGTGCCGCATCCGCCACCAACCGTAGTAGCCCGCCGGAAAAATCAGCAGCCAAAACACCGTGGCGATCACTCGATTCCGTGGCGACATCTGTCCGGTGAACGGCCCCAAGGTCGCGCACAACCTGACGAAACACAGCTTCGCATATTGGGCTGGGTTCTCGCGAATCCAGAGCAGCGCGGCCGGGGTGGAGTGGTGACCGGTGCGCTCCAGATAGGCGGCGTAACGCGCCGCCTCCTGCTCCGACATCTTCCAACGGGTCCACGGATTGCCGGGCCGCCGCTCCCAGAGGCTCCCAAGTCGCATACTTTCATAATACGGATTGTTTGCTTCCCACAGGATGGAGGCGGCGGCTTCCTCGGTGCCTTTCTCCGCCAGGGGCCCGCGCGCCGATACCTCCAACAGCACGCGGCTGGCCGCCGCGCCCAGCGCCACCAGGGCGCAGACCACGCAGACCGCGCGGCGGGTATCGATGAATTGCCACAGCAGCCACAGACCCGCCGCCCCAGCGACGACGAAGAAGGCGGCCTGCGCGTAGGCACCCAGAGAGATCGCCAGCGTGAACAGCCACAACCGACCGCTCGTCTGCGGGCTGGAGGCAGCAAACAGCGCGAGTGCCATTACGAACAAAACCAGGGGCGTCGGGCCGATAGAGCCCACATGCATCGCCAACCGCAGATTGATGAAGACCAGCAAGGCCGCGATGATCATAGCCAACACACCCTGCCTTGTCGCAATCCGCCATGCCGCGCACGCCACAAACAGACACGTCAGGCCCGCCAACACCGCTTGCGCCACGGCCACCGGCAGCAAGCGAATACCTCCGCCCCAATAACAAGCAGCCAGAAAGTAAGCGTACACCGGAGCGTGGAAGAAAAACTTACCCGTACGGGCACGCGGTACACCGGTGCGAAGCGTTGCCATCGCCGCACGATTGTAGACGGTGGCATCCCGGTCCGCATCGCCGTTCCACCCCGGAAAACTGGCCAGAAAAGCTTCGCCCTCGAGATGCAGGCTGGTGCGGGTAGGGAGATTCTCAGCGTGTGTGGCGTAGTAAACGCCAAAGATCAGGTGGAAAACAAATGTTCCGATCACCAGCAAACCTATCGGCAGGTGATTCCGTTGGAACAACTTCGCAGCATCCTGTATGTCGGCCTGACCTTGTCCCGCGTTCATCGGCCACCCGGCTCCTTGTCCGTGGGCCGCCCGGCTCCCGTCGCCGCCCGAGAAGCGACCGCATGCTGTGCGATGTTGACCGCCAGACCGTGTTCTCCCGACATGTTCCACAGGACACTGCGATCCCCGGTCGTAATCGCCGTGTAAAAGTTGGCGTGAGTGATGTCCATGCCGTAGTGCAACCGGTGCCGGACGTACTTGACTCCGTTGGCAATGAATCCGCGCCAGTGCTGAAAGGTCGTGAGAAACGAAGTGGTGAAAACCTCCTTCATCAAATGCTGCCCGTCGTTCGGAAGCACGGTCGAGATGTCGCGGAACATGTCCACCATCGCGTACCGCTTCGTTCCAAACACAATGAAGAACCATTCGCAGATGGGGCTCTCGAAGTTGCTATACACGGTTCCCGGCAAGCCGTTGACTTCCACCGTGATGTCCAGAATCTGTGGCGTGTTCTTGCCGGACGGGGAACCAACCACGGCCACGTCTTTGATCGCCACGTCCCCCCCGCCAAACCGGCGCAGCAGGTAGAACACATGCGGCGATTCGTCGTAGAACAACCCCAACGGAAGATCGTCCCCCCAAGCGGGAAGCCGACGCGTATCATTGCTAAACTGAATGCAGTAGAAGCTTGTAACCGTCCCCAACTTGCCCTCGGCGATGAGCTGTTGCAGTTTGCGGAAACTGGAAGAGAACTGGAAGTTCTGATTCACCGCGAGGATGACCCGCTTCGCCGTCGCAAGGTCGATGAGTGTGCGGCCCTCCTGCAAATCGGTTACAAACGGTTTCTCAACGAGCACATGTTTCCCGATCTCCAAACAGGCACGGACAGCCGGGGCATGCTGCTTGGGCGGTGTCGCAATAAGCACTGCGTCCACCTCCTGCAACAGAGGAATCGACCGCAACTGGCTGCTGTCGGAGCACACCACCGCGTGGGGGATTCCAAAGAGCCGGGCAACTCGTTCACTCTTGCTCTGCGTGTGATCGACGATGAGGGTGGGTTCAAATCGCTCGCGACCCGCGGCGACCAACGCGGGCAAATGCCGCGTCTGCATGATGTTGCCCGCACCAATCAGAGCCAGCTTCAGTTTCTTCATCGCGGCAGTCCCATGTCCCGAAAAAGAAAGCGTTCCGTGAGGGCGGCGCAAGAAAAATCGCGCACGATTCGTTCTTGAAGATTTCGCGCCACGCGCGCCCGCAATCCGGGTGCTTGGTCCAGCCTTCGAAGCGCGGCGTCAATCCGGGTGGGTTCTCCCCGCTCGATCAGGAGCCCCGTTTCGCCATCGACAACGATTTCCGCCGCCCCGCCGCAAGGGGTAGAGATGACCGCCAATCCACACAACCCCGCCTCGAGCAGAATCGTCGGCAACCCCTCGGGGTAGTTGGACGGGTTGACCAGTACGAACGCTTGCGTCATCACGCTCATGACCGTCGCCAGTGGCTGGAGTCCCAAGAATAGAATCTTCGCGTCCTGTTTCGCAGCCTCGCGCAGGGGAGATTCGAGTTCGCCACACCCGATGACGACCAGAAGGTAATCCTCCCGATCCCGAGCAAAACTCTGGAAGGCGGCTACCAATTCCATGACACCCTTCTCTTTTACCAGCCGGCCCACGGCAAGCACAACTTTTTTATCGGCCATCGACCCGATGAGCTCACGGAGTGGCACCACCTCGGTGGGTCGCTGATCCGGATCGACCCCGTTGTAACACACGCCCGCTTGGCGAACGCCGAACCGGCGGAGCCATTTCACACACGCCTGCGCCACACCAAATACGCGGGGACGGAAGCTTAGGACCGCCAAGGTCATCAAATGTTCGTAGACATGGCAGGCTGCATTCCACCAGCGGTTGCCGAGCTGGATGTAGTCCGAGCTGTGATCAATGAGCGCCAGCTTGCTTCCCGAGCACCGCGCCCACAAGCATCCGAGCACCGAGAGAAGATAATAGCGTGTATGGACGATCGTCAGTTCGCCGGGCCGTGAGATGAACTCTCGCGTGAGATGGTAAAGCTGACCCGGGTTCGTGGGAAATGGCATCCGACAATGGGCCAGAGGGCTCCAACAATGGAGACGGTAGATGGTGATCTGGGGCTGTACGTCAGACCACCCCAGTTGTTCCGAGTCATGCGTGATGATGCGCACGGCAAAGCCGAGCCGAACACACTCCCTCGCCTGCAAATTGACGTACCGTTCCACGCCGCCCGGATACGGAAGATAATGCGAACACACTATCGTAATCAACCGTTGACTGGACTCCATGGGGCGGTTGGACAATTGTTTCACTGAATCACGGCATGCTCTTGCGAATCGTGGACTGCACGGATTCTCTCGGAACGTTTTGGACATCCATCACCAGTGCCTGCAAAAGCAGTTGCAGACCTAAGATCACGGGCAATACAGCGATCATCACTGTGCCAGTCGGAGTGGGTAGGCCCGCGTGGGCGTACCACCACCAGTAGTACCCACCCCACAGAATGCCAAAAATCGTTGCCGCCAAACCCGTAACGATGAAGAGTGACACCGCATTGAAATCCCGCACGAAGTACTGCATCACGACACGCCCCACCAGTCCCCGCAGCAGCAGGGGCGGAAACTCCAGCAGGGTACGCGTTTCGGACAGGTGGCTGACCTTCTCGTTGTAACGCGCCGGCATGTACACGTCGCGCACCACCGCGCGGTTCAAGCCCAACTCCAGCAGCATGCTGTTCTCGAAGAAAAACCTTTTGTGGATCCTGTTTTGGTCCAGCAGCGGCAGCACGGCGGCATGAATCGCCACGTAACCGTTGTTGGGATCGAAAAGGTTCCAGTAGCCTGAAGCCATCTTGGCCATGAACGATAGGCCGATGTTGCCCAGCCTCCGCACCCACGGCATGCGAACCAGTTCGCGGCTGTGCAGAAACCGATTTCCCTTCACGTAGTCGGCCTCGCCCAGCCGGATCGGTTCGATCAACGCGGGCAGGCCGGCCGGATTCATCTGGCCGTCACCGTCCATTTTCACCAGTACATCCGCGCCCAGTTCCAGGGCCTTGGCGAATCCCGTCAGCGCTGCCCCGCCGACACCCTGATTGTGATCGTGGCGCAGCACCACCAGCCGCTGATCGCCGACAGAGCGCGCTCGATCCAGCGTGGCGTCGGGCGACGCATCGTCCACGACCACGATGTGGTCCACCCACGACGGCAATCCGCGAATCACGTCTTCGATGCGTTCCTCCTCGCGATAGGCAGGAATTACGATGGCAATTCGCAGATTCTGGTACATGAATGTTCCGAACCTATAACAAGCGCAAACATGCAATGGAAGTGCAAAGTCTCCCCGTGTAGCGCGGCGCCTGCCGCACGACGGCTTCACGCGCTCGGAGAGGACTCAACCCTGGCTCATTACACAGGTAGAATCTTAACACAACCGGTCGCCTCTTGTCATTGAGGGGACGACTCGGTAGCGAATTCGTCAAACACCGCGATCATCCGTTTCCCGAAATGGCCGTGAGTATAGTACCGCTCGAATCTTTCTTTGTTCGCCCGCCCCATGCGCTCTCGTAACTCCGGATCGTTGGCCAAATGCAGGATTTTCCCGGCCAGATCGGACGGGTTCAGTTCTTCCGCCAGCAGTCCGTTGACGCCGTCCGTGAGAATCTCACTTCGTGCCCCCCCCCGTGTGGCCACAATGGGCAAGCCCGACTGCATGGCTTCCAGCAGCACGATGCCAAAAGCTTCCAGTTGGGCCGGCGGCGGAAAGACAAGAAGGCTTGCCGACGCCAGTGTGCGCCATTTCGCTTCCCCATAAACCGCGCCAAGGAATTGGACCGCTTGGCACAGACCATGATCCTGGAGGAATTGTTCCCCTTCCGCCTTCTCTGTCGCACGAAACCATTCGCCGGCCATGAGTAATTTGGCATCGGGACGGTGCGCCAGCACCAGCGGCATGGCCGCAAACAAGTCAAAGATCCCCTTGGTCCTTGCGAGGCCACCCAGATACAGGATCCGTAAACCAGTACGCCCTCGATCGGGTGGAGGAAGGCCGGGTTGCGGTTCAATGCCGATCGGGACTACCTTGATCCTCTGCGGCGATACAACCGCCTCGAAATCGCTGCGCAAGCACTCCGCCAACACCAGCACGAGCGCCGCGCCGCGCACGTTGGTGTCAAAGCGGCGCTGTAGTTTCGGTGAGAGGGAGTCGCGAAATCGGGACGCGCCGGATCCATGTGACCAGAGCACCACCGGCACCCTGAACGCCCTCGCCAGCCCGATGAGCACCGAGTCTTTTAAGAACGCATTGCGATTGTACGCGATTGGGTAACAGCAAAAATCGAAGCGCCGCGTCAACAGGCAGCAAAGTTCGTGGAGGAAAAACCCTGCCAGTTTCAAGAGCTTGCTGATACGAACTACCTCCAGTTCGCGAATATTGCTCACCACACTGAGGTTGATGAACGTGACGTCGAAGTGGCGTGCGAATTCCGAGCACATCAGGGTTTGATATGCGACGCTCGGACCAAACACGGGCGGCGGAAGCCAGCCGAACAGCAGGATGCGCCGTTTCCGTCCGCACGGGTTCCCTTCCCGGGGGGCCGGCGCACCGGCTTCGTTGCCTCCCGTGCATGATGATCTTATCACAAAAAGTCGTCCCTCGAACGTTGCCAGCGCGCATCGGCCACCTTTGTTCAAGTGCGTGCGACGCGGGCAAACCTTGCTCCGTTGAGCGTGCCTCAGTTTCGCCCAAGAGGCTGGTCGTTTCAAGGAAAGAAGGCGAGGATAAGCCAATAAATCTCTGTGATATTTGTTTGCAGCAGGCGCGCGCAAAGGCGCCCTGCTGTGGCAGCACGAATTTGTGGCTTGCGACCAAGCCCAGGCGATGCGCAGCGAGTGTTTGAGCGCCATCATCTGAAGGGCGCCAAAAAAACCGTTGTTTAGCGAGGTGCCCAGCGGGCTGGACTTGCATCATCCGCCCTATCTGAATCTGCGGGCCAACCAGATGTTCTACGCGCTAGCGCTGCTGGCGCGTCAGATCGGGCTTGAATTGCGGCACCTCGCCAGTCAACGTTTCGATTTTGTGTTCTGCCCGGTTTCTCTGAACCGCAGCGCTTTTCTCAAGGACACAATGTTTCTCGCAATTGCCCGCGTGCTCGGCGTGCCCGTCGTGTTGTACGGCCACGGCAACAACCTCCCGGAGTTCCGCAACAAATCGCCCCGCTGGCTGCAACGCCTGATTGATTGGGCGGTCCGCGGCGCGGCGGCGGCGACGGTGCTTGGCAAATGCCTGCGGTTCAATTTTCCGGGTCATCTTCGCGAAGACCAGGTGTTCGTCGTTCCCACCGAAATCGAAGTGCCCAACCCGTCGCCTGCGGCGACGAAACCGGCCGGCCGATTCACTGTGCTCTACCTCGGCAATCCGGTGCGGGAAAAGGGTGTGTTCGTCATCCTCGACGCGCTCCCGTTGGTGCGGGGACGTTGTCCCCAAGCCCATTTCGTCTTCGCCGGCGCGTGGTGGTCTGAAAAGGACGGCGCGGAGGCCGACCGCCTGGTGCGGGAACGCGGCCTGTCGTCCTGCGTGGAGTTTACGGGAATGGTGACGGGCGACCGCAAATGGGGAATCGTTACCCAGGGTGATGTGTTGGTGCTTCCGACCTATTTCCGTTACGAGACGCTCGGCCTGGTGTTGCTGGAGGCGATGGGTGTTGGATTGCCCGTCATCACGACGCGGCGGGCGGCGATTCCCGAAATCGTGGAGGAGGGTATCAGCGGCCTGTTTGTGGCCGAACAGGATGCCCGCGACCTCGCCGACAAAATCATCACGCTCGCCGGCGATCCGGCCCTTCGCGCGCGCATGGAGCCTGTGGGAATGGCGCGACTTGAATCCATCGTCGACTTGGAAACGATCTCGAAAGAGCGTGACCGTCACAACACGCGCCTCGTCCACAGCGGACGGGATAAATTACGGGCCACACCACCCGGGATTCGCGAGAACCGGGGCAAGCATTGGCTGGCGCAGACACATCACGCCAACCCGCGGACAATCCGCCGACGCATCCCGAGCCACAGTCCCATCAGCGCCACCCCGGCCAACGTGATACAGCTGATCGTCGCGCCCAGCCGAAATGACAGCGGGACGTAGCGAAACTCGATTTCGTGGTCACCTGCAGTAACAAACACCGCTCGCATCACATAGTCGGCGCGATAGATCGGCGTGGGCGCGCCGTCAACCGTCGCGTACCAACCGGGATAAAACGTGTCCGCCAACAGCACGACCCCGGGAACGGAGCAGTGCACGCGCCCGCGCACGCGGCGCGGTGTATATTCTTCCACCTCCACTTTGCCGGCAGCGTCCTGCGACATGGCGGAGGAGGAGAGTTGGCTGCGAAATAATTCGGGCGGCTCGGTTTCGATGAACACGGTCCGGCGCGGCTCGAAAGTTGGTGCGCTCATGGCCGCCAAGATCTGCTTTCGATCCGGCACGACCTTCCAGACAGGAAAGAACTGCATCCGTGGCAGGCACCGGTCATTGAGGTACAGACGCACTCCCTGGGCGTTCTTGAGCAATGAGAAATGGTTCGCGGGAAGCGTGACATCGTCCGGTACGAGGACATACTTGATGTTGAGCAGGTCGGCCACCGGGGTCCATTGCCCGTCGTGTTGATACGGCAGGAGGAGCAGGTCCTCCGGTTCCAGGGAGACGGCACCGTCGATGACGGATAGATGATAAGCCGTCAGGATGCCCCAGGCCAAAAAAAACCTGTCTGCACCGGGCGCCCATGGCTGCGGCTGCACGCGGAAAAGGCCGTGATCTGCCTGCACCGTCTTGATCGTTTCCAGCGGCGGATATAGTGGAAACTGTCGCAGGTCAATCTGCGGCACCACGTTTCGCCCCAGCACCGTCAAATCCGTCACGGTGGACAGTAGCAGTGCGGCAGCGAATGTATTTCGGCTCAGCCACCCGCGCACATAAGCCTGCCATCCCGCGACAACAATAACCAGAAATGTCAACGGCAGCCAGAAAACCACATTCGTGATCCGGTAGTGTCGCAGAAACAATTCCACACGGTCCAATTCCCACTGCCGATTGTGGAACGCCGACCCGCCCTCATGGCTCAAGATGTATTTTTGGCCGGCCTCCAGCAGCCGGTTCCAGTTCGCCGCAACAATCCACTGCGCGGTGAGCAGCCCAATCGTCACCATCACGCCGATCACCAGCATGCCGATCATCGTTCGACGGACGGCGCGGCTGTTCGCGGCCCGCATTTCCAGCAAAGCATCCATGCCGTAGGCCGCGATCACGCATTCGCTGAACACGACGACAATAAGGAATCGGTGATAGACAAGCCGCAGCAACGGCGTAAAGAAAATGATGACCAACACACCGCCCGATGTCAGCAGCAGCCAACGCACTGGCCGTTCTCGCACGACGAAAGCGCCGACAACAAACAACATACAAGGCACGATCCCTATGTAGCCGTTGAAATCAGCCATATCGGCCCCAAACGCCCTGGTCAACGAATAGGATTCCGTCGAACCGGCCAGTCCGGGAAACATAAAGGTCAGCAGAAAGGGAATCCCCAACAGTGTGTGGCGCACAGTTGCCCCCGACCCCGCCGCGTGCAGATCACGTGTGATACCTGTAACCAACACCTCGAGGGTCGGCAGTAATTGCACGGCGGATACGAGGATTCCCACCATCAGGACAATCCCTGCTCGTGCCACCCTGTTCGCGCGGCCGTCTGGGTTGGCGGCGAAAACCGTGCCCGCCAGGTAGCCAACGCACAGGAAACCGAGGTGCGACGAAGCCTGGATATTTCCGCAGATCATGGCCAGGCCGAGGACAACACCTGCGCCGGCTGCATATCCCCATGAGGTGCGGCGGACCGAACGCTCCACCAGCAGAAGGATCAACGGCGCCCAAGCAAACGTGCTGGGCAACCGCCAATACCACATCAAGAACTGGCTGCTCAGCGCATAGGCAACAGCACCGACGAACGCTGCCGGGCCTGACCGTCCCAGCTCCCGCAGGAATGCGAACATCAGCACGCCCGCCAGCCACATCTCAAGTACGATCCCCAGACTGAAACCTCGTTCCGAAGACAAAAACAAATAGAGGATCTTGAACGGACTCAGCACACCATATTGGCTATCCGCCATAAGCGGAAACCCGCCGAGTATCTGCGGGTTCCAAAGCGGAACTTCCGCGCGACGCGCGTCTTCCTGCCAAAACTTTGCATACGGGTAGTCGGCCCGCAAAATGTCGAATGTGTAGTGGTTTCGAACGTGAGCATCTTGAACCCCGGCGTCGTAGGGCGCAGTAAGTTGGTTCAACACATCGGTCGGCACCAAGCTACACCCGCGGAAAATCGTCTCGTGAAAGAAGATGATGATTACCCCGGACAACAAGGCGAGCCAGCCGAGGGTTTGCGGTCGTAATTTCACTGTTCCACCAGAATAATTGAACAGCCCCGGGAAACAAGCAAGCTTGTAGCGGGAAACCGGGCCAACGCCGTGCGCCTCATCGCGATCATCCAGTGTTGCGTGTTCTTCCCCATGCGCCACCACCGGACTCACCGGAAATCGCACGGGTGATGTGTGCTCAACTTACTCACAGGATACCCCTCAACGATGGATGCGACGCGCTGGGTTTGCACTCGGCGCCGCTGGCCAGCCTGCGCGGGGCCACCCCGTCCAACCGCAATACCTTCTCCCGCGCCAATCCGGGTTGACTACTTCGGTTCGTTGTGGTCCCTGAAAGACCCCTGCGACGCTAAGAACCCGCATCCGACACCGCCAAGCGAAACGTTGGATTATCCACTTCGAACGCCGTGCGCCGATCAGGCTGGGCCTGCGTGTAGATGGCGTACTGGAACGGCGACTGGCGGTAACAGCCGTGGCGCCACTTGGCGAGGCGGTGGCGCGCTGCCCACAATGGCGCGAGCACGCGCGCCCACAACGGCGCGGCGGCGCGCAAAGCCGCTTTCTCGCGGATCGCATTCGGCAGGAAGTTCATATTCTGCCCCGTGCGCGTGAACGCCGAAGTGTAGCGACGCAGCATGGCGACGCGGACGCCTTTCTCCAGCATCCGCAACACCCACACAGCATCGCCCACGTCCCGCCATTGCGAATCGAAAAACAGCCCGTAGCGCTCCAGCGAACTGTGCCGGAAAAACGTCGCGCACGTCAGGGTCGGCAGATGACAGACCTGCACGTGACGGCGCGATGGCTTGACGATTTTGCGATACGCGACGAACTGCCCATCGGGGCCCACCACCACCGCATCTGCGAACACCGCCTCCACCTCCGGATGCGCCTCGAAAAACTCCTTCACCGCCGCCAACGCCCCCGGCAAATACTGCTCATCGCAGTTCAGATACGCCAGCAAATCACCCGACGCCCGTCGCAGCCCGCGGTTGATCGCGTCGTACATCCCGCTGTCCTTTTCCACGAAAGCACGAACCCGTTTATCCTCCCGCAACCAATCCAGCGTCCCATCATCCGACACCGCATCCTGCACGATGTGTTCGAGCGTGACGCCACGCTGGTCGGCCACGGACGCCACGCAAAGCTTCAACCACGCGCTGTTGCGAAAACTGGGAGTGATAATCGAAAAATCCACGCCCCGCACTCTATCACAAGCACCCCGCCAGGCAAGCCATACAGACACGACGATTGCATCTGGGTGAGTGTGATTGTGCTGTTGTAAATGGGCGGGTGCGACCGGTTTACGGAGGCGTGTTTTTGACTTCCGGTTGGATGGGGTTTGTGGTTGAAGATGGGGATCGCCAACCCTCTCGATCGAGGCCAGTTGCCCGCGCGGCCCGAGCACCGCGGCTCTACCAGCAAAATCGCTTACTCAACGAGTTCACTTGTAGCCCTCCCTCGTGAATCAAGGGGCCAAACAGGTCGTGGTCCTCATGACAACGACACCCGGGAATTGCTCGACGATGAATCTTCCCCTTCGCTTTTTCGTCTCCATTACGGTTTACTTTGAGGCGCCTTGGAGCGAAGGCACGGGCTGTAGAATTGGCTTGTCAGCGTTGTCAAAGACGTTACCATAAACTTTTACTCGAAACAATCGATCAGCGACAGGCGTGAAGCGTAAACCATATTGAGAAATGTAGGTTCCATGCAAAACAGAATTCTAGTTGGGGGTGCGGGCGGGTTCATCGGCGGGCATCTGGTTGCCGACCTGCTGCGCAAAGGTCACACGAAGATTCGCGCGGTGGACATCAAGCCGTTCAATGAGTGGTATCAGCAGTCTCCAAAAGTCGAAAACCTCCAACTCGATTTGCGACTCAGGGACGCCTGTGAACGTTCCGCCGACGGCGTCGACGAAGTCTACAACCTGGCGGCCGACATGGGCGGCATGGGGTTCATCGAGAACAACCGGTGCCTGTGCATGTTGAGCGTGCTCATCAACACCCACCTGTTGATGGCGGCCCACAAGGCCGGCGTGAAGCGGTATTTTTATGCCTCGTCGGCTTGTGTCTACGCCGCGGACAAACAGACCGATCCGAACATTACCGGCCTTCGGGAAACCGACGCCTATCCGGCAATGCCGGAAGACGGTTACGGCTGGGAGAAACTCTTCAGCGAACGCATGTGCCGACATTTCACCGAGGATTTCGGTCTGATCACGCGGGTGCCGCGGTTTCACAACGTGTATGGCCCGCACGGCACGTACGATGGCGGCCGGGAAAAAGCCCCGGCGGCCGTCTGCCGCAAAGTGATTTCCGCCAAGCTCGCCGGCCAGCATGAAATCGAGATTTGGGGTAACGGCGAGCAGACCCGCAGTTTCATGTACATCGACGACTGCCTCTACGGCATCGACCAGATCATGCACAGTGACAAGGTGACCTTTCCCATCAATCTCGGCAGCGCGGAAAAAGTTTCCATCAACCAGCTCGTGGACATTGTGGAGGAGATCGCGGGGGTCAAATTGAAGCGCCGCTACAATCTTTCCGCCCCCAAGGGCGTCAATGGCCGGAACAGCGAGAACACATTGATCAAGAAGACGCTCGGTTGGGAACCGTCCACGCCGCTACGCGACGGGATGAAAAAGACCTATAATTGGATTCTCGGCGAAATGACCAAACACGCCTGAGCCACACTGAGTAATGGTCGCGTCGATCTGTCTGTGCAAGAGGAGAAACCACCGAGAGACGCCAGCGGGGTTGAAATCATGATCGCCTCTCGCGCACAACCCGGCGTTCTCCGCCGCTACCTCCAGGGAAATTGGCGGTATTGGCGCGAGTTCCGCCGCACCCAATGGCTCTCGGCCGATGAATTTCAGGCCCGCCAGATGGCGCAACTGCGCTGGCTGCTCGAAGACGCCGCGCAGAACGTGCCGTATTACCAGTCGCTGTTCGACAAGCTCGGCGCGACGCCGGATGATTTCCGCCAGTTGTCCGATCTTGCCCGTCTGCCGGTGCTGGAGAAGCAGCAGGTGCGGGAAACTCCGGATCAATTTCTTCATCGCTACAGCGACAAAAGCCAGCTCATTGAAGATCACACAAGCGGATCGACGGGCCAGCCGCTGCGGTTCTTCCTCACGGTCGAGCAAAAAGCCTGCGAGATGGCGCACTCGATCCGGTTTTGGCGGTGGGCAGGGTATCGCACCGGGGCGCGCATCGTGGCGTTTCGCCATTACATTCCCAAACGCCCAACCGATCCGCTGTGGCAGCTGGATCGCCGCACCCGCACGCTGTTTTTCAGCGTGTATGACATGAAGCCGGTCAACCTGCGCGCCTATGTCGAGGAATTCAACCGCTACCAACCGCGGTTTGTGCGCGGCTATCCATCGTCGATCTACATTTTCGCCCAGTTTGCGGCCAGCGAAGGACTCCGCGTCCACGCGCCGCAAGCCGTGCTGTCCTCCAGTGAAACGCTCTCACCGGAGATGCGGTCGGTCATCGAACGCGTGTTGCAATGTCCCGTGTACGACTGGTGGGGCAGCAACGAGCGCGTTGGCACGGCCTGCCAGTGCGAGCGCCGCGGGCCGTTCCACGTTAATGGCGAGGGCGGCATCCTCGAATTGGCCCCGCTCCCGAACGCCGCGGGCGACGCCGGCCAGCGGATGATCGGCACGGGCTTGATCAACCACGCGATGCCGTTGATTCGGTATGACCTCGGCGATCTGGCGCTCCCGGCGAAGGAACCGTGCGGGTGCGGACGCGGGCTGCCGTGCATCGAGCGCATTCTCGGACGCGTCAACGACACGATTGTCACGGGCGAGCACAAATATATTCCGTCGGTGCGCTTTTACACGTTGTTTGAGACACACGACAAAGTGCGGCAGTTTCAAGTCATCCAAACCGAGCCCAATGCGGTGGTGGTGCGCATCGTGCCGGCCCGCGCGTTCAATGGCGCGGAGACGGACGAACTGCGGGTCAAGCTGGCCCGGTTTCTGGGCGACGCCGTCAAAATCGAATTCGAACTGGTCGACCACATTCAGCCCGAGCCCAGCGGCAAAATCCGCAACGTGGTGTCGCTGGTGAAACCATGATTCGCGCCGACCTCCATTGTCATACGTGCTACTCGCACGACAGTTTCGCGGCGGTGGACGCGGTGCTCGAACAGGCGTCGCGTCGCGGCCTGACGCACCTGGCGATCACCGACCACGACGAGATCGACGGCGCCTTGCGCGCGCGCGACGAGAGCCACGGTCTCGCGATCATCGTGGGCACGGAGGTCTCGCTGGAAGGCGGAGCGCACATCATCGGGTTGTTCCTGGAACGCAAGATCACGGCGCGACAATGGCGGGAAGCGGTGGATGAAATCCGCGCGCAACGCGGTTTCGTGGTGCTGCCGCATCCGTTTCAGCCGACATCGGGACTGTTGCGCGGCGGCATCGACGAGGAACTGTTGCGGAACGTGGACGCCATCGAGGTGTGCAATGGTTATGAGCCGCCCGACCGCAACGAGTCCGCGGCCAGACTGGCGCGCGAACGCAACCTGCCGGCGCAGGCGGGGAGCGACGCGCATTATGCGGTGGACGTGGGGCGCGCGTGCGTTGAATTTCCGGATGTTTCCGGCGAATTGACGCCGGAGGCGTTGCGTCAGGCGACGCGCAAACTGTTCGGGCCGGCGCAGGATTTGTCGGGACTGCATGCCGCCGACTCGGCGTTTCGCGCACACACGGCCCCGCGGGCGCGCAAACTGCTTCCGAAAGCGTTGCGCAATTGCGCCAAAAAGGTAAACTGGTTGCGCGTGCAGCGCCAAATCGAACGCCAGGCACACGAACCCGTACGAAAGGAATTCCACGGATGACCGCTTCCTCAACGGACAAATGGGTACCACCGCACGTCGCGGCGCTGGACGGCTATCACGCAACCCCGCCCGTCGCCAGCGGCCCGGATGTACTGAAGATGGACCTGAACGAGTGCCAGGCGCCGCCGTCGCCGCGGGTGCTGGCGGCGTTGCGCGCCACGGTCGGCGAGAATGCGACCCTGAACTGGTATCCCGACAGCGTGTGCACGGCGGTGCGGCAATCGCTGGGCCGCTACCTGAACGTGCCGTCGAATTTTTTGCTCGTGGCGAACGGGTCGAACATGGCGATGGAGCTGGTCGCGCGGGCGTTTCTGGTCCGGGACGATCCGGTGCTCATCGTGTCACCCGTGTACGCCGTCTTCTCGGTGCAGTGCAAACTGCAACAGGCGCGGATCGAGTCGTTCCAGTTCAGCAAGCCGTTTGCGCCCGATTTTCAGGAACTGCTCGCGAAGGGTGGCGCGCACAAGATGATTTATCTCGCGAACCCGAACAACCCGACGGGCGTCGGTTATCCGCGGGAACAGATCCGCGCGCTGTTGGAGAAGCGGCGGGATGCGCTGGTCGTGCTCGACGAAGCCTACGTTGAGTATTACGGCGAAAGCAGCGTTGGGTTGATCGAGACGCACCCGAATTTGCTGGTCTTGCGGACCCTTTCCAAGGCGTTTTCGCTGGCCGGGATGCGGTGCGGCTATGTGGTCGCCCAACCGACCGTGTTGGACATACTGGGGCGCGTGCTGGCGCCGTGGGCCGTCAGCGGCCTGACGCAGGTTGCCGCGCACGCCGCGGTGGAAGACCTGGAGTACATGCGGAAGACGGTTGCGGAATGCAGTCGCGCGCGGCAGCAGGCGGTTGACGGCCTGAAGGAACTCGGATTTGTCGTTCACAACACGCAGGCGAATTTCATCCTCTGGCAGGTGCAGTCGCCGGCGCGCGCCGTGGAAGCGCTGGCCGCGCGGAACGTCCATGTCAGCAACAAGGACTCCGTCCCGCAAATGAAAGGTTATTTGCGCGTGACCGTGGGCAGCCGCGAGCAGACGCAACGATTTCTGGGAATCGTCCAAGAGCTTCGGGCCAAAAGATTGTTGGAGCCGTGAAACAACTCGTCCAGGATTTCAAGACCGGCGACATCAAGCTGGTCGACGTGCTGTCGCCAGCGCTGCCGCCGGGCTGCGTGCGCGTCCGCAACGCGTTCTCGTTGGTCAGCGCGGGCACGGAACGGGCGACGGTGAACCTGGCGCAGCAATCGCTGGTCGGCAAGGCGCGGTCGCGGCCGGATTTGGTCCGGCGCGTGATCGAGACGGTCAAGCGCGAGGGTCTTGCCGCGGCGGTACGCAAGGTCCAGTCGCAACTCGATCAGTGGAAAGCGCTGGGCTATTCGTGCGCCGGCACGATTATCGAGGTCGGCGAGGGCGTGACGGGATTGTCGGTCGGCGACCGCGTGGCGTGCGGCGGACAGGACTACGCGAGCCACGCCGAGGAGGTTGTGGTCCCGCAGAACCTCTGCGCGAAATTGCCGGAAGGCGTGGCGCTGGAGCACGCGGTGTTTACCACGCTCGGCGCGATTGCCATGCAGGGTGTGCGGCAGGCCGATGCGCGTCTGGGGGAATCCGTCGCAGTGATCGGCCTGGGGTTGGTCGGGCAATTGACCGCGCAGATCCTGAAGGCGGCGGGTTGCGTCGTGCTGGGAATCGACGTGAGTGCCGAGGCCTGTGAGTTGGCCACGCGGTGCGGCTGCGACGCAGTGGCGACGCGTACCAGTGGCGACATCGAGCGCCTGGCGGCCCGGTTGACGAACGGGTTCGGAGTGGACGCGGCAATCATTGCGGCGGCGGCGCCGACGAACGACCCGATTGAATTGGCCGCGAAGATTTGCCGCGAGCGGGGTCGGGTGGTGATGGTCGGCGTGACGGGGATGGAGCTTCCGCGCGATCTGTTCTACGAGAAGGAACTCGAATTCAGGCTGTCCCGCAGCTACGGCCCGGGACGATACGATCCGCTCTACGAAGAAAAAGGCGTGGATTACCCGATTGGTTACGTCCGCTGGACCGAGCAACGGAACATGGAAGCGTTCGTCCAGTTGCTGGCCGGCAAACGCGTGGACGTCACGCCGCTGATGACGCATACATTCGCGATTGAGGACGCGCCAAAGGCCTACGAGTTGATCACGGGGAAGACCCAGGAGCGATTTGTGGGCGTGCTCCTGAAATACCCGATCGGAGAAGGGCGGGGCGCGAAACGGGCAACGATGGCGACGAGTGCTTCATCGGCGGCCCGCCATTCGTCGGTGGTGCTTGGCGTGATTGGCGCCGGGAATTACGCGCAGAGCGTCCTGTTGCCGCAATTCAAAGCGAACGCGGACGTGACGTTGCGGACGGTGTGCACGGCCACGGGCGTGAAAGCGGAAAAGGCGAAAGAGAAATTTGGGTTTGAAACCAGCACCACCAACTGGCGCGACGTATTGGCGGACAAGGCGGTGAATACGGTACTGATCGCGACGCGGCACGACTTGCACGCGGAGATCGTCATGGAAGCGTTGCGGGCTGGAAAAACGGTGTTTTGCGAGAAGCCACTGTGTCTGCGCGCCGAGGAACTCGACGAAATTACCAGTGTGATCCAGACGAGCGGCAACTCGCGGTTGACGGTGGGATTCAATCGGCGGTTTGCGCCGTTTGCCGCGCGGGCGCGTGGACTGGCGGGACCGTTGGTGATGCGCTATCGCGTGAGCGTGCAGCCGTTGCCGTCGGACCATTGGATCAATGACCCGGCGGCCGGCGGCGGTCGCATCCTCGGCGAGGTGTGCCATTTCATCGATTTCCTGCGGTTTACAGCGCGATCGCGAGTGGTCTCGGTGTTCGCGCAGGGATTTGGCGGCGAGAACGTGCAGGTCGCGCTCCGATTCGCCGATGGATCAGTGGGATCGATCGATTACTTCAACATCGCCGACGCAGCATTGAAAAAGGAACAAGTCGAAGTGTTCGCGGGCGGCAAGCACATGATCGAAGACGATTTTCGTGAGAAGGGCCAAGCGGAGGAAGTGAGGCAGTTCGTGCACGCCGTGAAAACGGGCGGGCCGATGCCGATTCCGCTGGAAGAGATTGTGGACAGCACGCGGGCGACGCTGGCGGTGATGGAATCGATCCGGACAGGACGGGCGATCGAACTGTAACCGCTGATGAACCCACCGAAGATGTCCAAGGCGGTCGCCACCCAAGGCAAACGATTTCGCGACGTCTGGCAGCAGTTACACGAGTACGGCACGTCGCGCGGTTGGCGCGGGTATGACCCGTACGACGGATTAAACTCACCACTCGCGCGCTTGTTGCCGGGAAAACTGGCGCGTCAAGCCTGGACGCAGTTGCATCGGCGCAGCCCGGTTAATCTGCGGCCATTGTGCGGGATCCAACCGACACTCAACCCCAAAGCGCTGGCGCTGGCCGCGCTCGGGAGCCGGGACGAAAGATTGTTGGATCAACTCGAGTCGCTGCGAACGCCGCAAGGCGGCTGGGGATATCCGTTCGCCTGGCAATCACGGGCGTTTTTTGCGCCGCGCGGGACGCCCAATCTCATTTGCACGGCGTTCGCCGCGCGGGCCTACGAGCGAATGGGACGGAAATGCGACGTGAGCTTTCTGGAAAGGCAGTTACTGCGCGAGCGAGACGGCGAATGCTGGCTGTCGTATGTGCCGCATTCCGACACGCAGGTGCACAACGTCAACATGATCGGCGCCACGTTGCTGGGACGGCGCGATTGCATGGAGTTTTCGGTCAAGCGCCAGCGAGTGGACGGTTCGTGGTGGTACGGAGAGTCTGAGAACCAGCATTGGATCGACAATTTTCACACGGGATACAGCCTCGTGGCGCTGAAAGATTACGAGAAGCGATCCGGCGACGGCAGTTTTGCGGACAGCGCGGAGCGCGGGTTTGCGTTTTGGGAGAAATCATTTTGGCGGACGGATGGCGCGCCGCGGTATTACCACAACGAAGACTACCCGTTTGACACCCACTGCAGCGCGCAGGGAATCCTGACATTCCTGGCTTTCGGGCGCGTCGAGAAGGCCGTTCAGGCAGCGGAATGGGCCGTGGAAAACATGTGGGACAAGCGAGGTTTTTTCTGGTATCAATGCGGACGCCGTGGGACCAACCGTTTGAGCTACATCCGGTGGACACAAGCGTGGATGTACTACGCCTTGGCGGAATTGCTTTCGATGATTGAGCGGACATGATGAAAATGCGGATTGTCAACATAGTCGGGGCGCGGCCCAACTTCATGAAGATGGCGCCGCTGATGGAGGAGTACGCGCGCCATCCGGAGGATTTTGCGCCGGTGCTGGTGCATACAGGCCAGCACTACGATGACAACATGTCGAAGCTGTTTTTCGAGGAGTTGCGCCTGCCGAAACCGGATGTGTACCTCGGGGTCGGCTCCGGGTCGCACGCCGAGCAGACCGCGCGGGTGATGATCGAACTGGAGAAGCTGCTCGTGGCGGACCGTCCGGATCTGGTGATGGTCGTTGGCGACGTGAACTCGACGCTGGCCGCCGCGTTGGTCGCGGCCAAGCTGTGCATTCCACTGGCGCACGTCGAGGCGGGTCTGCGGAGTTTCGACCGGACCATGCCGGAGGAGATCAACCGCGTGGTGACGGATACGCTGAGCGATTATTGCTTCACGACCTGTGCGGATGCGAACGAGAACCTCCTGCGGGAGGGAATCGCCAGGGAAAAGATATTCTTTGTGGGCAACGTGATGATCGACACGTTGCTGAAACTGCGGGACGAAAGCCTCAAGTCGGACATTCGCAAGGAACTGCGGTTGGACTCCGAATACGGGTATGTGACGTTGCACCGGGCCAGCAATGTGGATTCGAAAGAGGTGCTCTCGGGGATCCTTTCGGCGCTGGAATCGATCCAACAGCGACTGCCGCTGGCATTTCCGGTGCATCCCAGGACCGGTGCTCGACTGAAAGAGTTCGGCTTTTGGGACCGGGTAAACCGATGGCCGAATATCAGGATTGTCGGGCCGCTGGGCTATCTGGATTCGTTGTGTCTCATGGCTGGCGCGAAGCTTGTCCTGAGCGATTCGGGCGGTATCCAGGAAGAGACGACTGTGCTTG
This sequence comes from Verrucomicrobiia bacterium, assembly GCA_052146795.1. Classification (GTDB taxonomy): domain Bacteria; phylum Verrucomicrobiota; class Verrucomicrobiia; order Palsa-1439; family Palsa-1439; genus Palsa-1439. The sequence goes on from JBKQMH010000024.1 coordinate 46,385, forward strand.
GCGTTCCGTGCCTGACCCTTCGCAATAACACCGACCGTCCCGTGACCGTGACCGAGGGCACAAGCACTCTCGTCGGAACAGCCCAAGAGAAAATCATTACTGAAGCCGTAAAGATCATTGACGGAAATCGCAAGAATGGTCGCGTCCCAAAGTATTGGGATGGCAAAGCGGCGTCGCGAATCGCCAGATGCCTGTTGGAGCATCCGCCTGGCAAGTGAAAGTGCCTCCTTCAGAGAAGGTTACGCTTTTTGGCGTCCCGATTGACAACCTCACGATGGCGGAGGTGGTCGATCGCATTGAAGCGATGGTCCGGGATGGGGGGATTCACCAGCACGTGGTTGTCAACGTGGACAAAATTGTCAAGATGCAGTCGAATCCAAGTCTGCGGCAGACAATTCTAGATTGTGACCTTATCACAGTCGACGGACAGCCAGTGATTTGGGTTTCCAAATTATTCAAATGTCCTATCAAAGAACGGGTTACGGGGGTAGATTTGTTCAATGCATTGATGGCGCGGTGTGGGGAGCGTGGACTTCGACCATACCTACTGGGTGCGCGTCAGGAAATCGTGGCAAAGGTGGTGGACGTGCTGAAAGCCAGGTATCCAAAGCTTGATCTGGCTGGTTGGCGAAATGGCTATTGGACGGCTGACGAAGAGGACAATATTGTACAGGCAATCAAGCAGGCCAAGCCGGATGTGCTCTGCATGGCTCTCGGGTCTCCGAAACAGGAGCTGTTCCTGGGAAAATGGAAGCAGGAAATGCGCGTGCCGTTCGTGATGGGGGTGGGTGGCAGCTTTGACGTAACGGCCGGAGTTCTGCGGCGTGCGCCGCAGTGGATGCAGCGATTGGGGTTGGAGTGGTTGTTCCGTTTGGCACAAGAGCCGCGGCGGCTTTGGCGGCGCTACTTGAATGAGGACATGGCGTTTTTCCGGTTGGTATGGCGGGAATGGCGGGCGAAACGGTCCTAGGGATGGGAATGAATGTCGTTTCCCGCTTGCCTTTTCGGTTGGTTTCACAAGAATAGCCCGACGCACTTTTGACCCCGACATCGGATGTCGGGGTTGACGGAGGATCATGGCACGAGAAGCGCAAGACGACTTACGAATAACGGACCAATTTGATTTTGAGGTGTTTTGGGAGAAGCACGGAAAGCAGATCACGGGCGGAGTGATAGCCGTTGCCGCGTTCGGTCTGTTACTTCTCTACTGGCAGCACCAAGCGAATTATCAGGTCGAACAGGCTAACGAGAACTTGGCGCATGCGACGGATTCAGCGTCACTGCAGGCGGTCGCGCGCGATTTTCCCAAGTCGCCAGTGGCACCCGAGGCACTGGCGCGGCTCGCGGATTTGTTTTACCGGAATGGCCGATATCCCGAAGCCGCAAGTACTTACCAATCACTCATCAGGGATTTTCCCAGTCATCCGCTGGCCGTGTCGGGCAAGTTGGGTTTGGCGGAGGTCTTGGAGGCACAGGGCAACACCGACGGCGCCAAGGCCCAGTACTCGCAGATCATAAACTCGGGACCGAACAGCTATATTGCGAATGCCGCCAAGATGGGGCTGGCACGGTGCCTGGAGGTACAAGGCCAAAAGAAGGAGGCACGGCAACTGTACGAGGAGTTGCTGGCGGTAGGTCAAAACTCCCCGTGGTTTGAGAAGGCCTATCTCCGCATGGTGGTACTCAATCGCGATGTGCCTCCAGAAAAGGCCGATCAACCTTCGGCAAACCCGTCGCCCGCACCCGTGTCGGGGGGGCCACAATTGCCACCAACATCCGGGTCGCCGTAGCCCCGTTTATTTCGTGACTTGACATACTTCCGTCTATTTCTATACTCGGCGCCAATTGACGGGAGGACAAGAGGTTGCGCTGTTTTGCGCCAAGTGTGCGCAAACACGCTGAGAACCTCGGGAAAACGGGCTTGACACATTTGGGGTGTGGCCTATACTCCCGCCAATTACGTTAGGAAAGGGAGGTTCGGTTCCGCTTCGGTATGGAGTTTTGCAGTACCACGGCAATGGAGGATTGTCGTTGAAGCGGAGGATCTCTGACAAATGAAATCAAGGACTTGTGTTGTTGTAGCACAACGAACGTAAACAACCAAAGGAGGACACAGTGAAAAAACTATGGCTAGTAGTCGCGCTGGCAACCTTGGGGGGATTGGCCAGTAAGACATTCGCCGATGTCCAGAATATCCGCCTCAGCGGGGACATCCGTATCCGCGGGTATTTTCTCGATAGCGCGGGTGGTGATATCCCCGATGGTGCACCGTACGCGCCAATCAAGGGAAGCACCACGATCATTGAACAACGAACGCGGGTGTCGGTGGAAGCCGACCTTGAAGACCACGTGCTCGTCGTGGTGACCCTGCAGGCCGAAGGTCAGTGGGGCGCCGACAACGGCGTAGGCGCTACGGGAGCAGGAACGGGAAATGCCAACGGTACTTCCTTGGATTCATCGGGCAATCCGAACGCATCTGGGAACAAGATCGCCCGTCTGTGGGGAGTGGGCGTTGCCGAGGCATACGTTCAGTTCAATGAAGTGTTCTACACACCCGCCACGCTCAAGCTGGGTCGCCAGTACCTGCAATACGGTCGCGGGTTGATCCTCAGCAGCGTGGAACAGGAATACAACTATGACGCCGCCCGGCTCGTGCTCGACTACTATCCGTTGACGATTGACATCGTCGGCGCCGAGGTGGTCAACAACCAGAGCTTTGGGGGCACACCAAACAAAGCCCTCCAAGGCGCGACGGTGCCGCCGCCGCTAGGCGCGAGCGATCTATTGTTCGTCAATGCGCGCTATGAGCTGAGCGACTCCGCCATTAAAGACGTCGAAGCGTACCTCGGTTGGCTTTCGCAGAGCGCGAATAATCTGATCTCAGAAAGCCGTGTGCCTGCGACGCTGGCAGCCAGTTCCCCAATCATTGTCGGGTTGCGCGCCGACATCAATCCAGTGGATGCGCTCCAGACTTGGTGGGAAGCCGCTTATGAGTTTGGCGCCAATGGCAGTGGTGTTGCCGGTGCCGGTGATAATGGAGGCACGATCGGGGCGTTTCTTCTGAACGCGGGTGGTAAGTACACGTTCAAGGACGTGCAGTGGGTACCGGTATTGAATGGAAACTTCATTTACGCATCTGGTGGCGGCGATGGCCAGGAAGTCTCGGGTGCTGGAAATGCCCAGTTCCGCCCATGGTTCGACTACGCGGACGGGTACAATGGTTATCTGTTCGAACCAGCCCTGTCGGATATTGCCATCTTCAACCTGGGCGCATCGGTGAAGCCGTACGAGAACACCACGCTCTCGCTCCAAAGTTACTACTACATGAAGGCCGACAAGGCTGGCCTTGCCGGCAGCAACGGCAACGTTGACTGGGGCGGCCCGACGTGGGCTGCGCCCGCTGTCGGCTCCACCGGCAACGACAACGGTCTCGGGTGGGAATTGGATGGCATCCTCGGCTACGACTACAGCAAGGACGTTCGTGCGCAGCTTGTCTACGGCGTGTTCTTGCCAGGGGACGCCTATCGCAACGCAGCGGTACAGGTAACCCGCGCGGCGGAGGAAGTCCGAGCCGAACTCAATGTGAAGTTCTAGTCTTACCACAAGGCAAGCAACTGCCGAAGGCCCCCCGCAACTGCGGGGGGCCTTCGTTTTGTCTGGGCCGCACCGCGTCCGGTGTGCTTTCATTCAAGCGTCATGACCGAGGAAATCTTTGATGTTGTTGACCACCGCGATCAGGTCGTCGGCACGGCGACGCGCTCTCACGTTCACGCGCAAAGACTACGTCATCGAGCCGTGCATGTGTTTCTCTTCAATCTCAAGGGCGAACTCTTCATTCAAAGACGGGCGGCCACAAAAGACTCGTTTCCAGGATGTTACGATTCGAGCGCCTCGGGCCACCTGAACAGCGGCGAGGATTACGACCGGTGCGCGAAACGTGAACTTCAAGAGGAGCTGGGACTGGTTCTGCCAGCACACCGGTTTCTCAAGCACTTTAAGATCGAGGCCTGTGAGGATACGGGCTGGGAGTTCGTTTGGGTTTACAGTGTGGCTTCGGACGAACAACCCAGAATCAACCTCGACGAGCTGGAGTCCGGCGAGTTCTGGACGCAGCAGCACTGCCAATCAATGCTGGCTTCGTATCCCGAGCAGTTCGCCCGCAGTTTCCCGCTGGTTTTCAAGGAATTCGATCGGCGACGCCTTAGGCCGGCCGCACCCAAACCGGGCTAGAACCGAAACCGTTGCAAACCACCGGCGTTTCTCGTATACAGGGGACAGCCGGGCCGGTTGGGTCATCGTGCCCACTTGACGAGAGCACAGGAGATTTATGCCGACAGTGGAATTCTTGAATGCAGGCAAGAAAGTGGATTGCGGGCAATACGCGAACCTCCGCAAGGTCGCGCTGCTGCATGATGTTCCCGTGTACAAGGGCATCGATGAGAAAATCAATTGCCAGGGGAACGGCTTGTGCGGCACGTGCATCGTCGAGGTTGTGGAAGGGGCCGGGAATCTTTCACCGAAAACGCGCCGCGAAAAGCTGCGATTGAAGGGCCAGCCGGCCAATCGGCGCCTGAGCTGCCAGTGTCAAGTCATGGGGGATGTCACGTGCATTACCTCGCCCGCCTTGGATTGACCTGGGAACATGACTTGCCTAGGACCACCCCGACGCGGTAAACTGGCGCTTTATGCAGGTCGCGTCACGGATGGGAGAACGCAGCGCTGAAATGGGAGCTTGATTAAGGGGTCGTTTATGGATTTGAAACCAGCGACGGAACTGCGCGCAGTCACGAGAAATCTCTACGGCTGGGCCAGCTTTCACCCCCAGTGGAAGACCGATTTCAATAGTTACGCGCTGAGAACGTCCGAGGGGGTCGTCTTTGTGGATCCGCTGAAGCCGGATCCTGAAGTGATCAAGAAACTGGAAGCGCTCGGCGAACCCATCGGGATTCTCCTGACCAACGCCCACCATAACCGCGACGCGGACTGGTTCCGCAAACAGTACGAGATTCAGGTGTACGCCCATGAAAAGGCGAAGGCGGATTGTGAGACGAGCATCGATGTCCTGCTGATGGATGGCGAGCGCCTGCCGGGCGGGGTAAAAGCCGTGCATCTACCCGGCAGTTCGGAAGGCGAGATGGCCTACTACGCAAAATCCAGCGGCGGCATCGTCCTGATGGGAGACACCCTGGTCAATCAACGCGGCAAGGGATTGACGCTGCTGTCGGACGCCTACATCGAAGACAAAAAGCAAATGTTGCAGTCGCTCCAAAAACTTCTCGAATTGGACTTCAAGATCGCCACATTCGCCCATGGCGATCCGATTGTCCAGGACGCCAGGAAAGCCATTGCCCGCTTCGTGAAAAAACCAAAAAAGAATGCCCCATGAGCCAACAATACAATAAAGTCGAAAAACGCCGCCGCCGCACCGCCTACCTCAGACGCCGCAAGGCGCGCCAGAAGAAGTCCGCCCCCAAAGCCGCCTCATCCGCCACTGCCGCACGCTGACTGACTCTGTTCTGTGCGGGGTGTCGCGAGGAAGCGTGATGCCCCAAGTTAAGTTTACTCAGGCCCACTACGCCACGGGAGCGAGGCCGTAGTTCTTCGTGTGCAATTTGGACAGGCTGGACAATTCCGTGTCCGTGAGGTCAGGCGTGTCCGAGGCCGCCGCAAATTCGTGGAGTTGCCGCTCGTTGTAGATGTTCGGCAACACGGAACAGATACTCGGTTCTGCGAGGATAAACTTGATCGCTGCCTGCCCCAGCGTCCGCCCCGTGTCCTTCGTCAGGAACGCGACTTGTTCCACCTTTTTCAGTCCGTCCACCAGCCAGGCCTTGCGCTTGGCATCGTCGGCTACGCGGAAGCTGCGGTGATCGTCCTTGGTGAACGTCGTGGCCTCGGAATACACGCCTTCCAGCAGCCCGGAGCAATGCGGCACGCGCGTAAACACGCTCCGATCGCACTCGCGCGCGGCAGGGAAAATCGGCTCCCCGATCATTTGTTCGAACAGATTGTAAATGATCTGCACGTGCGCGCTGCGTTCCCGCAGCGCCGCAATCCCTTCGGCAATCTGCCGCCGGTCGATCGCCGGCCCGAGCGCGACGCCAAACGCGAGAATCTTGCCGGCCTCGCGCAACTCGTGCAGTGTGGCGAACACCTCGTCGTTGCGGATGGTCTCGATACGCGGGTTGTGGAGCTGGTAGAAATCGATGTGGTCGGTGTTCAATCGGCGCAAACTTTGTTCGCACGCCATGCGGATGAAATCCGGCGACCAATTGTGGGGCCGCTCACGCTGGCCGGGTTGCACGCCGGGGTGATTGTAAAAATCGTAGCCGAATTTCGTGGCGATCACGATGTCGTCACGGCGTCCCTCGAAGGCCCGGGCCAGCACGACCTCGCCTTTGCCGTCACCATAGACGTCCGCCGTGTCGAAAAAATTCACGCCGAGATCGAGGGCCTGGCGCAACAGGCTGACGCCCGTGTCGTAGTCCTCATCCGCGACACCCCACATCTTGGTGCCAACCGTCCACACGCCGAAACCGACTTCGGAGACCTTGAGGTTTGTGCCTTTAAGAATGCGATATTTCATGGCGAATCCCGAGATACGTCACCGCCTGTTTATAACTGAAGACAGGACAGATGCACAAGCCCGTTGACAATCCGCTCGTGACTAATGTCCTGCCGCCGCAAACACCAGCCGCAGCCGGTTATTTTTGCGGCGTGTTGGGGGTCGGCGACGTGGCTGCCGGCGCTGGCTGTTGACCTTGCGTGATGGCTTTCTGCCAGTAGTCGTCGGAGTACGTCAGCTTCGGGATGTTGCTCCAAAACCCGTTGATCATGCCCCCGATGGGCGGACGATAAATGGACGTATCACCGCGCTGCGTATCGATGAGGAACAACACGGTCCCGCGGTCGCCCTGGTTGGCCACGACGATTTGAAATCGGCCCGTGCCGGCCTGGTCGAGTTTTCCCTCTATGCGGGTGAGACGCTCCTGTGCCTTGGTGACCTCGTCCTGGGTCTTGCCGGCCTGCTGTTGGATATCATCAAGCTTGGAGCAGGAGGTTGTAAACAACAGAACGAATGCCGCGAGTGAACACGAAATGATAGCTGGCCTTGAGATGCGACCTTTCATCTAACGTTCCTCCTGTTCTGGTGCGCGGTGCTGATGAACCGGCACAAGCTTGGCCTTCCTTGTAGCAGTGCCGCCCGATGGCTGTCAAGCAGCCGGATTTCCGATGGACAGGTTGCGGCGGATGCGCTAAGTAGTTACCGGGCAATGCAACCGAGCAACCATATCGCGTTTAAAGAATGGGCGGTCGTCGTGGACGCGTTGGGGCAGGGCGAACAGGTCCTGATCCTCCGCAAGGGCGGCATTCGCGAGGAACGCGGCCAGTTCCAGGTCGACCACCGCGAATTCTGGCTGTTCCCGACGCAATATCACGAGGCCGAGCGCTCTATCATTCCGTCCAAACGCCCCCGGTTGCGCGACATGGCCGCCGCCGCGCCGAAAGAGGCCGTCGACATCGAATATTACGCGGTCGCCGATTCCGTCATCCAGATCACCGGCCCCGAAGTGCTCAAGCGCCTGCAGGGACGACATATTTGGAGCGAGCAAATTTTGCAGGAGCGGTTCCAATTCGGACGCGAACCGGGGTTGCATGCGCTCCTCACGCGCGTCTATCGTCGGCCCGCTCCCGAACGGTTTGCCATGCGTGAGTCCTATGGCGGTTGCAAGAGCTGGGTGGAGCTGGAACGCGCGCTGCCCACTGAAAGCTTGACGACAGTGCTCCCAGATGTTGAATATAGCGCCCATCGGAAGGAAATGTTGGAGATGCTAGCCGATCATGCCCTTGCTCATTCATAAAAAGCCCGATGGGACGGAAAAGACCCTCGAATTCAGCAATAAACCTCTGATCGTCGGTCGTCTGCCCGAGTCCGAAATCTCCGTGCGCGACTCGTTCATTTCGCGCGTGCATTGCGGATTCACCTTCGCCAACAGCCAGTTTTCGCTCAAGGATCTCGGTTCCACCAACGGCACCTACCGCAATGGCGCCCGCGTGTTCGAGTGTGCACTCTCCTCGGGCGACAAAATCCAGGTCGGCAACACGACGCTCGTGTTCGAGATCGACTCGAAAAACAACAACGCGTCCCTGCGGCAGATCCCGCAGATGGTCGCGCCGCCGTTGACGGTCGGGGGCTCGACGCCGCCCCGCCCGGACCTCAAACAAGTGACCACGCCGGTGAATCCGCCGGCAAGCCGGCCGGCGCCACCCAGCGTCAAGCCCAAGTGACCTTTCTCCGTCGTCCCATGATCGTGGCGCGACAGCCGGTGCTGCTCCTGTTTCTTGCTGCCTGGCTGATGTGTTTTGCGTCCGCGCCGGTCCGATCGGAAGATTCCACCAACCAGGTCAAATCGGCGACAGACCTCGCGCGGGAAAAGGCCCGGCAGCAACGGCGGAACTTGCCATTCACCAAGGGCACGCTCAGGGACATTGATTTTCTGCGACACGAACTCAGGCTCGCGACGGTCGATGGCGTGCGGACGTTCACCTACACGCCGCGAACGTATATCTTTCGCGACAAAACCAAGGTCACAGTGGACCAATTGAAAACTGGCGATATCATTGCCCTGCGTTTCAATACCGACAATGATGGTGTCAGCACTATTGTCCGCATCAAAGCCTATGGCACACCCACGGCCGGCGCCGCGCCGCCGGGACCGGCCATTTCCACCAACCAGTTAAACAACGCGTCACAATGAAAAAGGTCCTCGTGCCCCTTGCGCCCGGCTTCGAGGAAATTGAAGCCATCACCGTGATTGATGTTTTGAGGCGGGCCGGGGTGGACGTGGTGGTTGCCGGAACGCAATCCGGCCCGATCGAAGCTTCGCGTAAAACCCGGCATGTTCCCGATTGCACGCTGGACGACATTCATGCCGACGATTTTGACATGATCGTCCTGCCGGGCGGCCAGCCCGGCACCAACAATCTGCGTAACGATCCACGCATCAAACAAATTATTGAGACCCTACGGACAAAAAACCGCCGGATCGCGGCCATTTGCGCCGCGCCCAGCGTCCTGTCCGCCTACGGCATCTTGAAAGGCCGCACCGCCACCAGTCATCCCAGTGTCCGGACGGAAGTCGCCGCGGGTGCGAAGGAGATTTCCGATCACCGCGTTGTCATCGACGGACCCATCGTGACCAGCCAGGCCGCGGGCACCGCGATGGAATTTGCCTTCGCGCTTGTCGAAATGCTCTGCGGCGCCGACAAAGCGGCCGAGGTCAACCGCGGCGTGCTCGCCCGGCTCTGACGATTTACCCGCGTTGCATTTCGTGGCCCGCACGGTAGAATCCCCCACAGAGGCTGGGTGAAACGGAGAAGCACAACAGCAGTCGCGCTCACGGTCGCCGGGTCCGACAGCGGCGGTGGCGCCGGCATTCAAGCCGACCTGAAGACATTCCATGCGCACGGCGTTTTCGGCACGTGCGCCATCACATGCATCACAGCGCAGAACCCGTCTCGCGTCAGCACCGTGCAGCCACTCAACCCGCCTCTCGTGGCCGAGCAGATGGACCGCATCTTTGAAGCGTTCCCCGTCCGCGGCGCGAAAACCGGCATGTTATACGACGCGGCAATCATCGAGGCGGTCGCACACGAATTCGCCCGTCGCAAGTTCGGCAAACTCGTGGTCGATCCGGTCATGGTGGCCAGCAGCGGCGCGTTGTTGCTCAAGAAAGACGCGGTCACCGCGCTCACATCGAAACTCTTTCCGCTCGCGGCAGTCGTGACGCCGAACCTCGCCGAGGCGGAAGTGCTCGCGCGTCGCACCATCCGCACGCTCGATGACTTGCGCTTGGCGGCCCTTGTCCTCACGGAGAAATACGGCGTCCCGTTTCTGGTCAAAGGCGGGCATCTGCATGGGGCCAACCGTGCGGTGGACGTCTTGTTCGATGGCAAACGCCTGTATGAATACCGCGCGGCGATGGTGCCGAAGATCAAGACGCACGGTACGGGATGCACGTTCTCGGCGGCGATCACCGCCAATCTGGCGCTGGGTCACGGTTTGACCCAGTCCATCGGGCGCGCGAAACGATTTGTGACACTGGCCATATGTGACGCCGTGAAAGTGGGGCGACACCGGGCGCTGAGAATATGAAACGTCCGCTCACGGGGCTCGTGGTCACCTACGCCTCGGGGATTTGGATCGGGCCGCTCGTTGGTTGGGCGTTGACGCCTTTGCTCCTGACGTCGGCTGGTTGCCTCATACTCTTCCTCTTCTTGCGGCGAACGCCATTGGCCCGGGTCACACTGTTCGCGGCGGCGTTCGTGTTGGGGATCGCCGGGTATCGCCAGGCCACAACGATTTCGTCCCCGATCGATATTGTGCGCCTGCTCGAACCGCGCGACCAAAGCGTCGCGTTGCAGGGCGTGATCGTCACGGACACGGGCGAGCGCGACAGGCCCGCCAGCGAAACGGATACCGAGCGACTGCGCTTTTCCCTCGTACTACGAGCAGTGCAGCGGAACGGGCAGTGGGTTCCCGCAACCGGGACGGTCCTGGTGTTCGTGAGCGACGCGCGCGAGGTCGCGCCGTTGCGTTACGGCGATCTCATCCAGTTCTCGGGAGTGTTGCGCGTGCCGGCACCGGTGCGCAATCCGGGCGCATTCGATTGGCGGGGATGGCTGGAGCGGCGCGGGATTCATTTCACCGCGACGATCCGCAAGGACGATTTGCTGGAAGTGGAGGCCCACGACCAGGGTAATCCGGTGATTGCCATGTCGTTGCGGTTGAGCCGGTATCTCGAACGCACGCTACGCCTCGGCCTTGAGGGCGAGCCGAAGCTGGCCGGTGCGCTCGCGGGCATGGTGATCGGCGAGCGCTCGGAAATCCCGACGGAGACGTACAAGGATTTCCAGCGCACGGGTGTCTTCCATGTGTTTGCCATCAACGGACTGCACGTCGGTTTGGTGACGGGAATTGTGTTGATCGTTTTGCGCATGGCGCGGATTCCACGACGATGGTGCGCCTTGTTGGCGGTGCCGGCACTGGTTCTGTATGTGTTCGCCACCGGCGCGCATCCCGGCGCGGTGCGGGCACTGATCATGGCGTGCGCGTTGCTGGTTGGGTGGATGTTGGTGCGTCCCGCCGACACGTTGAACAGCCTGGCCGCGGCGGCGCTGGTGATTCTCCTCTGCGACCCGACGCAACTGTTTGGCAGCGGGTTCCTGCTTTCGTTTTCCGTCGTGCTGGCCATCGTGACATTGACGCCGCTCATCGAAGCGCGGTTGTCGCCATGGGCCGCAACCGATCCGTTTCTGCCCGAAGAATTCGTACCGACTTGGAGGAAGAAGCTTGGGCGACGGCTGCGACGGGTCATCCAACTGCTGAGTTGCTCGGTGGCGGCGTGGCTCGGGCTGGTGCCATTGATGGCGTTGTATTTCAACCTGTTCACGCCGATCAGCGTCATCGCCAATCTGCTCGTAATCCCGTTGCTCGGATGCATCATCGCGCTCGGGTTGCTGGCTGCCCTGGCGCACGCCGCGAGCGCATGGTTGGCGTTGACGCTGAATAATGCGAACAGTCTCCTGATCGCCACGATGGTTCACGGTGTGGACTGGCTCGGGGCGGTGCCGTTGGGTCATAGGTTTGTCCAAGCGCCACCCGTGTGGTTGGTGTGGACGTATTACGGATTTGGCGTGCTTGTGCTGGGCAAGAGGATTTCCGCGCACCGCCGGCGGATCATTGCGGCGCTGGTGGTGCCGGTCATGATTGTGGCGTTGTTCGTCCGTGACGGACCGTCGAACAAAGTCGATCTGACCGTACTGTCGTTGAGCGATGGTACGTCGATCTTTGCCCAGGTGCTCGGGAGCCACCACGACTTGTTGATTGATGGCGGCGGCGGCTGGGATGGAATGCACGTCGTGGTCCCGTTCCTGCGGTCGGAAGGCGTGAATCGCCTCGCCGCCACCGTGCTCACCTGCGGCGACAAGCCCCATGCGGCGGGGTTGACCGTCGTGGTGAGCGAAGTGGGGGCCCGGCAGGCCGTCTGGAGCGGGATCCCCTCGCGCTCGAAGTATTGCTCGGAATGGGTCAACCAGATCAAGGCGCGGGAGATTCCCCTGCGTGTAGTCAAAGCCGGCGACGAGCTTGGTTCCACATCGGATGCGCGTATCCGGGTGCTCAGCCCGCCGCCCGGCGTGGTCGCCAGCCGCGCCGATGACAACGCGCTCGTGCTGGCCGTCGAGTACGGGCCGACGCGGGTGCTGTTGATGTCCGATGTTGGCGAGACGGTTGAGAAACGGTTGTTGAAGGACTACAGCGATCTTCGCGCCCGGGTCGTGGTGAAGGGGCAACATTCCAAGGAATCATCCTGCACGGCGGAATTCCTCGATGCGGTGCGCCCCGAAACCGTCGTGCAGATCGTCAACGCCGAAGACAGCCACCGTTATCCCGAGCCGGCGTTGCGCGACCGGCTAGCGGCGCGCGGCATCGCTTACCTCCGCACCGACGACAATGGCGCCGTGACGATCCGGTTGACAAAGAATGGATGCGAAGTGCACACGTTTGTGAAATAGATTTGTTCTCGTCGAATCATTCTGACTTGTCTGGCCGGCTGTCGCTCGCCATACTGCGCGGGAGATGGTGGTAATCATCAATGGACGGGTGATTGCTCCGCACAGCGTGCTGGAGCAGCATTGCGTCGTGATTGATGGCGGCAAGATCAAGCAGGTGGCGCCGACGGCGCAGGTGTTGTGGCCCGAAGATGCGCACGTGATCGACGCCCAGAACAACTTCGTCGCGCCGGGCTTCGTGGACATGCACGTTCACGGCGCGCTGGGCCGCGACGCCATGGATGGCACGGTCGAAGCGCTGGCGCAGATAGCGAAATTTCACGCGGCGGGCGGGACAACGGCGATGACGCCGACGACCACGACGCATTCGACGGAGAAGATTTCTGGTGCGTTGCAGGCGATTGACGACGCGATGGGGCACGATTTTGGCGGGGCGCAAATCGTCGGGGCGCACATCGAAGGGCCGTATATTTCACGGGAACGTAACGGGGCGCAGCCGGCGCAGTATATCCGTGACGCGATCCCGGCAGAGTACGTGCCGTGGCTCGACCGCGATGGATTGGTGACGCAAATGACGCTGGCGCCCGAAGCGACCGGAGCGCTGGAACTCATCGACGCGCTTTTGGAGCGGGAGATCCTGCCGAGCGGCGGCCACACAGCGGCCAGCTACGAACAGGCGCGCGCGGCGGTGGATCGCGGGTTGTGTCACGCGACGCATTTGTTCAATTGCATGTCGAGCGCGACCAAGTCGGGCGCGTTTCGATTGCCCGGGGCGCTGGAGACGTTTCTGGCCGACGAACGGGTCATGGTGGAAGTGATTGCCGACGGCAAACACGTGCACCCGGAACTGATGCGGCTGGCGGTGCGGGCGAAGGGCGTGGACAAGGTGTGCCTGATCACCGATGCGACGGCGGGTGCGGGATTGGCCGAGGGCGCCAAGTTCATGGTCGGGGAAACCGGCGCCGTGGTTCGCGACGGCGTGGGGATGACGGCGGATGGTTTGTCGCTGGCCGGCAGCGTGTCGACGATGATTCAGATGGTGCGGAAGATGGTCGAGTTGGCGGGCGCGTCGCTGCCTGACGCGGTGCGGATGGCGAGCCTAAACCCCGCGCGCGCGCTGGGAATGGGCGGTCGTAAAGGCAGCATCGAAGTGCGGAAGGACGCCGACATGGTGATTTTCACGGACAAGTTCGACGTGTTGAAGACGGTGATTGGCGGACGCGTGGAGTACGAAGCCAAAACGGCATGAGCGTGATGATTCAGGTGACGATCCGATGATTGTGATTACGGGGGCAACGGGGTTCGTTGGCGAAGAAGTCGTCAAGCAGGCGCGCGAGGCGGGTTATCCTGTGCGGGCCATCGTGCGCGAGCCGCAGCGGGCGCAGTGGTTGGCGGAGCGCTACGGCGCGGAGTTGTTTCACGGCAACGTGTTGTATGCGCCGTCGATTGAAGGCGCGATGAAGGATGCGAACTGCGTCATTCATCTCGTGGGGATCATCTACGAATGGAAGGAAAACACGTTTGAGCGGGTGCACGCGCAGTCGACCCGGCACGTGATTGATGAGGCGAAAAAGGCGGGTGTGAAACGGTTCGTGCACATGAGTGCGCTCGGCGTGCGGGAGAACGCGCGGAGCCGATATCACCAGAGCAAGTGGGCGGGGGAGGAATCCGTGCGCAAGAGCGGATTGGCCTGGACGATCTTCCGTCCGTCGTTCATCTACGGCCCGAGAGACAAGGGGATCAACACGCTGGCGCAGCTTGTGCGGCGGCTGCCATTGATCCCGGTGTTGGGGAGCGGCAACAGCAGAATCCAGCCGATCTCCGTTGAGAACGTCGCGAAAGCGTTTGTCGGGGCGGTTCGGAACGACGTGAGCATCGCCAAGACCTATGACCTGTGCGGGCCGGACGCGTTCACGTGGAACGAACTGTATGACAAGCTGCAGGCGATTCTCGGCACGCGGAAGAAGAAAGTCCACCTGCCATTGCCGGTCGCGCGGGTACAGGCGGCGATCTTCGAGAGGCTTCTCGCGAATCCGCCATTCACGCGCGACCAGCTCCTGATGTTGCAGGAGGACAACGTGGGCGACCCCAAGCCGGCGGAACGCGAATTTGTGCTCCAACCGCAGAGGTTCGAAGAAGGCGTGGCGCGATATCTCAAGCGTGACACGTGAGGAAACAAAAACAGGGAATCCATTGCTGGATTCCCTGTTGAAATGCCACGACCGGATCGGTCGGAGCGAATCTGGTTACTGGGCAGGCTTCGGCGCTGCGGGCGGGCCGATGTGGTGTGCCGTCGCTACGCCGTCTTCCTCGGTGTAGTGGACGGTGACCTTGTCGCCGACTTTGATGTCCGCGATCGCCGCGTCCTTCTTGGCGGCGGTGCTGTACTTGGTCTTATCGTCAATCTTGAAGGTCTTGCTGTCCGCCTCTCCCTTCTTGACGATGACGGTACCGGCCTTTGCGTCAATTGACGCAATATCACCCGTGTATTGATGCCGTTTCGTTCCCGGCTTGGAACCGATCGGGGGCGCGGCCGCGTTTGTGGACGTGCCCTGGGCCTGAACCAATCCCGTGAACGAAAGCGCGAGCGCGGCAATACCCAGAGCCATCGCTGTGCGCAGTAGACGTTTGCTCATGTGTTTCCTCCTCATTTGTTATGAAGGTTAGTAATCCCTCAGCAGCCTCTGCATCGGTCTTTAGAGCAAATCCGATAGTCCGTCAAGCCTGAATCATGAGCATCAGGCCTGACGGGCTTTTTGCTTGATTCACCCGGGCTTCGGGTTCAATCTCAGGCAGCCTCGCCCCGGCGAGTAAGGCGGAGTTTCACAACCGAAACCAGTTTTTGACGGAGATTTTCCACATGTCAGTTGACATCACGAAGATTCGCACGGTAGCCGTCGTCGGCCACGCCTCCAGCGGCAAGACCTCGTTGATCGACGCCGTGCTGTTCATCTCGAAAGCGGTGAACACCCACGGCCGGGTCGCCAACGGGACCAGCGCCGCGGATTGTTTGCCCGACGAGATCGAACGCAAGATCACCATTCACGCCAAGACGTTTCACTGCCAGTGGGAGGGCCATCGGGTCACACTGCTGGACACGCCGGGGTTTTCCGATTTTTTTGGTGACACGCTGGCCGCCGTTCGCGCGGCGGACGCGGCGATCGTCGTCATCGACGGGGTGGGCGGCATCGAGGTCGGGGCGCGCCGCATTTGGAAGATGCTCGACGAAATGCAGAAACCGCGGCTGATATTCGTCAGCAAGCTCGACAAGGAGAACAGCGACTTCTTCCGGTGCGTCGAGCAAATTCGCGGCGTGTTTGGGAAGAACTGCATCCCGTTCGAACTGCCGCTCGGCAAGGAATCGGGCTTTTCGAAGGTGCTGAACCTGCGCACCACGCCCGAAGCGGACGTGCCGGCGGAGCTTAAAGAACAGTTTCACAAGTCGCACGAGAGCCTGGAGGAAGCCGCCGCCGAGCAGGATGACAAACTGCTCGAAGAATTCCTCGGCGGCCAGGCGCTGACGGTTGACGAGATCACCAAGGGCACGCACGTTGGCGTCGCCCGCGGCACGACTGTGCCGATTTATTGCGGTTGCGCGGAAAAAGAGGTCGGGGTGCGCAATCTATTGGAAGGCGTCACCGCGCTGCTGCCGTCACCGGCCGATGTGGGCGCGGTCGCCACGGAAGACGGCGGGAGCGTCGAGCCGAAAGCGGACGCGCCGTTCAGCGGGTTTGTGTTCAAGGCGACGGTGGACCCGTACGCGGGACATCTGGCGTATGTGCGCGTGATTTCGGGCACGTTAAAATCCGATTTGGACGTGGTCAACGCCACGCGCGGCGGAAAGGAACGCATCCCGCAGTTGTTAAGTATGCAGGGCAAGACGCAATCCATCGTGGCGGAGGCCGGTCCGGGCGAAATTGTGGCGTTGGCCAAGCTCAAGGACACGCACATCAACAATACGCTGTGCGATCCCGCCAAGGTTGTGAAGTACCCGCCGATCCGGTTCCCGCGGTCGGTGATGAGTTACGCGGTGCATCCGCACACGGCGAAGGACGAGGAAAAAATCAGCGTCGCGCTGCATCGGCTGGTCGAGGAGGACCCGACGTTTCACATGGAACGGAATCCGAACACGAAGGAGCTGGTCATCTCAGGGATGGGCGACCAGCACTTGGCCGTGGTGGTGGACAATTTGAAGAAGCGGCTGGGCGTGAACGTCGATCTCAGCACGCCGAAGGTGGATTACAAGGAGACCATCACCGCCAAAGGCGACGGCCACTACAAACACAAGAAACAATCCGGCGGCCACGGCCAATACGGCGAAGCCTATGTGAAGATCGAGCCGCAGCCGCGCGGCAAGGGCTTCGAGTTTGACAGCGAGGTGGTCGGCGGGTCGATCCCGCGCAATTTCATTCCGGCGGTCGAGAAAGGCTGCATGGAAGGAATGCAGGGGGGAGTCGTGGCGGGCTTTCCGGTGGTCGATGTGCGGGCGATTGTGTATGACGGCTCGTATCACGACGTTGATTCCAACGAAATCAGTTTCAAGATTGCGGGGCTGCACGCATTCAAGGAAGCGATGCAGAAAGCGCGTCCCGCGCTGCTCGAGCCGATCATGAACGTTACCGTGTTCGTTCCCGACCAGTACATGGGCGACGTCACGGGTGATCTGAACCACCGCCGCGGGCGCATTCTCAGCGTCGAGCCGGCGGATGGCTTGCAAGCCATCAAAGGCCAGGTGCCACAGGCCGAGTTGTTCAAGTACGCCAGCGAACTGCGGTCGATGACCGGTGGCCGCGCGTCGTTCGAGATGGAATTCTCCCACTACGAACAAGTCCCCCAACACGTTGCTGTGAAGGTCGTCGCCGAAGCCCAGGCGGCCAAGAAAGCCCAAGCGGAAAGTTAGTAAAGCGGTCGGGACGCGGGGCTGTCCGCGCGGGGCTGAACTGTTAGGCTGGTTTGGATCTGATTCTGGTTTCTACTACCGGAGGCGGCGACGCTATCGCACTTGTCAGTTTCTCGCTTTGTACGTTGTGTATCCGCTCGGATAATTGGTTCGGGTAAAGAGAATGAAATCACGGAGGAAGTTTAGAATCACCGGATTTGAGATATCGCTGTGGCCATTCATAATCCGCTTATCCACAGCGACATCCAGAAAGGGATTGCCGGTTTTGAAGGCATAACCATTGTTGGTGCGGGGTTGAAGAATACAGGCGTAATTGGTGCCACCGATTGAATCGGCGAACACATACGGGACCGTATTACTGGCGCTCGGCGCAGTATTGTTTGTCGCCAGCGCGTCTTGCAGTGGGCTCGGGGCCGGTGTCAGCGGTGACGCGGATGAACTGGGGCCATAATTGGTATAGTTGAGGTCGTAGGTGATGTAGTCTGAATCGTGTCCCAGCGTCTCCAGTATGGCACGTCTTTGGTCCGGGGTCTCGCCCTTAGAAACGTTAAACAGCCACACTTCGTTCGTCCCCTTACTCGGCCTGGTATCCTCCAGACAAGTGGAGAGCGCGCGTCCGACGGGAAACGCGGTTCCGGTGGCCTCATCAGTCTTGGAGGTGAAAATGGCCAGCACGGGCGCCTGGTTTGTCGGATAGCTGATGTCAGGAGAAGTGGCGAGCGATATGAGGTTGTTGCAGAGCGAAGATTCAAATGCCGGATTTAACAGGACAACCAGATTGCCCAGCGACCGGACGGGTTCCGTGTTCTTGTGTCTCGTGGCCAGAATGAGTCGTTCGGTCAGGACTTGCGAAACGGCCGAAAATACCAGCTGTCCCCCAAAACTGTGCCCGATGATAATCAACTCGGTTGGCGGAAAGTTTGTCCGTGAGTTGAAATCATCCTGCATGATTTCCAATTCCGTGAATACCTGCGTGGCTGCTCCCTGGTGGCCGATGCGCTCGGCGACATCTTTGCGGTTGTAGAAACTGAATAGATTACCGAGTGGCGGAAACCAATTCGACTTAAACGACAACCCCCGCCAGCCGACGAAAACTCCGAAGATGTTGCGGGGAGAAATGTTCGAGCTCAGGCCGGACAACACGCCCCGAAACATCTGGACATTGGGGTCGTCATAGCGAGCATTGCTTTCCCAGCCATGGACAAACACGACAATCGTCAGTCCGTGGGTAGCGTTGTCGGCCTCATTGGAAATGGCGTCTTTCACGGCCTGCCACTGCTGGTGCGCCCAAAACCAACCCTGATCATCAAATTCCACATACCCAATCTTGCCGGTGGCGTTAGTTTCAATCACCGCCGCTGTGATGGGATCGATGGGGGGCAAATACGATGGTCGATTGGTGTCGGATTCAGAAGTTATCGGTAAAAACCGGCGGTACGGATCGTTCGCTGTGCAACCAACGAGATGGAGCAGCAGAACGGCAAACAGGCATACACAGGCGGTTCGTTTGATTTTCATATGCGGTTCTCCGATTGTTCCCATATGACTTCGCGCCCGCGATCCCCCCTGCGACTTCGTTCCCTGATTACCTCTTCCCCCACAGCTTTACAAGAGCGTTTTCTGTCTCCACGCACCGGAAGGGGTCCACGCTTCCGGGCGCGTCGCTTAATCGATCTGACCCCGAGCCGAGCACGCCTCCTTGAGAGCTCCGGCGGTGGGGGCGCCGTTGGTCGGCATGCGGCGATCCATCCGCGCGCGACGCTCGACGATTTTATTTCGTTTTGGGTTTGACATGCGTATCGTGTTACGATACTGTTGCCGTGTTGTTCTTTGACAGAGGGGATGCGAGGAGGTAAACACTCCGGTGGGGCGTTAACCCCCCTCACCTTAATCCTCTCCCCCAAGGGGCGAGGAGACCGGCAGAAGGCTGGGGATGTGGCTATGCGACTTGTGATAGTCAGCGCGGCACCAAGGTGGGCATGGGAGTCCACCCCTACGAAGGACAGGCCGAGGGGGTGGGGCCACGCAAAAAAATAAAAAATACAAACGAACCCAAATTTAGCTAGGCCGGCGTGGAAAATTGTTTCGGGGAAAGCCAAAAACGAACCCAAATCGAACCGAAGTGCACTTTGGGCCGATTGTAGGGCTAAGGATCAGGGCACAAAGATGTTAGGCAGATTGGATTCGGGAACGGCGGCTGGAGCCGTTTGGGGCTGTTTTGGGATGTTTTTGGGCACTTTGGTTTGAGGCTTGGTTCTACAAGCGGCGCGGACGCAGAGGAGCGCGTCCCTCCACCTCGACGGTCATAGACCGCCGCTACAGCTTTTGGGGTTGGATTGACGGTGGTGAGATTGTCTGTTAAGCTTGCTGTTGATCGTTCTGGTCGTTGTAGCGCCCTCAACACGAATGAATCCGTGGCAACTTCCCGAGTAATTGAGACCCTGACAGTGAGACCCGCCGCAACGGTTGTGAAGTCAATGGACCAAGCGGCAGCGTCCGAGCTGGCGACCGTCAAATCGCCGCGGGTGGCAACCCCGGCGGAACGGGTCGTCACCGACGGCAAATTCTTCCGCGTCGGCCCGCAGAAGTTTCACCCCAAGGGCGTGACGTACGGGCCGTTCAAGCCGGACGAGACGGGCGGCACGTTCCCGAAGCCCGAGCAGGTGGAGCGCGATTTCGAGTTGATGAAGCAGCTCCACGCGAACTGCCTGCGGGTCTATCACGTCCCGCCGCGCTGGTTCCTCGATCTGGCGCAGGAGCACGGGTTGAAGGTGTTGGTGGACTATTATTGGCCCAAGCACACGTGTTTCCTCGAAGACGCGGAGACGGTGCAGTTCGCGCGGCGCGCGACGCGGGAGGCGGCCAAGGCGGTAGCGGGTCACGCGGCGGTGTTTGCCCTGACGTTGGCCAACGAAATCCCGCCCGACATCTGCCGCTGGTACGGGGCGACGCGCATTGCGCACTTCATTGATGAACTCGCGGCGATTGTCAAGGAAGTGGACCCGCAACGGCTCGTCACGTTCGTCAATTTTCCCACCACCGAGTTTTTGCAACCGACCAGCCTCGATTTCGTCAGCTTCAACGTGTATCTGCACGAGCCGCGCCCGTTTTCCAACTACCTCGACCGCCTGCAGAACATCGCGGGCGACAAACCACTGGTGTTGGCGGAGTTCGGGATCGATTCCGTGCGTGAGGGCGAGGACGCCAAGGCGCAAATCCTGAGCGGGCATATCGAAATCGCCTGCCGCGAAGGGTTGGCGGGGACGTTCATCTTTGCGTTCACGGACGATTGGCATACGGGCGGGCACCAGATTGAGAACTGGTATTTCGGGCTGACCACGCGCGACCGCAGGCCGCGTCCCTCGTTCCACGCGGTCGCCGAACAATATAAGCGAGCTCCGTACTTTCCGCTGCCGCAATACCCGAAGGTCA
This sequence comes from Verrucomicrobiia bacterium, assembly GCA_052146795.1. GTDB lineage: Bacteria > Verrucomicrobiota > Verrucomicrobiia > Palsa-1439 > Palsa-1439 > Palsa-1439. Next base: position 67,290 of record JBKQMH010000024.1, read on the forward strand.
GCGTGGTCGTGGCCAGTTACAACGGCGGGCGCACGTTACCCGCGTGCCTCGATTCGTTGACGCACCTGAACTACCCGAACTACGAGATCATCCTTGTGGACGATGGCTCGACGGATGACACGGCGCGGGTCGCATCGCATTATCCGACGGTGCGCACGATCCACCAGGAGAACCTGGGCCTGAGCGCGGCGCGTAATACGGGCATCGAGGCCGCGGCGGGCGAGATCGTGGCGTTTACCGACAGCGATTGCCGCGTGGACGAAGACTGGTTGTATTACGTCGTAGGCGACCTGCTCAAGACCGACGCGTGCGCAATCGGAGGCCACAATTTCCCGCCGCCGGAAGACAACCCGGTCGCGGGGTGCGTGGCGGTGTCGCCGGGCGGTCCCGCGCACGTGATGCTGGACGACCGCAACGCCGAGCACATTCCCGGCTGCAACATGGCGTTTTGGAAGTGGGCGCTCGAGGAGATTCACGGGTTTGACCGGCAATTTCGCGCCGCGGGTGACGACGTGGATGTTTGCTGGCGGCTGCTGCAGCGCGGACGGAAAATCGCGTTCTCGCATTCGGGTTTTGTGTGGCATTACCGCCGCAACACCATCCAGGCGTACCTGAAACAGCAGCGCGGCTACGGCGTCGCCGAAGCGCTCCTGCGTCGCAAGCATCCCGAATTCTTCAACAGCCTGGGCGGGATGCGTTGGCGCGGGCGGATCTACAGTCCGTCGCGGATCGCCGGGTTCTTCGGGAAATTCGTCATCTACCACGGCACGTTTGGCAGCGCGCTGTTCCAGACGTTGTACACACCCGAGCCCAGCGGACTGCTGACACTCGTGACGAGTTTGGAATGGCACGTCGTGTTTACCCTGGGAGCGTTCCTCCTGGCGACGGTGTGGCCGGCGTTGTGGCCGCTGCCCGTGTTAAGCCTCTGCGCGAGTTTGGCGGTGGCAACGGTGGCGGCGGCGAGCGTGGAATTGCCGCCGTGGCAGATGCAATGGTGGTCGCGTCCGCTGGTGGCGATCTTGTACCTGCTGCAGCCGGTGGTGCGCGGATGGCCGAAGTATGCGCGGCGGCTACGACGTTCCGAGACGCCAGCGGCGGCGTATCAGGCGGTGCGCATCCTGGCCGCGCAATATAAAGGACTGGGCTCCATGCACACACTCAATTACTGGAACGAAAAGAGCATCGAGCGGTTCACGTTTCTGGAGGCGCTGCTGGAATTGCTTGACCGCGACCAGTGGCAGGCGCGGACCGACAGCGGCTGGGACGAATTTGACCTGACCATTTACGGCGACCGCTTCACGCGGGTGGATGTCAAGACCGTGGCGGAAAACCACGGCGGCGAGAAGCGGCTGCTGCGGGCGCACCTGGAGGGTGGGTGGACATTCCTCGGGAAGATGTCGTTCTTCGCCATGGCGGTCGGCATGTGTCTGGCGGCGCGATTATGGTGGTCGCTGGCGTTGCCCGTGGCGGACGTGCCGTTGTGGATGTTGTGGGGACTCACGATAGTTCCGCTCGCGCTGATTGGCCTTTGGGCGGGGTATCTTCAACTGCGCTCACGCCGAAGCCTGCGACTGGCCACCGTCTTGCTGGATCTCTGCGCGAAGCAACTGAAGCTGATCAAGCTCGCCGCGCCGAAGAAATTCGTGAAACCCGACTAGCCCGCCTCAGGCGGGCTGGCGTGGGATGGGCACATCGCACGTTTGGAGCATCGTCCGCAGCACCTTGTCCGAATCAAAATACTCCTGCGCCATTCGCCTCGCGGCCCGGCAATGGCGCTCGTAGTCCTTACTAATTTGTTCAACCGCGTTGACGACATCGTCCGCTGACTGGAACGCGAAGAGTCCCTCGCCGCAGGGAAGAACGTCGCGGAAGCCGGTGTTTTGCACGATGGCTGGTTTGCCCGAGGCGAGATAGGCGACCGTGCGATCGCTGAACCAACCACAGCGCGTCTTGACGTAGGCTTCCTTGGCCACGCTAAATTCGCCGCGGGAGTGGCCGATGTAATCGAGGT
>JBKQMH010000025.1:0-17165 GCA_052146795.1 Verrucomicrobiia bacterium
GTCGAGCGTTGCGCGAAAATCGGACGGGTGCACGATAGCCGTGGTGTTTCGGATGATTCTTGCAGACGTGCCGGCGACCAACACCCGAAGGACCTCCGGGTGGACGACCAACAAAAGGACATAGGGCGACACCAGCGCGGTCAGCGTCATTCCCAGCAAAAGTCGACGGTGTCTGGCGGGCGGATGAAAGGTGGCCCACGCCGCCGGCACGACGAAGAGCAGATAGGCAAACAAGGTGTGCAAATGCGTGGGGTCAGCGCGAACGACGCCTTCTTTCCAGGCGAGGAACAAACCCGCGCCGAGGACGAGCAGGATTGCCAGATCGCGGTTCTTTTCCTTGCTGGCACACGCCAGACCAATGAGCAGCCCCCCAGCCACGAGGAGTCCGCCCAAGCCGATCCAAAACCACGACCACGGCGGGTTGATCGACATCGCCTCGGCGTAGCCGGACGCCACCTCGCACGCACTGCGAAAAGAAGGTGGAATTCCCGACAGATGCTGCCCGGTGAGGCACCACAACGAACAAACGCACACCAGATAGGTTGCCACCAGGCCGGTTGCCCGAAGCCATTTTTTCTTTGCCAGAGCGTACGCGGTAACCGTCAGCAGGCTCGCCGCGCAGAGCAGCAAAAACGTGAATTTGGTGAGTGAGACAACGGCAAACAGAACCCCCACGCCGAGAGTCAGGAGGGGGGATAGTTGAGACTCGATCGCATAACAGGCGGAGAGGACAATGGCAAACAGGTACACCGCGTCAAGTGAAGTCGGAGAAAAAAACGCAACGTTCACGATAAAACACGACCGCAAAACAGGGCGCAGTCGTAGCGCCAGCGCCGCCATGAGCAGGGCAAAGACGCCCTTCAGCAGCAGTTCGAAACCAACCCGGCTCGCCAGAAGATAGCCCGAATACGTGTCGGCGGTGATATATCCCAGCGGACCGTAGGTGAATATGACATCCTTCCCGAACTGCAGCTTTTTGAAAGCGAAGTAGCTCAGCGCGCCCTGCCACGACGATTCCACATCGGGATGGAAGCCTCGCATCGGCAGACTGATCAGCACCAGCCAAAACAGCGCAAACAACCCGAAGAAAGCCGCCGTCCGTTCCGCTTGAGCGGCTTTTCGAAACATGGTCACCTTGAGATCCCTGTCCCCTGGTCGTTGGCGAATGTGATGCTCCACGCGGGAACGCTCCGGTTGCCCCTCAAACGCGGCGAGCCAGTAAGAACGGCCTGAGGATTCGGGTGCGATGTCATGCCGTTTTAGATGGTTTGTGAAATTCCGACGGTTTGGATCCCGGTGAGCCGAGTACCTTGTTGCTCCATCCAAAACGACAAATACCCATCGGCGGATGGAAAATCAAGTTGACGTTTCCCATATGACGCACGCCCCGTGACTGTCTCGAACCATTCCGTCGGACGAGTACTCATGATACTACCTTTGATAATGCTGACAAGCCGACTCTGAGCCTTTGCCGTCACTCCAAGAAGGCCTCAGCGTTGCCATCCTCGCCCAACCCGACACCAACTGCGCCACGAACCACAACTCTTTCCAACCGTTCAAGCTGGCTCGCCGTTTTGCATGGTTTGCGAACCTTGCGGTTTGAGGTTCCGAGGGTTGCCGTTGCGCCGTCGGCAAATCTTCGGCGGGTTTGCGCCACCAGCAAGTCTGGGCGCGTCTCGTCGGACTCGGCTTACTGGCCAGCGTGCAGTCGCGCCAGCGCGTTTCGAGCGGCCGTGAGGTCTGGCCGAAGCCTCAGCGCCTGCTCGTAGTGCTGAATCGCCTCCGGCACTCGACCCGCTTTCTCGAGGGTGATCCCCAGATTTTTGTGGGCCTCGGCGTAATCGGGTTTGATCCGCAGCGCCTGCTCGAACTGTGCGATGGCTTCCTCGACCCTGCCCGTGCGTGCCAAAGCGACCCCCAGATTGTTGCGGGCCTCGACGCTGTCGGGATCGATCCGTAGCGCCTGCTCGTAATGCCCAATCGCCTCCGGAACCTTGCCCAGTTCTTGCAGGGTAACTCCATAATTGTAGTGCGCGTCGGCGTAATCGGGCTTGATCTGTAGGGCCCGCTCGAACTGTGCGATGGCTTCCTCGATCTTGCCCGTGCGCGCCAACGCCATCCCCAGATTGTTGTGCGTCTCGGCGACATCGGGTTTGATCCGCAACGCTTCCTCGTAGTGGGTGATTGCATCTTGCACCCGGCCCACCCGCTCCAAGGCAACCCCACAGTTGTAGTGCGCCTCGGCGATATCGGGCTTGATCCGCAGGGCGCGTTCATAATGGCCGATGGCATCGCTGACCTTCCCCTCCTGCAATAAGACAGTTCCCAGATTGTAGTGCGCCTCGGCGTAATCGGGTTTGATCCGTAGAGCTTGCTCGAAGTGTTCCGCCGCCTCGGGCAGCTTGCCCAAGTCCATCATCGCCACTCCAAAACTGTAGTGCGCCTCGGCGGCATTGGGCTTCATTCGCAGCGCCTGTTCGTCCTGTGCCATGGCCTCCTGGAGGCGGCCCAACCGACCCAGCACAAGCCCCAGCGTCATATGTGACAGCCATAGCTGTGGCGCAATTTGGACATCCCGTTGCGCGTATTGGAGCGCCTCACTGGCCCGCCCCAGGTCCAACAACTTCCTTGCGAACAACCGATTGGCTTCTTCCGAGTCGGGGAGTGCCACTGCGACAGCTCGCGATATCGTTTCGTCGTTTTGCCAATCCGGTATCAGGCTACGAATGCGCACGGCGAAAACGCCGAGTTGGCCGGCCACCAAGCCCACCATCACAACACGCGCGACCGTCAGCGAACGTCTCCAGATCCACACTCCGGCCGCACCGGCCAACAGCAGCAGCGGCAGCATCGCTATATACGCGTGCCGCTGCTCCACCGATTGCGCACCCGTCAGCACCAGCCCGGAAACAGGAAGAACCAACACCACGTACGTCCCCCACGCCGCCGCCAGTATCGGCCGGCGTTGTCTTTGCATTACGACCGCTGCCGTGATCATCACCACACTGAGCACCGACGCCAACACCGGCCACTGAGAGAGTGACAGGCCCCAAGGAATCGGATAGCTGGGGGACAAATGCGCCGGCCAAACCAGTTTCAACGGATAAAACATCAGGCTCTCAGACATCAGGAACACACGGAGTGACAGCGGGGCTCCTGCGGACAGAGCTGTTACACCGGGTTGCCGTGACTTGGTGATCACCGTCACCGCCGCCACCACCCCCGCGAGGGCAATCAACACCGCCTTCTCCCACAGTAATCGGCCCCAGCCCAGTTGCTCGTGCCGTCGCAACGGAAAGTAATCGATGGCCAGCATGACAACGGGCAGCGACACCGCCATCGGTTTGCTCAATACAGCCAGCACGAAGAATCCCCATACCACCCAACGACGGGACCCTGCGGCGTATGCCCACAGGCAGGCGATTCCGCACGTCGTGCACAGCACCTGCGTCCGTCCCGAAATCCACGCCACCGACTCCACCTGCAACGGATGACTCGCAAACACCACCGCCACCCACAAGGCCACCATCAACCGCTCGCCAGTGGTCAGGGATGTCGCGCCCAAGAGCGTCCACAGGAACCCGAACACGAGCGCGGCATTGAGCGCGTGCAAGAACACGCTGGTCACGTGGTGTCCCGCCGCGTTCCTTCCCCAGATCTGGTAGTCCAGAACGTGGGATAGCCGCACCAGGGGTTGATAGTACGAATCCGTGCACGTAAACGCCCATTTTACGGCGTTCCACGTCAGGCCGTTCCACCGCACCGACTGCCGCAGGTACTCCAGATCATCTGAGGCCAAGCCCAAGAACTCGCCGTGGATGCTCGGCCAAAACAACCAGACGGTGACCGCAAAAATCACCAGAGCTATTCCCACCAACTTTGTCCGGCTGACCTTCATGCAAGCGAATCCAATCACACGTCCCGCCCACAGGCAATCGAGAACGCTGCGTGAGAGAATGAGCCGGGACTGAGAGACGAGAGTTTGGCCGCACCGTTTGGTTGCGAGTCACTTGTTGGCTTCCCGCACTGGACGCTCTGCAGACCTTGCGGTTTGAACTTCCGAGGGTTGCCGTTGCGCCGTCGGCAAATCTTCGGCGCGTGTGGTCGGACTCGGCTTACTGGCCAGCGTGCAGTCGCGCCAGCGCGTTTCGAGCCGCAGTGAGGTCTGGACGAAGCCTCAGCGCCTGCTGGTAGTGCTGTATTGCCTCTGGCACTCTACCCGCTTGCTCCAAAGCGACTCCCAGATTGTAGTCCGCCTCGGCGAAATCGGGTTTGATCCGCAACGCCTGCTCGAAGTGTGCGATGGCTTCCTCGATCTTTCCCGTTAGCAACAAAGCGTTCCCCAGGTTGTTGTGCGCATCAGCGTAATCGGGATTGAAACGCAGGGCCTGCTCAAAGTGGGCGATGGCGTCCTCGATCTTACCGGTTTGCGCCAAAACGACCCCCAGATTGTCGTGCGCATCGGCGCAATACTCGACGCTCGCTAACAGGTTGAACGCCACCGAGAAGCCCAGCATCAGACCCCAGCCACAGCGTGCCGCACGCCGCCGGACCGGCTGGTGAGCCAAGGCGCGCTCCAAACTCAAGATGCTAATCACCGCCAACAACACCAATGCGGGCAGGAAGTCCACCTCGTAGCGGATGACCGCGCTCCAGTAGAGCCCAACGGTCAATGCGCAGATCCCAAAAAGAAGTGCCGTGGCCGTCGCAAACCAGCGCAACGTTGATGCCTCCTGCCCCGACCGGCCCCGCCATGCCAGTGGGACAGCCAGCGCCGCCCACACCATCGGGATACTGGTGAGTACACCGAAAGCATTCTCAACCCGGGCGTAGCCCGTTGGGAAGGGCGGCACGGAGGTTCCATGCACAAACGGGAAACGAGCGCTCCAGCGCACCGGCTGGAGAAAATAGACCCGGAAATTGAACCAGAGGTAACGCAGGCGGAAGAATTGCGATCCCACCGGCTGAAAATCGGACAACTGATAGTGTTGTCCGAATTCGAATGGATTATCGAAACGCAGGGCGTTGTACAGCATCAGCCCCAACCCAATAAGTATGATCGGAACGGTCGCCGCTATCAGCAGAACCCAAATCTTACGGCGCTCACGCCACGCTTGGACCACCGGCACTAGCAGGATGACCGCACTGAACAGCAAAGAAGGCCGCGCCCCCATCGCCAGGATGTAAGTCAGGCTCGCAGCTGCCAACCACCAGCCCCTCCGCTCCGGCTCGTGCAACGCCTTCCAAATCGCCGCCAAGGCCAGCATCGTCAACGCATACCCACAACTGATGGATACCTCGTAAACATCACACCGCGCCAACAGCAATGGCGTGAATGTGGCCAAACCGAGTGCGAGCGTGCCGGCCGCCACCACCCCGACGCTCACCTCTGTGAAGTAGCGCCGCCATAGCGCGCGCAGCACGCCCACGCTGGCCAGAAACCCTATGGCACAGAAGATCGCCACCGCCTGCCAGTGAAACAGGTACTGACCGGTCAGCGCGGCGAACGGCCAGAATAATATCAACGCCGGCGTAACCCCGAAGTACAGGTAAAGCCGGCCCTTGTAGTAGCTCAGGTCATGCAGCCGGTACGGCGCAGCCCGGTAGACTTCATTGGCGGTCGGATCGTACGGGTCAGCGAGTTCCGCGAGTCCGGGCGGCACGTCTTTTTTCAGGCTGAGCTGGCCGGCGCGAAAACCCTGCACCAATAAATTGTAGTAATTGTCAGCAGCGTTCAGACCCGTCGATGCCAAAAAGCCCGAGTGGGCGGTGTACGCATAAACCCCGCTGACCAACGCGCACACTACGGCCAGTGAAATCCATGCGTTTTTCATTGTGCCACACCGACCAGCCCCGTGTAACGTTGTCGCAGAAACATCATCTGCCTGATGGCATTTTATACACTTCTCCGAGTGAACACACGCGCCTTGTCGAGCGAGGAACCGCAACAACTTGAGCACCAGGTACAAAGCGGTAAAACTCCGTCCCCACTCTCGGCTCGCCGCCTGCCTTGTCCCACACACTGGACTACCTATAAACTGCGCCCCGGACAACAACCATAGCGAACCGTTTAGACCGGCTCCCCGCTTTGGACGATTTGCGAACCTTGCGATTTGATCTTCCGAGGTTGCCACTTACTTGGGAGCCCGCAACCGTGCGAGCGCGTTCTGCGCTTGGGTGAAATCGGGCTTGATCCGCAGCGCCTGCTGCAAATGCTCTATCGCTTCCGGTGCCCTGCCCACCTGCGCCAAGGCGATCCCCAGATTGAAGTGCGCCTCGGCGGAATCCGGGTTGATCCGTAGCGCGTGCTCCAGATGCTCTATCGCTTCCGGTATCCTGCCCGATTGCGTCAAGATGCCCCCAAGATTGCAGTGCGCCGCAGCGTAATCCGGGTTGATCCGTAGCGCGTGCTCCAGATGGTCTATCGCTTCCGGTATTCTGGCCGCCTGCCCCAAGACGACCCCTAGATTGGAGTGCGCCTCGGCAAACTCAGGCTCGATCCGCAACGCCTCCTTGTACTGTGCAATCGCCTCCGACACATGGCCCGCGCGCGCCAGAGCATATCCAAGATAGTAGTGCGCCTCGGCGGAATCTGGATTGATCCGCAGGGCCTGCTCGTAGTGTTCCACCGCCTCGGGCACCTTGCCCATCTCCATCAGGGCCAATCCAAAACCGAAATTCGCTGTGGCGGAATCGGGATTGATTTGTAGCGCTTGCTCATCCTGCTCGATGGCCTCCTGAAACCGGCCCAACTTATCTAGCACACGCCCCAATATCACGTGCGCCTCACACACTTGCGGCGCAATTCCGACGCCGCGTTGCGCGTAGGCGAGCGCCTCGCTGGCCCGCCCTTCATCCAGCAACTCCGTAGCCAGTGCCCGATTCGCCTCTTCGGAGTCCGGGAACTCCGCCCAGGTGGCTCGCCGCATGGTTTCGTCGTTATGCCAGTCCGGTATCAGACGGCGAGTGCCTGCGGCGAAGGCGCATAGTTCACACGCCAGGAAACCGACCAGCGCGAGACGTGCCGCCGTCGGCGAACGCCGCCACACCCACACCCCCGCCGCACCGGCTACCAACAGCACCGGCAACATCGCCACATAGGCATACCGCTGCGCCACGACTTGCGAGCCCACCAGCATCAGCCCGGACACGGGAAGAACCAGCATCACGTACGACGCCCACGCCGCCGCCAGCATTGGCATGCGCCGTCTTTCCATGACGACCACGGTCGTAATAATGAGAACCGTGAGCACTGACGCCAAGGCCACCCACGGACCAAGCGATACATCCGAAACGTAGTTGGGCGACAAACGTGACGGCCAAACCAATTTTAACGGGTAAAACGTCAGGCTCTCGAACACACGGACCACGCGTACCGACAGCGGAACCACCACCAACGAAGCCGTCGGACCATGCTCCCGTGGCTCGGTAATCATCGTCGCCCCGCCCGCCAGCCCTGCGATGGCAATCATCACTGCCTTCTCCCATACCAACCGTCCCCAGCCGAGCCGCTCGTGCCGTCGCAGTGGAAAGTAATCGACCGCCAGCATGACAAAGGGCAGCGACACCGCCATCGGCTTGCTCAGTACAGCCAGCACGAAGAAACCCGACACCACCCAACGACGCGCCCCTGCAGCGTAGGCCCAGACGCTGCCGATGCAAAACATCGTGCATAGCAGTTGTGTCCGTCCCGACATCCAGGCTACCGATTCCGTTTGCAGGGGATGAATCGCGAACACCACCGCCACCGACAAGGCCACCATCAACCGCTCGCCAGAGCTCAAGGATGTCGCGCCCAGGAGCGTCCAGAGGAACCCGAACACGAGCGCGGCATTGAGCGCGTGCAAGAACACACTGGTCGCATGGTGACCCACCGCATTCTTTCCCCAGATCTGGTAGTCCAGAATGTGGGACAAGCGAGGCAACGGGTGATAGTACGGGTCCGTGCTCGTAAACGACCATTTCACCGCGTTCCACGTCAGGCCGTTCCATCGCTCCGACTGCCGTAAATACGCCTGATCATCCACTCTCAAAAATCCGCCGCGCGTGCTCGGCCAAAACAGCCAGACCGCGCCAGCAAAAATCACCAGAGCTATTCCAACCAACCTTGTCCGGCTGACAGTCACGCAAACGAATCCAACCACACGTCCCGCCCACACGCAATCGAGAACGCTTTTTGTGTTTGGGCCCTCATAACGGCGCCGTCAACATCCTCGCCTCCACAGCGCTTCGTTACCGAGCCGTCACGAAAACGGACATTGGGACGGCGTAATACCCTCCAACCGCCTGCCCCCACCTAAAGTTGTGGGCCTCGGCAGCCTACACCCCTTCACCGCCCACCAAAACTGATGCGTGTGAAGAAGATTGACTTAACCGCACGGATACACTACAAACAACGCGAAGTTGCGCGGTTTCTCACCCCGTCCGCGCCGAACTGCTCGGTAGGCAGTTGTGCCACGCCCAGGGTCATCCCCTGCTCGTGGACGGAAAGGACGTCTGTCATGCCTGCGACCACTGTAGCTCAGCCTGTCGAATTCCTCCGCACGCTACCGGGTGACGACATGCGCCAGATCATGTGGCGCTTTACGGACCGATTTGACCTCCAAATGCTCGTCCAATCCGCCCGCCGCGTGGCCCGTGGTCCCGTGGCCCGCATGGTCGCTGAGGGTGGCCGCAATTCGCATGAGTGGACGAAGCAAAAAGCGGAACTCCTGCATCTGTTCGACGAGGCCGGGCTTTCGGCTGTCTTTATGGACCCGGAACAGGGCGGCTTTATTGAAGGTCCAAAGAATCTGGCGCTGGCGCTGCTCGCTTTTGACACTGTCGTGGGTCGACGGCGGGGCGGCGACCTGCAGCATGGCCGGCAATCTCGCTCTCGCGCCGATTCACGGCCGGGGCACACCAGAGCAGCGGGACACCTATATGCGTCGCGCCTGCCCACCCAAGCCGGGCGAAGACCGCCAGATCGGGCGTGGCGCATTCGCGCTCACGGAGCCGTTGCCGTATGTCGGCGTGGAAACGGGACTTCTCAGCGGCAAAGTCCGTATTGCCGCATGGGAAAAGGGAAAGGATCCGATTCTGCAGGTCGACAAACGCGGCCGCTTCATCACGAATATGGGTTTTGCCAACTTCGTGACCGCCGCCGTCGATTCTGCCGACGACCGGATCAAAGGCAGTTGCATGGTGATCCTCGAAGAAACCGATGCCGGCATTTTCGACCGTGGTGTTCCAACGCGCAAACTCGTGCATCAGCTTTCCTCGACACGCGACCCGGTGTTCAATCTTCGCGTTCCCGCCAGTCGCATCATCGGCGGTTACAAAATCAAGGACGGCGCGATCGTCCCCAATTTCTCCCATGGCGAAATCATTGAAGCGGTGTTCCGTCGCACGCGTGTGACGGTGGGGCTGATGACCGCTGCCAAGCTGCTCTCGGCGGTCGAACCGGTGATTCGTTACCAGCGCGGCCGGTTCCGCGGGGGGGATGCCGCCGCACTGGGCTCACCCCGTTATGAGTTTGGGCTGCAGATGAAAGAGGACGCACTGCACCGACTGGTGGACGTCTGGGCCACGGGCGAAGCCGCCGCGTCCCTGGGTTTTGCTGCCGCGCGATTGTTCGACGAACTCGATCCGCTCGAGATCAAGAAGGAGGAGATTTTTGCGGCGCGCAAGATTGAGAGAGGGCGCGCGCAATTCCGCGCGATCATGGAACTCGAAAAGGACGCGCTCGAGTATTTGCGGCTGTCGAATCTCTCCGAAAACCGCCGCGAGACCACGCGCTACGACGTCTTGAATGCGGATCCACTGCTGCAATTTGCCGTCCTCGATTCGCTGGCGAATGTGTTGTGTCCCGCCGTGAAGCTGTGGAACACGGGCCACGGCGCGAACGTGATGCGCGAAGCCGTCAGCTTGATGGGCGGGTACGGCATCACGGAGGATTGCCCGGGATTCCTCGGTCACAAGTGGATGGATGCGCAGTTGGAGGCGACATACGAAGGCCCCGAAGCCGTGCAACGGCGTCAGCTTTCGATTACGATGACGAACAAACTGTTCCTCGCGCAATTTCGAAATTGGATCAACGACATGCGCGAGATCGCCTCCCGGCGTCCCGGCACGGGCGCCTGCACGCTGGCCACCGCCATGCAGCTGTGGTTGTGGTCATTGGAACATCTCCAGAAAGCCACCGACGCCGATGGCCGCGATCTGTATCACGGGAATCGCCAGGGAGTGACGTTCCCGCTTGCCGACGCGCTCTGCTGGTTGCTGGCGGCGCGGTACATGATTCTCGACGTGCTCGAACTCGAAGCGAAAGGTCCCGAGAATCCAGTGGTCGCGGAGGGGCTCCCGGGTCGATTGAATTTCATGACCGATCTCTGCCACGTCCAGTCGACGCGGGCTGCCGGCGAAGTCGGCCGCATCTGCGCCGAACTCGTGTTTGGCTACAACCGTCACCCGGCATGGAATGACGCCGCCTGCGCCGCGTGTTATGCCGCCGATGACCTTGACGCGCTGGAAGGCTTCATCCCCGGCATCGCCAGCGGTGCGCGCGGTTTTAGTGACGTGACGGAACCCGGGCAGAAGCACCCGACAAAGGCCGGTCCCTGCGTGCAGTTCGACGGTTACGAGACGTTCGCGCGGCTGCGCGTGAAACTGGATGGTTGTCTCACCGGCTCCCGCCTCGCGAAAGACCGCGCGGCGGAAGCACTCACAAAAGTGATGATCCCCGAAGCATTGGATTATCCCGTGTAATGAGCATGCAGAATCCATAATCCATCATGTCGTCATTAGCCGTTCAAGAACTCCAATCATTGACAACCAATAGGAGAACCCCTCGATGAAACGATCGTGCCTATTTGTCGTTCTATGCAGCGCCATGGCTGTCTGGGTCGCGCCCGCGCGAGCCTATGACGAACCATCGGTGAACCTGGGCTTCACCAGCTTCCTTGACGGCGGCCCGCCGGCAGGGCCGGGTTTTTACTATTCGGAATATCTGCAGTGGTATTACGCCGACCGGTTTCCCGGCGCACCCGTGGCGCTGGACAGACTGAATGCGTGGATCGCTTTGCAGCAGTTGATCTACCAATCCAACCAGAAGGTTCTCTTGGACGGCAAGTGGGGATTGGACCTGATCCAACCGTTCGTGGAGTTCGATCTCAACCCGTCATTACCCACTTCGAGCGGTCCGGGCGACCTGTTGATTGGCCCGTACCTGCAATGGGACCCGATCATGGGCAAAGATGGCCCGGTGTTCATGCATCGGTTTGAACTTCAGACGATCGTGCCGACCGGCCGTTACGAAGCAGACGCACCGCTGAATGCCGGCAGCAACTTCCTCTCACTCGATCCATACTGGGCCGCAACGTGGTTTGTTCTCCCGCATTGGACGATGTCGTGGCGCTTTCACTATTTGTGGAACGACCAGAATGACAATCCGGGAATGGGGTTGGATACGGAGCAGCCTGGCCAGGCCATCCATGCGAATTTCGCCACCGAATACGAGGTGGTGCCTCAGCATTTGCGGGTGGGTCTGAACGGCTATTTCTTCGAGCAGATTACTGACAGCAGGGCTAACGGCGCAAACGTAGCAGCCCACGAACAGGTGGTGGCGCTTGGTCCGGGCTTCCTCTGGCATATCTCGCCCAATGACCATCTGTTCTTCGATGCGTACTATGAGTTTGCTGCGCGCTATCGACCCGAAGGCCAGCGCTATAACCTCCGCTGGGTGCACCACTTCTAGGCTGTTGGCTTACGAATCCGATGAGTTACCAAACCGTGGAACAATCATCAGCGCCCGTCGACCGCCAGACGATGGACGTGGACATCGTGTGTGTTGGATTCGGGCCGGCAACCGGCGGGTTTCTAACAACCGTGTCGCGCAAGTTAACGAGCGCGGACGGTACGCCAAAGCCGGAAAGCACGGTGATGCCCGGCGCACCCCCGCAAATCATCTGTTACGAACGCGCCGACGATATTGGATTCAGCGTGTCGGGTGTCGTGACCAGGGCGCGAGGCATCCGGCAGACGTTCCCGGATCTTGACCCGTCCCAGATCCCCATGTGCGCGACGGTCAAGCACGAGAAGGTGCTTTATCTTCTTGACCCCATCGGTGCGAGTCGACGGTCCGCCACCCTGCGCACAATGGACACGCTGATTCGCGCGCTCAAGGTGTTCTTACCAATCGAGAATAGCGCCATTGAGCTGCCGTACATTCCGCCCTATCTGCAGAAACACGGCGGACTGGTCATGTCCATCGGACAGTTCAATCAATGGGTCGGCGCCCAATTGATGAACGCCGGCACGGCGCAGATCTGGCCCGGCACACCCGTCGCCAAGCCCCTGATTGAAAACAACCGTGTCGTCGGCGTCCAACTTGCCGATCAGGGAACGGACAAATCGGGTTCTCCCGAAGCCGGCTTCCTGCCAGGCATGGATATCCGCGCGGCGCTGACAGTGATTGGCGATGGCCCGGTCGGTCCCATTGGACGGCAGATCGATCAGCATTTCGGCATGCTCCAGGGCCATCACCAGCGAGATTGGGCGGTCGGCATGAAATTCGTGGTCAATCTGCCGGAGAATTGCCCGCTCGAAGCCGGCACCGTTTTGCACACGCTTGGCTATCCGGAACCGGAGATCTTCGGGTTCCTGTACGTCTATCCCGACCGCATCGCGTCCCTCGGTATCTTCGTGCCATCTTGGTTCGAAAGCCCGGTGCGCACGGCCTATCGGTATCTTCAACATTGGATGCTGCATCCCTATCTGTGGCGCTACCTCAACGGCGGGACGCTGCGTTCCTGGGGCGCCAAGACATTGGGTGAATCCGGCCGCCGCGGCGAACCGCATCTTGTCGGTGACGGCTATGCGCGCATTGGTGAAGGATCGGGTAGCACGAACGTCCTCACCGGCAGCGGGGTGGACGAGGCGTGGGCCACCGGCGTCCAACTTGGCGAGGCCGTATTGGAGTTGCTCGAACAACACAAACCGTTCACGAAAGAGAATCTCGAAGCAACCTATGTGAAGCGGCGACGGGCCAGCTGGGTGGAAACCGAAGCACGCGTGGCCGAACGCGCGCGGGACGGTTTTCACCGGGGCGTTGTGACGGGCCTCGTCGGCATGGCCTTGGCGGGCGCAACGAAAGGCCGACTCGCCGCGCCCGTGGAGCCGCGTTCCACCCGGGAGCATACGCCGCCTTTGGAAGAATACTACCAGGACCGAATTCCCCTCTCGGAAATTGTGAGACTGCGCCAGGATTGTGCCACCAAGGGCGTCAGTATCCACAACGCGCTCATGGACCGTGTGGGTTGGCCGACGGTCCCTTACGACGGTAAATTGCTCGTCTCGCACCAGGATGCTCTATTGATGGGCGGGAAGGTGCAGGCACCGGCAGGGTACGCGGATCACGTCGTATTTCTCTACCCGGAACTCTGCGAGAAATGCGGCACAAAAATTTGCATCGAGATTTGTAGCGGCCAGGCGATCACACCGGGTGGAAACGGCGTTCCGGCATTTGACCGGGAGAAATGCGTCCACTGCGGCGCGTGTATCTGGAACTGCACCACCGCACATCCCACCGACCCCGAGCGTGGCCTGATTGAGTTTCGCGCGGGAGCGGGTGGACTGCACTCCGCTGAAAACTGATTTCTTAGCTAGGAGATGAACGGATGAGTGTTGCGTATCAAATTGTCGTTTGCGGAAGTATTGTGCCCGATCCGCTGCAAACGTTGGAGCCGGTGCAGGGCGCGACCGGACCAACGTTGAAAAATGAAATGATGTTGCCCGCCGTGCTTGATCCCTGGGCCTGGCACGCGCTGTTCGAAGCGGCGCACCTGGCGAAAAACGCGCCGGGCAGCAAGGTGTGGCTCGTTAGCCTCGGCCCGAAAGCCAAACTCCAGCAAGTGATGATGACCGTCGCCCAGAAGGCGCCGTTTGAGTTGATTGCGATTGACGGCTCTGCCAGCGGGTTCACCGAAGCGTCCGAAGTGGCGGCCGCGTTGGCAGGCGCCATCCAGGCGATTCCCGGGCTTGATCTGTCGCGATTGCTGCTCTTCGGCGGCTGGGAATCCGCTTCGCGGGGTTCGAGCGCGACGATGCAAATCGTTGGCGAGCTGCTCGGGATCGTGAACCAGTTCCAAGGCGTGGACAAACTTACCATCGGCGCGGATGGCTCCATCGAGATCCTCGAGCGCATCGAGGGCGGCAAACATCAGGTATCAACCTGCGTCGGTCCGCCCGCCGTGTTCGGATGGGCCACCGGCAACCTGCCGGAGCCGCCGAACAATCCCCAGGTCGGCATGGCCAACATGCGCGGCATTATGCCCGCCCTGCAAAAAGCCGGGGCTAGCAAGGTGGGCGCCGCGGGCGTCACTTTTGCCAGCGTGGCGCTGCCAAAACAGCGCCGCGACACGAAAATCGTGAAAGATCTCAGCGCCGACGAAATCGCCCGGGACATCGTTTCTTGGGTCACGAACGCCTGACGCGAAAGGAAGAGAGCAACCGTGGACACAGTTTTGATTTTGTTACATGTGGAAAAAGACGCCGCGCCGGCCAAGTCGGCGTTGGAATCGCTGGGCGCAGCCAAAGACGTTACCGACGCGTGCGGAGCGAACTTGGCAGTTGGCCTTGTCGGTGAATCTCTTCAGCCAGCCGCGAATCACATCGCCGGGTGCGGAGCTTTACGGTTCCTTGGCGTCGAGGGCGCTGAGTTCGGCCAGTCTCGATACGGTAGCGACATGGCCGCAGCCGAAGCGATCTGCCGGGCGACAAACCCGACAATTGTGATTGCACCGGCAACCTCCCGCTGGAACCGCGTCATTGCGGGTTTGGCGCATCGTCTCGGCGGGCGCGCTGATACGCATGTGACGGACCTCGTTGCTGCGAAAGGCGGCGTGACGATCACACGATGGTATTACCGCCAGCGCATGGAGGCGGTATTGCAACGCACGCAACGCCCCTGGCTTATTGCTCTGGAGGCAGGCTGTCATGCTCCATGGAAAGGCAAGGCCGGCACCGCGATAATCGAGCCTCTCACCGCATTGCTGCCGGAGACCGCAAAACGCACAACTGTTAGGGGCGTGAAAACCCCCTCGTCGGGCCAGCAAACGATCCGTCCCGACGCCGAACTGTTGTTCGTTGCCGGGGCCGGTTGGACCAAGAAGCAATCCGACGGTCAAACCCATGCCCCCGAAGCTGAAAGTCTGATCCGTGGATTTCTCGATCTCACGAACGCCTCGCTCGGCAGCAGCAAATCCCTGGTGGACCTCAGCAAAGACGGGCAGGCGGTGCTGACCCTCATGACTCACCTGAATCAGATCGGCCAAACCGGCTCGACCCCACGACATCTCAAGGGCCTCTCAACGTGTTGTCACGGTGAAGAACCGCATGCCGTGGGCTGGCGATTCATCACCGAGCGCCGCGCCGTGAACCTCGATCCGAACTGCGGTTGGGCCCGCGGCAAAACCGATGTGCTCTACGTGGCGGACGCGTTCGAAGTGATGCGCAAAGTCAACGCGCTCCTCGCGGCAAGGCAGGCCTAACATGTATGCCCCGATAAAGTGTGATCTGAGCCAAACCGACACGTTGGTCACAACAAGTGAGCCATCGCAACTGCCTCAGGGCGAAACAACATCACCAAACCGGATTAAGAAACCATGAATCCACTGATTTATTCCGCACTGGTCGTCTTGTACGTCGCGGTAATGTTGGCGGTCGGGTATTGGTGCATGAAACGCACCAAGAACGTCGGCGACTTCTTTCTGGGGGGGCGCACGCTCGGACCATGGATGAGCGCGTTCGCGTACGGCACCACCTATTTCTCGGCCGTGCTGTTCATCGGTTACGCGGGGCGGCTGGGCTGGGGCTTCGGCATCCAGTCGATGTGGATTGCGCTCGGGAACACGTTCGTCGGCACGCTGCTCGCCTGGTGGGTCCTTGCCGGCCGCACCCGTGACATGACCGTCCGGCTCAACGCGCTCACCATGCCCGAATTCCTCCGGGCGCGGTACGACAGTATGCCGTTGCAGATTATCGGCGCTCTCGTGGTCTTCGTCTTTCTGGTGCCGTATTCGGCTTCGGTCTATATGGGCCTGGGTTATCTTTTTCAGAAAGCGCTTGGCCTGGAGTACAATCAGGCGCTCATCTTTCTTGCCGCATTGACGGGCGTCTACCTCGTCATGGGCGGCTACCTGGCTGTCGCGATCAGCGACTTCATCCGGGGGATCGTCGAATTTCTGGGGGTCGCCCTCATGGTCATTTTGCTGGCGAGTATGAAGGGTGGGTTGGGTGCGACCTTTGCCGCCTTGCTGGATCCGAAATATATGCCGGCCCTTCACGCGCCGCCGCCGCCCACGGGGCCTCCCTTTCCCGGCTGGGTGACACTGTGGTCGCTCGTGCTGATCACCAGCTTCGGCCCGTGGGCGCTGCCACAGATGGTGCAGAAGTTTTATTCCATCCGGAGCAAGGCCGACGTGAACCGCGCCATGCTCATCGCCACGATCTTTGCGCTGTTCATGTCCTTCGGCGCCTACTACAGCGGCGCGCTGACGCATTTGTTCTTCGCGAACCCGAAGACCGACCTCGCGCCGATCGTCGATGCAGTTACCAAGAAACCGAACCTCGACCTGCTGATGCCGTTCTTCATTACGACCTACGTCCCAACGTGGCTGATGTTGGTCATACTGCTGATGGTGTTTTCGGCATCGATGTCCAGCCTCTCGTCGCTGGTGCTGGTGAGCAGTTCGGCCATCGCTATCGACATCTACGGCGCCTCCGTCAAGCGCGAGGAGAAGCAAAAACAAATCATGCTGTTGATGCGCGTGCTCTGCGCCGTGTTCGTGGCCCTCTCGCTCCTGATCGCGGTGAGCAGGGTGGACGTGATTGTGAACCTGATGGTAATCGCGTGGAGCGCGCTGAGCGGCGCGTTCCTGGCGCCCTATCTGTACGGCCTTTTCTGGCGGCGTGCGACCAAAGCCGGTGCCTATGCCGCGATGATATCGGGAGTCGGCACGGCAGTCGGCTTGTTCTGTTACTGGGGCAAGCCGCACATCCCCGTGTCGGGTGCAATTGCGATGTTCGTGCCGCTGCTGGTGTTGCCCATCGTCAGCTTCCTTACATCGCCGCCTGACGAGGCGCACCTGGCGAAATGTTTTCCCACTGCGAAACCGAAGTAATTGACC
>JBKQMH010000026.1:0-14487 GCA_052146795.1 Verrucomicrobiia bacterium
GGGCAAGGGCGGCGATATCAAGGGCATCGAGGTCCCCTCGCAACAAGACGGCAAAGACGAAATCAAAGCCGTCACCTACCATCAACTCTGCGTTGAATCACAGCCCGACGGCTCGTGGCGCGCGGTAGTGATTTTCGATGTCTAGGAGCCCCCGGGAACACCGGTCAATACACGTCGTCGATTTCGTCTTTGCCGTCTTGTTGCGAGGGGACCTCGATGCCCTTGATATCGCCGCCCTTGCCCTCGTCTTCCTTGTGGGCGTAGTAATACCCGCGGGAGTAGTAGCTGTAGTAGTACGGGTAGTAGTGGTAGTAGCCGACACGGCCGGGTTCGAGGTTGTTGAGCACAAAACCAAATACCTTCGCCCCGCGGCTGACCGCGGTCATCTTCGCCACCCGAACATACCGGCGCGAGGTGCGACCCGCCCAGATGATGAACAGGACGCCGTCAACGGCCGAGCCGAGAATGGCACTGTCCGCGATGCCCATCACGGGCGGGCAATCCACGACCACCCGGTCATAGTGTTTGTACGCCCACTCAAGGAACTCCTTCAACCGCCACCCGAGCAGTAACTCCGCCGGGTTCGCCGGATAGGCGCCGCAAGTGATGACGTCCAGTTTGGCAACATCACCGCGCTTGATGACTTCTTCGGGCGTCGCTTCCCCGAGTAGCACATCGGCCAGACCCTTCTCTTTTTCAAAGCCAAAATACTTGTGGGTTTCGCCACGACGAAGATCCGCATCGACCAGCAACACCCGATCCTCGACCTGCGAGAACCCGATGGCAAGATTGACGCACGTGGTGGTCTTGCCTTCGCGCGGCACCGCGCTGGTGACCAGAATCGAACGAAGTTTCTCGCGCGGCGTGGAGAAGATGATTGCCGAGCGGACGACGCGATACGATTCGGCGACGCCGCCCTGTTGTTTCAGCCGGTCCAGCCGATGGGCGCTGAGGTCGTCGGGGTTCCATTGCGCGGCCGGGATCATCCCAAGGAACGGCAGTTGCAACTCGCGCTCGACTTCTTCCGCCAACTTGATGGAATCGTCGATGTACTCAATGAAGAACGCCAGGGCCAACCCCATGCCCAGGCCAAAGAAAGCCGCCATCAGCAAGATCTTCATCTTCTTGGGGTAAACGGGCTCGGGTTGTAGAAGGGCGGGCTCCAACACGGACACGGTCCGCGAATTGAATCCCTGCGACACATCAATTTTCATCAACTGGGACAGGAGCGCATTGTAGAGGCTTTGGATTTGGTCGACGTCATCCTTCAACGTCTTCCATTCGGTCGCCTTTTCGCCATCGATATACACCGCGTCGTCCAGTTGCTTGCCGAGCGCCGACATTTCATCGAAGTTTTTCTTGGCGACCACCAGATCCGCGTCCGCCTTCTGCCGGATAAACTCGATCTCCCCATTGATCTGTGAGGTTGTCTCGGTCAATTGCTGTTCGACTTCCATCAGCGCCGGATGTCGCGGTTTGTAGATCTTGCGCATTTCATCCAGCTTGACCTCCAATTCCCGCTTCCGTCTCTCCAGTTCAAAGAGCTGTTTGGACACCGTTTCATTCAACGCACCAAACGAGTACCGGCCCAATTCGTCCGAGGCTTTCGCTTGAACGTCGCCGACGGGAGGAGTGTTCGGATCTTCGACCATGATTCTCACCGTGGCCGTCATGACCTTCTGCAGTTCATCCGTGTAAACGATTCCACCGCGGTCACCCCATTCCTTGGGTTTGACCAGTTTGTTGCCCAACAATCCTTGCTTGATATTTTCGGCAAGAGCTTGCGCCGTGAGGCCATCGGCCGGTACGGCGCCGATGCCGGGATAGTTAATGGTGCCGTCCGCCCCAACCTCCACCCGCGCGTTCAGGGAGGGATCTTCTTCCACAAAGATGTCCAGTTGCATGCCCTTGGAGACAACCCGCTGGGCTTCATTGGAGCTGGCTGCCCCTTGCGCGAACGAATCGATCCCCTCCTCGCGTTCCGCTGCCAGCAGGGCCAGCACCGTCGAGGTATCGGGCCGGCTATCGAGCAATTCCTTGCGGGTCTTGGCCTCGTTGTAGGCTTTGGCGGCCGTGGCATAACCGTAGTTCAGCATGTTGAATCGCTTGTACCAAGCGAATCCCACGCTGCCCATCGGGTCCACGTGGTTCTGCTTGGCGTAGTCCAGCATCTTCTCGGTCGCCGCCTGCTTCTCTTCCCCGAGACGCTTGATTTCCCGCGTCAACATCAGCAGCGCGGACTCGGAACTTTGCGCGCGCTGCTCGTCACGAAAGTGCATGTATTCCTCACAGAGCGTGTTGTCGAAATCCTTCGCAAAATCCGGCGAGGGACTTTGCGCACGAATCATCAGGATCGCCGCGCCACGAACGGGCTCGACCTTCAGGTCCGCTAGGTTTTCCCGGATTTCGTCCGGGGTTTTCCGCATCCGCAACTGGACGCGACGCAACATCGTTTGCTCGGTGAGAATCTCAATCTGCGTGGCATAGAACCGGCTCTCGTCCTCACGCGTCACTTCGGAAACCGGCACCGATCCGCCGGCCGTGGTCACCAGCAACTTGGCATCCGCTTCGTAAATTTGTTGTCGGGTAAACAGAAACGCCGTGGTGCCGGCCATGCTGAGCAGAAAGCAAATCAGCACGAGCCACTTCCGCTTCAGCAGAACGGCGATATACTCCTTGATGTCGACGCTCTCGGACCTGTTTTCCGCGACGTTTTGGGTCATCATAGGCAACTCCCGTTTAGCGTCCTGGCCCCCCATGGCTAAAAGTTGATCAACTTCTCCGGTACGATGATCCAGTCCCCGTCCTGGACCTGGATGTCTTTTTCAAACTCACCGCGCTTCATGATTCGATCCACATCAATGTACGTGAGGTATTTTTTCCCCGTTTTGTCGTAGCGGATCAGTTGCACTTTGCCACCATTGGCAAACGTCGCGAAGTTGCCCGCCGCGATGATCGCCTTGGTCACGGTAAAGCGTTCGTCCTTCGGCAACAACAACGGACCGGGCCGATTCACGTTCCCGATCACGTAGATGACGCCCCCCGCACCGCCCCCCCCGGTGGCGAGGGCGGACTCGATGGCCACCGTTACCGTGGCCTTCTGGAAATAATCTTTCTCCAAGCCTTCCTTGATCTTCTGCGCCACCTCATCGGTCGTCAGTCCCTCCGCCTGGATACGACCGAGTGGCACAAAGTCAATCGCCCCGCTGATCGGCACCACGTAGACGTGATCGAGACTGTGATCCTGATCCACAGTCACGCTGATGCTGACGCCGGGGACAATCACACGCGGCTTGGCGTTGGTTCCGGTCGTTGCATTCGTGTCGATGGTGCTGTAGGCTGCACCGCTGGTTGTGGCAGCAAATTTCTCTGGAGACAAGACGTGTACATTTTGGTTAGACTGGCACCCGGCGGCAAGCAATAGCCAAAGCGCACCAAACGTGGAAATCCATCTCATGAGCATTTTATCATATCTCTGGCCACCTGCATCGTCAAGCTGGCGGACCAGCGGTTTGTCGTTCGCTATCGTTCTTGCCGCAAACACAAAATCTCTCTGATATCCAATGAGTTCGACACAACAACATCATCAGCAACTTAAAGACCTCCTGTCCCGATCCGACTGGGACGGCGCCCAAGCCTTTTGGCTCGAATTAGCAGAGCAATTCTCTGACCAACCCGAGTTTCTGCTTCTACTCATAAAGGAATTTGCCGACGCCGGACAGACCGAAATGGCCGCCGAACTCGCCTCACTGATCACCGAGAGCATCAAAGCCGACGGCAAACATCACGAATGGCTCTATGCCCTTAAGCTGCAAGCAGAAGCGAAGCCAACTGACAAGCAGCTCCGGGCCGAGCTTGTCATGGCTTTTAGCCAACTCCATGAGTCCGACCCCCGCCTGAAGACCATCCTCGACATCGCAGAGCTTGATCAAAATCGTACACCTCTCCCCGCCGCCATCGCCCGGATCGAGACTTTGCTGGCGCTACAGGTGGGGACTTATGGCCAGCACAAGAGCTGGGGGGTCGGCCGTGTGAAATCCTTCGACACGACGCTCGGCCAAATCGTCGTCGGCTTCACCCACAATCCATCCCACTCCATGCAGCTGGCCTACGCCGCCGACAGTCTTACGCCCGTCGGCAACGACCACATCGAAGTCCGCAAGCTCACCGACGTCGATGGCCTGAAGCGGCTCGCCGCCGCAGACCCCGTCGCGCTGCTCCGTCTCGTGCTTCTCAGCCAGCACCGCGCGGCCACGACCGAGCGGATTGAAGCGCTGCTTGTGGGCACGGTCATTCCCGCCGATCAATGGAAAAAATGGTGGGAGAACACGCGCAAGCTGTTGAAGAAGGATTCCCACTTTGATCTCCCGGCGAAGAAAACCGACCCCGTGGTTCTGCGCACCGCGCCGGTGTCACAGCAGGACGAAATTCTCGAGGCGTTCCACGATGCCAAAGGGCTCACCCAGCAGATCGAGGTGGCCCGCCAGTTCCTCAAGCTCGTGGACGAACTCGAAAACGCCGAGCTTTTGATCCAGGAGTTTCAGGACACGCTGCTCGAAACGCTCAAGAAAACTCCGGCGAGCCGGCACGTTGAGCGCATCGAAGCTGTCGTCATTCTCGAACAACTCCGCGAGCATCAGAAGGCACCCGCTGAGGACACCACGGCCTTGCTTGCCAGTTTCCTCTCGGCAACCCCGAACCTGTCGATGGTATTGGACGAGTTGAGCGCGCCGATTCAAAGGCGGGCGCTCGCTGTCCTTAAGACCGCCGATCCTGACCGCTTGGTGCGGGAACTGAACCGGTTGTCCACCAAGTCCCTCGATGAGATTCCGGACGTGCTGGCCCAGAGAGCGGACGCGATTGAGCAATGGGTCCACAATCAAACTGCCGGAACGGAATTGTTGTGCTGGATTTGCCGGAATATCTCAACTCCCGCTTCCCGCAAGGTGCATCCGTGGCTGGACGGACTGCAAACTCCCGCGCTGCTCTTCGCCGTCATCGAGTCAATCGAATCCGCCCCGAACAAGTCCGTCAGCAAAAAGCTGCGCGATGTGCTCTTCGGGGAAGAGGAACTCATGGCGGATCTTTTGAGTGAGGCCGACACCGAGACCGTGCGCAAGATTGCCCGCTTGATTCTCTCCACCTCGGCCTTCGAAGAACTTGATCGCCGCTCGCTCCTCGCGCGCGTCGTCAAAGAGCATCCGTTCGTGCAGGAGTTTCTCGTCACCAAAACCGTCAAGGAGCAGCCGCTCATCGTCTCGTGGGGCAGCTACAACAAGCGCCGCGCCGAACTCGACGACATCATCCAGAAAAAGATCCCGCAGAACAGCAAAGAGATCGGGCTGGCCCGCAGTTACGGCGATCTGCGCGAGAATTTCGAATTCAAAGCCGCCAAGGACATGCAGAAACTTCTCATGCGCCGACGCGCCGAACTGGAAATCCTCTTATCGCGCGCCCAGCCAACCGATTTCGCCGACGCCAAGACCGATGTCGTCAGTATCGGCACCAGTGTCACCGTGACCGACCTCGGCGCCAACCGGTCGCAGACCTATCACATCCTCGGCGCGTGGGACGGCGATCCGGGGCGCGGCATCATCAGTTACCCCGCCGCCCTCGCGCAGACGCTGCTGAATAAAAAGGTCGGCGACACTGTCGAAGCCGCCGGCGAAACCACCCCGCAAAAACTTCGCATCGACAAGATCGCGAAACCGCCCGCCGAGATGCTCCAATCACTGTAGCCCTCTTACGTGCCACCGGGCAGCCACCGATCAGCCAGATGCGGGTCGAGGGGCTCGCGGGTCGTGGGGGGAAGATTGGCGGCGGCGCGGCGTAGTCCCGGCGCGAGTTCACGACGGGCCAACAACGCCGAGGTATCATCCGACCATACCCATTCGTAGCCATGTGACAAAAGATCGTCGGGTTGTAACTGCGTCGTCCGCAATTCAACAATGATGAAATCCACGCGGTATCGCCGCAGCAATTCATCCCAGTTCGCGCCGTCCTTGTAGAACAACACGTGGTTCATCTCGAACGTCTTGTCGGGATAGGTCTCTTCGTAACGTCCGTCCATCGACACCTTGATTCGTGGGGCCAGCCGCCAGGATGCGTAACTGCCCCAGCGAAACGGCACGGCCAGGTTTCCTTCCGCGTGGGCCAAGTCAAGGATGTCCACCGTGCGGACGGGATAAAAGAATTTGGCCAGTTCCGACGGCTGTAGCGCGGCCTGCGGTAAAAACCTCCACGCCACCACCGCCGCGATCACCACGTACGCCGCCGCGACGGCCTCCACTCGCAACCGCTTTCCGTCGAGGTACGGCCCGACGTACACGAGCGCGGCCAGTCCGAAAAACGGAGCGTGCCGCCGGTGCAACCACGCTGCTACCGCCGTCAGCGCCAGCATGGTCAGCCCGCACCCGGTGCGGCGTTTCCATCCCCAGGCAACGGCGCCGAGAACGACCACGAACAAGAGCCGAAAACCAAAATACGAATCGAATCCCCACAGTGGCATTCGTCCCCATTCGCCAATATCGGCGCGCGGATGCAGCCACGCGGGCACGAGGTATGTCCAAAAACTCACTCCATACGGATTCACACAAGTGACCGCCAGCGCGGCCAGTAGCGTGGCCAAGGCGGCGCGTGTCCTCAACCATGCCGCGTACACGGCAATTGCCGCGAGGCCCACGATAAACCCGCCGTGGACGTTGGCCCACACGAGCATCAGTGCCACGATGGCGAACGACGGCCAACGCCGCCCTTCTCGCATCAGTTCCAGCCACCACAGTGTTGCGGCGAAGAAAAGGTACGTGAGCACATGGCTGCGCACCACGGGCACATAACCGGGCAATACCGCCAGCGCGCATGGCACGGCCAGAAACAGCACGCTGGCCCACTTTGTCCCGCTGGCACGCGAGGCGGCGATGCACACCACGAGCGCCCCCAGTGCGACGCCGATCTTGAAAATCATCAGCGATGCCGGCCCAAACCAATTCAGCATCGCAAAAAACAGCACCCCCGCGCCCCATTCGTGGTCAATCCATTGCGGCAGCGTCGGCGTGAATGCGAACACATCATGGCGCATCACCGTACCCGTCTTCCATACGTGTGCGCCGACCGCCAGACGCGCCCACAGATCGCCATCAATGGCACTGTGGTCGGCCAGCACGACGGCAAAAGCGAAGGCGCCGAGGACGAGGGAAACGGCCACGAACCATCTTTCCTTCCGCATCCCGCGCACTCTGAAATGCACCCGTGCTGGTGTCCAGCGTAAAAGGAACCCATCGCCAGACCACGCCATGACGGCGTGGACAGTTTTGTAACTAGTTGCTCCCTGAATACTTGCGGATGGGCACGGAGTCGGCGAAACCCACTCTTCCGGCACGAGCGTTGCTTGTAATAAGGTTTCGGGTGCCCCAGCCGGTGCAACGGATTGAGTTAGGAGGACCGTAAAGAAAATGAAGCGAAAATCACTTGGTTCACTGAGGCCAGTTGCTCTGCTCCTGGCGCTGTTGCCGGGCCTGGCCGCAAGTGCTTTGGGCGCGTCTCAGCCGGCGATCTATGCCACCAGCCAGTTCCAGCGTGAGGTGGACACGCCGAGTCCGGGACCTTCCGGCCTCGCCGTCCTTGAGGAAAAGGGTTCCGTCCAAATCTTCTCAGTAACAGCCAACAATCTGTCCGGGCCATCAGGTGGGTCAGGCGGGTCAAGTGCATCAAACGCTGCCTTTGGCGTTTTTATCAGTACGGCAAACAATACGAATACCCCTGTTTCCTTGATCGGGCCCATGAACCTTCTGGGCACCAACGACACGTGGGTCCTCAAGTACGAGGGTGTCGGCGCTGCGCCCGCACAGCTGGGCGTTGCCGATCTGCAGGAACTCTCCGGTCTGTACCTGGTCATCGGGAACCCGGGTCCCACAAATATTGTCGGTGGCTCGACGAATATTGTCGATTGCGTGACGAATATTGTCGGCTGCGTGACGAATATTATCGATGGCCTGACAAATATTGTCGATTGCGTGCCGGAAATTGACGGTTGCGTAACGAATATTGACGGCGGCGTGACGAATTTCTTCGCCAACACAGTGCTCTTTGCCCAGATACCGCCCTTCACGACAAAGGCCGAGGCGCCGCATTACAACCTGAAGTCGCACTTGACCACACTATCCATCCCGCCCAACCCCATTGAAAAGGGTTATGTAAAAACAGTTTTTACCGGCTCAACGGGCCATAGTTTTTTCGACCTCTACGCGCATAATTTGTCGGGTGGCCAGCCGTACTCGATCTTCATTGAATACCACATTCCATCGCCCGCATCGACGATCATGAGCAATATCGGCCCCCTGGCGATATCGACAAACGAGATACACGCCGGCAGCTATACTCGCGACACCCGTAGGGGAGAGACGTTGCCGTTTAGTTCTGCCACGGTCAGCAATCTATCGGGTCGAGCCATCCAGATCCGTGACGAATTCGACGAGATCCACCTCGAAGGCACCATCCCTTAGCCATCCGCTTCACGCACAGGCAAATCACCGGAAGCCGCGCCTGGCAGGCCTGGCGACAACTTACGGCAAACTGATGTTGACGCGGTAGAACTTCTGCGTTTGGGTCGCGCTCAGGTCGGTGAGGGTGACCTGCGCCTGCGGGACGTTGGTCGTCAGCACGCTGGTGGTCGTGAGCGTCGCGTACGCGGCGCCGACGAGATTGGTGGTGAACTGCACCGAGTAGGTCTGGCCGAATCCAATCAGGATCGGATTGTATGTCAACACCTTCTGCGTCGGCTGACCCGCCACCGGCGCGACCGTCAGCGCGAACACGGAGGCTGGATTCGTCGGGTTCAATCCCGCCACGAACTTGAACAGGTTGTTCTGGCCTGTCCCGTCGGCATCGCAGGTCGCGCAGTCGGAGTTGTTGGTCGGTGTCGCGACGTCGAAATACGCCTGCCGCCACCAATCCGGGATGCCGTCGCCGATGCTATCAGGAGCAAAAACCTCCAGGATCGTGTTGCTGGTCGCGCCGAGATAATAGCCGTCAACCGTGGCGGGCACAAAGGCAGGGGCTACAGCATACACGTCCGCAGGGCTGAGCACTCCGCTCGCGTTGATCGACGCGACCGGGTACGGCTCGTTGGGACTGCTCCAGTCAACATCGGAGCCGGACAAACTGGCCACCGTGCTATCGTCGAGCGTGGCCGTGCCGCTGAGTAGCGTTGTGCTCCCGACGCCAACCGCGTCCGGCTGAGATGTGACCACGACGCTGACGACCTCCGTGAGTTGGCCGATGTAACCGTTCTTGGCTGTGTCCGCCGAGTCGCTGGAGATGCCGCCGATCCCGCCCACGCTTCCGTCCATCGTGTAATTGGCGCTCGACGTGCGCAATCCACCGCCGTCAATCGAGCTGGTGGTGAGGGCGCTGGAGGCGAAAAGACAGGGTGCATAGAGCGCCAGAGCAAGTAGCGTGCATACTGGAACGAAGGCTGTCACTCTGGGCTTGCCGAAGAGTCCCCGTCGCTTTTGTCCGGAAAGATTTGTCGCCGCACCGCAAGCGGAGCGGGACAGGAATGCAACTCCTATAAAAACCAGTGCCTCTGACCGGTGACTACTGATTGTTGATTGCCGCCCTTTCATTTTCGCCTCCGCGTCGTCGGCTTACTGTTTTTGGAACAAATAGAACCCGCCCAACATATTGGTGTCGGTGTTCTGGGATGACCACACATCGTCGAAATCGTTGCCGTTGTTGCCGCAGCATCCGCCCATTACCCACATTTGCCCGTTGAGCGCCACGGCTCCGAAAGACATTCGTGCGCCCCACGGAACAGCGGGGCTCACCTGAGTCCAAGTCGCTCCGTCACTCGATGACCGGGGTGAGGTCATTAGTGTGTACTCAAGTTGAGGGTGAGATTGCTTCCGGCGACGGGAATCGTTAGCGTCACGTTGGTTCCAGAGTACCCTAGCATCACAGCGGGATTGGTGGAAATCGGGCCGGTGACGAGATAGTTGTGGTTGGTCTGCGACAGGTAATAGTGAGTCTGGAACGGGTAGATGTAGTCGTACCGCGACCCGCTGAGAGTCCGGGTAGTGGTCCCCGAGTCAATAATGAGCAGGTTACCAGCGTTGCCATTGCCGGGAAAGTTTTGAATTTCACCGACGATTGCAGCGCCAGCGATTGTGCTGATGGTGTTGCTGGAAACCCCGGAAGAAGTGTCAAAAACCCATACGTTCGTGTTGTTCAAAAAGATTGCACTTACGGTGCCAGCGGCAATTGTCGCATTGACGTTTGTGCGGGTTGTAGTCATTGATGCATAGGCGAGGTTGGCAATTTCACCTGTGCCGATGTTCGCACCGCTGGCCGTTATACCGCTGGCCGTTATCGTACTGTTGGTGCCAAACCGCGCACTTGTCCCGGTGACGCTTAACAGGAGGTTGGTGCCAGTGGAATCGTACACGGTCAGCCCGCCCGTCAGTGTCCCGCAATCCGGCGGTATCCGTTTCATCGTACCAGACAGCGGCGGGCAAACGTCGACAGGAGTTCCCGGCAGCCAGTAGGTCGCGTTTTCGTTGGTGTCGATGGTTCCGCAATACAACGACATGGCTGTCCCGCCCGATGCGTATTGGGAAACACCGGCAGTGTGGTCGTCGATGGCAAAGCAATTGTAAAATGTCGGCGGTGGCGGATTCGTCATTCCCGTCCAAACAGGGGTCGCACCCCCAAACGGGTCGCCGTAAAAAACGTCATTAACGAGCACGAGTGCGTTGGCAATTGAGTTGTTCCCATGAAACGAACCGAGAGACGGTGCAGACCATTGATTACCTGTGCCATTCCATAACCCAATCTTCGAGTTGCGAATGGAGTTGTTGAGGTTCGCCGTCGCTGCGATGATGGGGTATGGCCAGCCAATATTAGCCGTGCTGAAAAACTCATATTGGCCGTGAAAGCCGTCCACGACGCAATCGGTCGTTTGGCGAAAGCACAACAGCATCGTGTCTTGATAGCAAGCGTTGTTGGGGGCGAAAATCTCACGAAAGTTCCAGTCCCCCAGCATCTGAACGCCCACTGCCCCATCGAAGTAGAAAGCGCCCTCATACGCACCGTCTGCCGAGCCGACCATATAGGTGGTAAACACGTCAATGATTTGCGTTCCTAGCGCCTCCGCAACGACGTTGGACAAACCGATAAAGCTGAATATGACGTTGGTAAGATTGTATTGGCCGCCAATTGCCACTGCCGAGTCGCCGCTTGTCCAGCTCGCCGCCCAGTTGGAGATTCCCGCCGGAGTGGGAGGAAAGTCGATACGGTTGTTCGTGCCGCTGTTGAATCGCTCAATGTAAAGCAGCCCCGTATTATTCGTCGATGCCGCCACGGTCGAGGCGAGGTTGGATTGGATTAGGCTGTTGACGGAGTTGATGGCGAGTTGGTTGGCGCCAACTGCGCCGTTGGCAATCGCCACGGTTGTGACGGCCCCGGCCGCAAGGTTGGCCGCGGTGACGGCGTTGGAGGCCAGTTGCACCGAGGCGATGGCTCCGTTGGGGACGCTGGCCGCCATCATCGCGTACCCTACCGCTGCAATCCGCTGGTCAGGTATCAGTTGCTGGAAGCCGGTGACGCCGTCGTTGAACCAGACCCGCAGGAGGACGTTGGAGTTGGCGAACACCGCCGCCGGGACAGCCGTCGTCATGTTGGAAACCGTCGTGTCGCCGAGCAGGACGGAGTACAAGCCCTTCGTCACGGTCAGCGACACTGCGAGGGCGGGTTGGCCGATGGCCGTGCCGTCGTTGCTCCAATAATTGGTTGTGCCGCCAGGGTTGACCAATGCGAACTCGAACAGCCCGGTGCCGGTGAAGTTCGTGCCGTTGTCCACGATGCGGCCCTGGTAGTTGAGGATGCCCGGCACCTGGGCGCGGACGGTGAGGGTGAGCGTGAGACTCAGTGCGATGGCGGTGAGGATTCTCGCCTTCATGTGTTGGTTCTTTTTCGATCGCGCCAGGAGCTTGGGGCCGTTGTGCGGGCAAACGACGAGAGCTGCGGCCTGATAAACCGCCTTACGGTACGACCTGCGCGATGCCGTTAACGTCAATCTACCCTACAATCTTTGGAACGGTGAGAACAGCAAACGCGAACCGAGGCACCAGCCTCTTCACTTCTCCATTGGAGGCCAAGTAAAGCAAGTTAAGGCCATGAAATCAAGCGAATTCGGGCCTTCCAAGGCCATCGGAAGTGTTGACACAGCACCCGGTTAGCTGATGTTGCCCTTGGCGTTGCCGTCCTCGTGTAAGCCGTCCGCTCCGGAACCAATCTCAACAATGTGCTGCGTCAACCGGATACGCGACAACAACGCAGCTCGCCAAGGTTGTCTCTTGGGCGGGCAGCCACTATAACTTCCCGCTGTGCGCATCATCGTCACGGGATTGGTCGGCCAATACGCGTTCGGGGGCGTGGCGTGGGACTACCTGCAGTTTGTCGAGGGGTTCCGCCAACTGGGCCACGACGTGTTTTACCTCGAAGACACCGAGATGTGGCCGTATGACCCGATCCAGAACACCATCAGCGAGGATTGTACATACAACGTCAGCTACCTCCGCGGCGTGATGGAAAAGCTCGGGCTGGCCGACCGCTGGATGTATCGCAGCGCGCCCGATGCGAGTTATCACGGCCGTACCGAAGCGGAAGCGAAAGAGATTTGCGCCACGGCCGACTTCTTCCTGAATGTGTCGGGTTGCGGCTGGCTGCGGCCCGAGTACCTCTCGATCCCCCACAAGGCGTTCCTCGATTCCGACCCGATGTTCACGCAGGTGGCGCTCGCGACCGGCGATCGGGACGTGTTCGACCGGATCCGCGCGCACGACCGTCACTTTACGTTCGCCGAAAACATCGGTGCCCGCGACTGCCGCGTTCCCCATGCCGGGTTCCACTGGATTCCGACGCGTCAACCGGTGGTGCTCGACTGGTGGAATGTGGACACCGCAGCGCCCCGCGACGTGTTCACCACGGTGATGAACTGGGTTTCCTACAAGAATTGCGAATACAACGGCGAAACATGGGGACAGAAAGACCTCGAGTTCCTCAAGTTTCTCGACCTCCCGCAGCGGACCACGCAGAAGTTCGAAATCGCCATGGGCATGGGGCCCGGCATGAAACGCCCCACGGAAATGCTTCAACAGAAAGGCTGGCAGGTCATCGAGCCGGCGGAACGGCTGCCGGACCCGTGGACCTATCGCGAGTATTTGAGCCGCTCCAGGGGCGAGTGGAGCGTCGCCAAGGAAGGCTACGTCAAATCGCGCAGCGGATGGTTCAGTTGCCGCAGCGCCTGTTATCTCGCGCTCGGACGACCGTGCGTGCTGCAGGACACGGGCTGGAGCAACGTTTACCCCACCGGCCATGGATTGTTTGCGTTTCGCACGCTCAACGAGGCAGTGGCCGCAATTGATGCCATCAACGCGGATTATGCCGCGCATTCGCGCGCCGCGCGCGAGTTGGCCGCGAAAATGTTCGATGCGCGCACGGTCCTCGCCGATCTCCTCGCGAAAGCCACCGCATGAACCGGCCGATTGCTATCTTCGCGGGATATCTCGCCCGGTATCCGCTCGGCGGCCACCTCTTGTCGCAATATCACTTTCTCGCAGGCCTCGCGAAACTCGGCTACGAAGTCGTCTTCCTCGAGCATTATGGCTGGCCCAATGCGTGTTATGACCCGCGCACCAACACCATGACCGACGATCCGACGTACGGCCTGGGGCAAATCCTTCCGTTCTTCAAACGAATCGGCCTGCAGCGCTGGTGCTACGTAGATGCCGCCGAGCAGTGGCGCGGCTTGCAGCGCGACGACATCCGAGCCTTGTGCCGTGACGCGGCGTTCGTAATCAGCTCCTCCTCGACCACGTGGCTTGAAGAGTTGCGCGAGTGCCCGACGCGCATCTTTGTCGATATCGACCCCGGCTTCACCCAATTCAAGATGCCGTCCACGCTGAGTCCTTCCTGTTCCGGCTACGCGTCGCCGCACGATTTCAATTTTCACTTCACCTTTGGCGAACGGATCGGCAAACCCGATTGCCCAATCCCAACGCATGGCCTGTGCTGGCATCCGTTTCGTCAACCGCTCGCTCTCGACCTGATCTCTCCGCAGTTCACTCCCAAGGCCCCACGATTTACGACTGTGATGAGCTGGAGTGCGTACGGCAGCGTCGAGTATCGGGGCGTGAACTACGGCCAGAAGAATATCGAGCTGCTCAAATATCTCGATCTACCCCGTCGCGCCGGCAACGTGTTCGAAATTGCGCTCGGCGGCGTGGGCGCTCCCGCGCAACCGTTGCGGGATTCCGGCTGGATCATTTCCGAAGCGCTGGCCGCGACGTCGAGTGTGGAGGCCTACCTCGATTACATCGGCCACTCCCGCGGCGAATTTAGCGTGGCCAAGGAAGCCTACGTCAAGACGCGCTGTGGTTGGTTCAGCGATCGCACGGTCGCCTATCTCGCCTCGGGCAAACCAGCCATCGT
>JBKQMH010000027.1:0-2500 GCA_052146795.1 Verrucomicrobiia bacterium
GATGCCGCGTTCCAGCAGGACTGCGCGCAACTGGTTGATCAGAGCCGTTCGTTCACCGACCAGCCGTTCTCTCGATCGGTGGAGTGTCTGCATATCGAGTTGGTCTTCTGTCTTCACCTCGACGAAACGCATCGTTGGGCGCGTCGCCGCTTCGGCGATTCCTTCGGCGTCACGATCGTCGTTCTTCTGTGCCTTGACATAAGGCCGGACATACTCCGGTGACATCAGTCGAACGTGGTGTCCCTGAGCTGCGAACAGGCGACCAAGATGATGGGCGCCGCAACATGCCTCCATGCCGACAATGCAAGCCGGCAGTTTTGCGACCAGGTCGATGAGCGTATCCCTTCGGACCCGCCGACGTAGGACCACAGCCCCGGATGCGTCCAGACCAACGACACTGCACACATTCTTGCCGAGATCGATGCCAAGCACTGCAATCTTCATGATCCGTTCCTCCGTTTGAGTCTCCGGCAAGACTATCTCGCCGGGAGGGAGGGGCGGGCCATTCCATAAGCTTTGACGCCGCAGGACCCCACCGCATGACGGCGAACTTCGCCAAGCTGCCAGAACTGCTACGCCGGTAAACCCCGAGGCCAGCGGACGACCGGGTTTTGCAAAGCTGTGCCGGCTCCTTTTGATGTGAAGAACATCCTTGGCCCGTTTTTTGCAGTGCATTGGACATCGCCAATGAGCAGATTTGGGTCATATTGTTGCATCATGCGAGGCATGGACGTATCGTTTCTGATCCCGCATTGTCGGATCGTCGACGGGGCTTCGTGGTCTGGCTGTTCGACTAGTGTGCCCGCCGCGCCGCTAACGCCAACTACAGTATCACTGAGACAGGGCAGATCGCG
Organism: Verrucomicrobiia bacterium; assembly: GCA_052146795.1. GTDB lineage: Bacteria > Verrucomicrobiota > Verrucomicrobiia > Palsa-1439 > Palsa-1439 > Palsa-1439. The sequence continues at coordinate 855 of JBKQMH010000027.1, forward strand.
CGCGGTTCCGCGCCAACCTACGCAGCAGCGCGCGTAGCGGTCGGTTCGTAGTCGTTCTATTTTGGCTGGGGCACTAATTTAACGTTCCAGAATTTACGCAAGCGAAAGAGAACCCAGGTTGATCGCCATGTCGATTAATAAACTTTGCCGCATTTGCGGCACTCTCACAATCGGCCAAATTTCCGAATGTGCCGACGTGAAGCATCGCGCTAGTAGAATTGCTTGTTGCGCCGGGCCCGTGGACTGTTGCGAATTGAAAGAAACAAATCAGAACTAGCCAAACCATCTTTCTCTCCCGTTTTGCACCATGCTTCGGGGACGACAGGAACGACGCTCAGGAAACTGGGTTCCGCAGATGGCGCACCGGGTCCCAGAACTTCGATGAGACGCCATAATAGCGCCCGCCTTCCACTGCTGGGAGTGGGTACTCAGAGGAGGAGGCGAACGAGTAATACTCGTGATCCCCGACGATCTGGCCCTTGTTGTTGATGCCATTGGCTTCGGTGTCAATGCTACCTGGGACGAACTGCCGCGCGCTGGGTCTGGCGTGGGCCGCTGCCGGGATATGAAACTACCCCCGCGCCGCTTCCCGCCGCCTTGGATTGTCGAGGAGCACAACGACGCGTGCTTCGTCGTGAACCACGAACGCAGACCGGCGCTACATGGTGCGGCCTTGTCTTGCGCACGCTCGCGCGAGGGTCTGGCCGGGGCCCAGTCAATAGTGGAAAATTGTGCCCGGCATCACATTCCGCTGTCGCGCTTTGTATTTGAAAGATAAGGCGCAACCGGGCAGCACCCCATCCCCCTACACTCCGCCGCCTGGCCAAGGCCAAAAAGCCTAAGTTCGGCAACACCTCAGGAACCCCAGGCATAGCGACAAAAGCGAGCCCTAGGAATCGTCGCTGGCGCGCCCTCAACGAGCGCGGCATCTATGCGCTTGGTCAGCACCACTGACTGATTGATGCCGATCATTGAGCCCACTTGATGCAGGTCATTGCACCCACACTATCGGCGAGAGGGGATCGCAGCATGATCGTCGGCGCAAATATGGAAAAGCTCCATAGCTTTGTCGCTATCACCAATGTTTATTTGCCAGACGCAATTGCAACGCTGAAATGTTTGATGGAAGCGCAGACATTTGAGGAAGCTCTTAACCGCGCGCAAGAGGCTCACGCGGTTCTCAAGTGCTTGCTGAAACTATCACAACAAACCGCGTTCGACCTGAAATCGCTGTCCCAGATTGAGCAAGCTCAGGCGTTATGAAGCGGCTGGCGCGCCTGTATTGCACACCTGCGATTCCCGGTGACGAGCCGCTTGATCCAAAACACCTGAACGGATTTCGGAGAGACCGCCGCGAGCAGGCTGTGTGAGAACTAGACGAGTCAGATAAGATGGGCCGCATCAACAACGATGCGGCCTTTTTCATGAGCTACGTTCGGGGCTAGGATCGTGGTCAGGCGGCGCTGCTGCCGGCGGCGATTGAGGACTATGTGGCGGCTGATGCGCCGGTTCGGGTGATCGACGCATTCCGTCGTCGCCGCGGCTCGTGCGCTTGGCTGCCGGAACGGATTAAAGATCGTAACACCGTCAATCTCGCGCTGATCACCTGTCGCGCTCGCATAACGTGCCGTAGGCGCCATTATCGG
>JBKQMH010000028.1:0-4218 GCA_052146795.1 Verrucomicrobiia bacterium
TGGAGAACCGGGTCGCCGTGCTCGAAGACGGCCAACTCGAAGAGTTCAGCATCGAGCGCACGACCGAAACGCGCATCGTCGCCAGCGTGTTCAAGGGCCGCATCAAAAACCTCGAGCCCGGGCTCAAGGCCGCCTTCGTCGATATCGGGTTCGAGAAGAACGCCTTCCTGCACTATTGGGACATCATTCCCGAGCAACTCGACCAGCGCGTCGATCTCCTCGAAACGCCGGAAGGCGAGCGGGCCTCGCAGAAGCCCAAGATCTCCCAGAAGGACATCCCCCAGCTTTATCCGCCGGGCTCGGAGGTCATCGTGCAGGTCGTCAAAGGGCCTATTGGAACGAAGGGCCCGCGGATTACGACCAACATCAGCATCCCGGGCCGCTACCTGGTCCTGATGCCGTTCAATGCGCAACGCGGCATCTCGCGCAAGATCGACGACGAGAAGGAACGCCAGCGCCTGAAAAAAATCCTGCAGCGCTTGCACATTCCCGAAGGGATGGGCGTGATCATCCGCACCGTCGGCGAGAACCAGAAGAAACGTTACTTCATCCGGGACCTCGAACTCCTCCTGCAAACCTGGAAACAGGTCGAGGAAAAGATCAAGACCCAGCCGGCGCCCTGTTGCGTGTTTCAGGAACCTGATCTGGTCGAACGCACCGTGCGCGACTTTCTCACCGAAGAAGTCGATCGCATCGTCGTGGACAACGAGCAGGCCAACGAACGGATTCGTAACATGATCGGCCAGATCAGCCGCCGTTCTCGCGGCAAAGTGCGGCTCTACAATGAGCCCGCGCCCATTTTCAGCCGGTTCAACGTCGAGAAGCAAATCGAGAACGCCTTCCGCCGCCAGGTCTGGCTGAAATCAGGCGGCTACATTTGCATTGATGAAACCGAAGCGTTGGTCGCCATCGACGTCAATACGGGTCGTCACAAGTCCCAAAAGGACCTGGATACGACGATCCTGCAGACCAATCTCGAAGCCGCCGAAGAAATCTGTCGCCAGCTCCGTCTCCGCAATATTGGCGGGTTGATCGTGATTGACTTCATCGACATGCGTCACCGCAACGACCAGCAGAAGGTCACCCAAAAAGTGCGCGAAGGCGTCCGCCGCGACAAAGCCAAGACCCGCATCCTGAATATCTCGCAGTTGGGCCTGATGGAAATGACCCGGCAACGCCACAGCGAGAGCATGGCCAGCGCGGTCTACGAGGACTGCCCGTACTGCAAGGGCAAAGGCATGGTGAAAAGCGCCCTGTCCATGTCCGTGGAAATTCAACGGAAGGTCGCCGAGCTTCTCCGCAAACTGCGCGAGCAGGGCCGGCACGAGCAGCCGCAACTGCGCGTGTATGTCCATCCGGAGGTATTGAATCGCTTGCGCACCGAAGACGAAACCGTGTTGATCGAGCTGGAGAAGAAACTGAACGGCAAACTCAGTTTCCGCGCCGACCCGACGTTTCACTTCGAGCAGTTCAAGATCGCGGATGCGATCAGCGGTCAAGAACTCGCATGAAGTGCCTTTGGAATTCTGTCAGCAAGGCGCGATGGGCGGCGCCCCTCTTTGGGGTCATGATGCTGGTCGCGGCTTCTGTCCGTGCTGCAGACGAGCCGCGCATCATCACCCCCACGCCGTCGTCGTTCGAAACCCTGTCGCGGTTTACGGAATTGCTGGACGCGTTCGAGAAGGATTACGTTCAACCTTCGCGCGTCAATACGGAATGGTACACCACGGTCGCCTTGCGCGCTTTCGTCCGGTCCATTGATCCGGAAGCGGACCTGCTCACACCCGAGGAAGCGACGTCGACCCGTGGATCCAATGCTGCCCCGGCTGACATTGGACTCACGTTTGTCATCCGCGGGGGCATCCCCACGGTTGTTTCCCCGAGCGATGGCAGCCCCGCACAACGGGCCGGCTTGCTGGCCGGGGATCAGATCATTGCCGTCGACAATTCGTCCACGCTCCTCGCGCGACGCTGTGAAATGGAACGTCTCCTTGGCGGTCCCGTCGATTCCGAAGTGCGTTTGCGCGTGCTCGATCCCATCTCCGGAAGCGTACGCGACCTCCACCTGCATCGGGCTCCGCGTGGTTCGTCTCCCGTAACCACGTTGAGAATGCTCGACAAAGGCGTCGTGTACTATCGGCTGGCCGAATTCTCGAAGGAGACTGCGGAGAACCTGCGGACCGCGATGACCCTTGCTAGGGGCGAACATGTCACCGGCATCATCCTCGACCTTCGAAACAATCCTGGCGGGGCGTTCCTTACCGTTCAGCCTGCCGCATCCATTTTCCTGCCCAAAGGTACTGAGATTGCCTCGCTGGAGTATGCAGTCACGGCCCTGCACACCGGGTTTGTCAGCGACGACGGCGCGAAAGTGACGACCCCCGTCATATTGCTCGTCAACGGCGGCACAGCTGCGGAGGCCGAGGCATTTGCGGCCGCGCTTCAGGACAACCATCGCGCCCAGATTGTCGGCAGCAAGACCTTCGGCTGTGGGTTTTTGGCCACGTCGACCCGACTGGCGAATGGCTCGGTGCTGGTAATGCCGACGGCCTACTATATGCGACCGTCAAAGCAGATCCTTCAGGACAAGGGACTGACACCAGACGTGATCGTCGAATTGCCGCGTGAAACGGAACGTTCGCTGGCACTGGCTGGTTTCGGCGTCTTTGATTGGAGGAACGCCAGAGCGGAGGCGCTGGCGACCGACCTGCCGCTGGCGAAGGCCTTCTCGTTGCTGGCGAAGTGAACGCAGTTGCGGTGTGTGGGCCCGGCTGCTAGCATATAGTGTATGTTCGCTATGAACCCGAAAGCCTGTCTCATCACGGCGCTGGCCATTTTTCTGGCAGCCTTTCCGTCGAAGGCCCAGGAAGCCACCCTGAAGAAACTGACCGCCGAAGCCAACGATCTTTATCGCCAGGCGAAATATGCCCAGGCCGTTCACATCGGTCAGGACGCGCTCAAAGTCACTGAAAAGACGTTTGGTCCATCCCATCGCGAAGTCGCCACCGCGCTGGGCAACCTCGCGGAATACCAGCGTGCCTCGGGGAACTACACGGAGGCGGAGACGCTGCAGAAGCGGGCGCTGCTTCTCGATCAGAAACTGCTCGGGTCGGAACACCCCGATGTCGCCGTTGACCTCAACAATCTCGCCATGCTCTACGACAGTCTCGGCCGGTACGCGGATGCGGAACCCTTTTACAACCAGGCACTCGAAATCGACACACACACTCTCGGCCCTGACCACCCGGATGTCGCCATCGACCTCAATAATCTCGCCGAAGCGTACCGCGCCCAAGGGAAGCTGTCTCAAGCGGAACCGTTCTATCGACGAGCGCTCGCCATCTGGGAGAAGCAATCCACGCAGAATCCTCGCGCCATTGCCACCGTCCTCAGCAACCTGGGTGTCCTGACGACAGCCCAAGGCAAATACGCCGACGCCGAACAATTGTTGACACAGGCCTTGGAGAAATGGCATCAGGCCGTGCTGGCCGATCACCCCGCGATTGCCGCGACCTTGCGCGCCCTGGGCGCCGTGCAGGTGTCCTTGCATGAGTACAAGAAAGCCGAATCGTCCTTTACCCAGGCCCTGTCCATCGACGAGAAATCCCATGCCAAGAACAGCAACCAACAAATAGCGAAAGACCTGACCAATCTGGGCCTTGTGTTTTTCCAGCAGCGGAAATATGACGCTGCTGAGGTGCGATTCCAACGGGCGCTGAATCTTGACGAGGCGAATTACGGCAAGGAACACCTCACCGTAGCCTCCGATGCCAACAATCTCGCCGAGGTGTACCGCGCGGAAGGTAAGTACAAGATCGCCGAGCCGCTGTACCGGCGCGCGGCGCTGATCGACGAAAAACTTCTCGGGCCTGAGCACCCCGATCTCGCCAACGATCTGAACAATCTCGGCGCCCTTTACTTTTCGGAGGGCCGTTACACGGACGCCGAACCCGTGTTGAAACGCGCGCTGGCCATCAAACAGGATGCGTTCGGCCCCGACGACCCCAGGTTGTTGCAGGTCCTCGACAACTACACCATTGTCCTGCGTGCCCTCAATCGAAACAGCGAAGCCGCGCCTCTTGAGGCCCGCGTAAAGGAGATTCGCGCGAAGTCGGTCACGCCATGAACGAGTCGAAGCTGAGACAGTTGCTCCATGGCGTGCGCGCGGGCGATTTGTCAGCCGATCGCGCAGTCAAACAACTGAAATCGTTGGCGATT